>NZ_JBSFCI010000004.1:0-315022 GCF_053593375.1 Streptomyces sp. NPDC002309 | reverse complement strand
GGCCGCATGATCCAGGAGGTGATCTTGCGGGGGCTGGGGATGTCGGCCCGCACCGGTTCGGCGGTGCCTGCGCGCAGGGCGGCGAGGTGTTTGCGGACGACCTGGCGGCTGCCGCGGTAGCCGCGGGCCTGGATCTCCAGGAACAGCCGGGTGCTGCTGACCTGGCCCTGCGCCTCGGTGAAGCGAGCGTTGATGGATGCCTTGAAGGGCTCCAGGACGCCGTTGGGCCGGCGGTCGCGGGCGGAGGCCAGCAGCTCGTGGAGGTCGGTGTCACGAAAGCGGCGCACGGTCTTGCGGCCGAGGTTCAGCCGACGGGCGATGGCGCTGATCGTCCAGCGTTTCTCCAGCAGGCGGTGGATGTCCTCGTAGCGGTGGCGGGTGCGTTCGATGATCTGGGTGCGGGGCAGTTCCGCGGGCGGTAACAGCATCGGGGGTGGCTCCGGCGCCTCGGTCGCCGTCTCCTCCTCGGCATGTTTGCGCAGGCAGTCGCGGTGCTGGTGACAGGTCTTCTCCACCGCGGCGGACAGGTTCTGCAACAGGTGCCAACGATCAGCGACTTCCAGGGCATGAGGGGCGGCTTCCTTGACCGCCTTGGTGTAGGCGGTGGCCCGGTCCCGGCAAATGATCTCGGCTCCAGGATGATCGGTGAGCCAGGTCGCGAACGTCTCGGAGGTGCGGTCGGGCAGTACGTCCACGACCCGGCCGGCCTCGACGTCGACCAGCACGGTGCCGTAGGTGCAGCCGCGGCGGAAGGCAAACTCGTCCACCCCCAGCACCCGCGGGGCACGGTCCGACACCGCTGGCGCCGTCAGCAGCCTGAGCAGCCGGGTTCGGCTCGCGGTCAGCCGCAGGCGTCGGCACAGCCGGGCGGCGGGACGGCCGCCGAGCTCGATCGCGATCGACCGCAGCCAGCCCACCAGCCCGGTACTCGACCGACGGTAGCGCGCGGACAGACCCGGCACCTGCTCGACGAACGTCTTACGGGAACAGCTCTTCCGGTCGCTGAAGTACCGGCGCACCCGCAGGCGGACGATGACTCGACGTGAGCCCAACGGCCGCTCATTCAGGGTGTGTTGATAGGTGCTGTGCACGCGGCGGGCCTGCTTGCGACAGTTTGGGCACCGGCCTGGACGGGCCGTCGACACCGCCTCGACCACCAGGATGCCGGAGGAGTCGCTCATCCCCTCCACCCGCACATCGATCCCGGGAAACAGCACATCCTCAACCGTCTTGCTCGCCACGGCAGGAAGTACGCTGCCGAAACGATCCCGCGTTCCTACTGCTGACCTGGGGATTCACGGAACTGCGGCCAGAGCCATTTTCAACGAGCGCCATCATCGCGTCGTGCGCGCGCCGCATGGGCCGGAAACCGTAGGAGATCGGCAGGAAGTCGGCCTCGAAGATTGGCTCCAGCACCAGCTTGAGGGCTGCCTGGACCACCCGGTCGGAGACGGTCGGGATGCCGAGCTTGCGCACCTTCCCGCTTCCGCCGGGCTTGGGGATCTTGCGTTCGCGCACCGGCAGCGGGCGGAACTCACCCGTCTTCAGTGCGCGTTGCAGTTGCAGGTCCTCCAGGTAGCCCGGGAGACCGAGTTCCCGCTCGACGTTGACGACCGTGGGGCCATCGACGCCCGGGGTCCGGGCTCCCTTGTTGCCCGCGACCCGTTCGAACGCCACGAGCAGCGTCGCCGGGTCGCATACGAGGTTGAACAGATCGTCGAACCTGCGGCCATGGGTCAGCCGCCGCCCAACGGTGAAGCTTGGTCTGCATCCCCGATACCTGCTGGTGAGACCCCCACGGGGCCTCGGGAGCACCACTGTTCAGCGGTGCGTCTATCGGCATTGCAGCCTCCTTCCCTTCTCGAAACCGCTGCCGCCCTTCCCCATGTGCCGGGCTCTCCCCGGCTCGGAGTACTACGGCGGCTCCGCCCCGTCCCGGTCCGAACGGCCGACGATGGACCCAGCCCTCCGCCCGAACTGGATGCGCGGCAGGAGGGCGGAACCGGGACGGTTCCCGTGTTCGCTCGTTGTTCGATCGTCGGAGTAGGAGCCCGGCTATGCCCCCGCGGCCTCGCCACGGCTACCCCGCAGCACTTCACCGTGGCCTCCCCGCGCGACCGAAATAGACCACCCGGAAAGTTCCCCGCCAGCCGAATATCCAGCAGGGACGCACCGCATCCAGCCCTCATCCACCAGGTTCGAGCTGGCGTGCCTTAAGGAGGCGTAGACGCCGGTTCCTCGCGTACTCCTCTCCGTCTCGCTTGCCGGACCCGCATCATCTGGCAGTACTGGCACGTCCCGGCTTTGTCGGGGCTGCTTCCCGCCCTCCCCGGCACCTCCCGGTTCAGGCTGCCCCCAACCGCCCTACTGCGACAGGACAGTGGTGGCGTCCTTTCACCGCCACTCGAACAACGAGCGCCTCACGGCGCACACTCGGGCAAGCACCCGAAGCACGGCACGAACGTCCAGGACCTCGCCGACCGGCCGGACGTCTCCTGCGGGCCTCACCCGCCCTTCCGGATTTGACGAACTACCGCTAATGGTCTGTCACTTGCGGCTCGAAAAGTGGCGGGAAATGCGCGTTGGATTTCGAGTGCGTTGCGAATCTTCTGTGATTTGATCAAAGCGACTCGACGTGAGCACGACAGACCACGCGCCCACGTCGTTCCGATCGATTCAGGGGACTCAACTTGCGCTTGAGAAGACTGCTGGCCACAGGAGTTGTGATGCTGGGACTGTTGGGCAGTTGCCTGACTACTGCTCATGCGTCCGAAACAACGGCCGCACGTGCCATGCCTGCACGGTTCGCTGATGAGGCTGAGGGGGATGACATACCGCGGCCGGAAGACCTGGACGACTCGTCGCAGGAGCTTGACGACGAGATCTCCCAGCCGGTGCCGGAGACGGAAGACGGGGCCCCGTTCGACATGGGAACCAGTCCGGGAGACGAAGGACCCGAGGAGGAAGGCCTCGAGAATCCCGACCCACTGGCGGGAGATCAGAGCCCCACCATTGCGTGCCGGGCGCAGCTTCTGATCGCCATGCGGGACGGCAGCGAAGAACCGATTACTTGTGCGACATGGGACAGCACGCCAAGTACGGCCCAGCCGCGCGCCTCTGCTGCCGCCTGGCCCACCCCGAAGTGGTGCGATGACCACGGAGTGAGCGGCAAGTGGTACGTAAACCGGTTCAAGGCGTGCGGCATCTTCTCTGCCACGGCCAGCATCATCAACCCGCGTACCGGCGCCGTCACCGGCACCCTGAACTACCTGGTGCGCGCCTACGCCTACAGTGGACGGGATGTTCCGAACTGGGCGTATCAGGTGGAACTGATGGAGGTCTCCAGCACAGGGACCGCCAAGGGCATGAGCGCGTCCGGCAAGGTGAAGTGCTCGGGCAAGTGCAAGGTGACCGAGAGTACCTTCCCTTCCCAGACGATGAGCCAGAGCAAGGACGCCGTCGGACAGTTCTTCCTGCAAACCACTATCAAGACCTCACCCAAGGGAAAGAAGGGGGAGGGTCAGGCTTCGGCGGCCTGGGTTTTCACCAAGGCCGGAGCCACCCCGAGCAACGAGATATCCCTACCGACGCCTCCCATCCGGTGCGACAACGCACTCCCCGGCACTTCTAAGCCTGGCTGCGTGATGCCGTATATCCCGGTGATGGTCTACGCGAAGGCCGGTGACTATCCGGAGCTGGCCAAGCACATCGAGGACGCGCAGAATACCCAGAATCTGCCCGGCAAGTACGGCACCACGCGTTACCTCACCCGACTGACGGACAAAGCCAAGATCAAGGAGAACCGGGACACGTCGTGCCCTTCCAGCCTGACGCGGCCGCCGGGCAAGCAGTGCGACGAGTATCCCTTCGCCTCGACCTGGCAGGGCGCCAAGACCGGCGGCAGCTACAGTCGGCGCATGATTGACGCGACACAGAACAGGGACGGCGGCCAGGCCCTGGGCCGTTTCTACTTGTATAGCCGCATTATCGAGAAAGACCGGTTCCTGATGCAGATCAAGTAGGGACACACCGTCAGGCAGGGGAATGCGGCATGAGCGATGAGGTCGAACGGGGTAGCGGACCTGTCCCGGTCCAGTACCACCAGTTCAACATAAGCGACGAGAACGGGCCCACCGGCCCCGACCTGGGCCATAAGCACAACGGACTCGTACAGGTCACCGACGGCATCACCGTCGTCCTCACCGGCATCCACACCGGCGACGTGCACGTCAGCATCACGCACTACGAGGCCGAACCGGCGCCGGACAACGGAGACTGGCAGGAGATCGTGGAGATCTCAGTACACTCCGCGTCGGGCGATCTCATGGTCCGCGGCCTGATGGACGACCTGGACGAAGAACTCCCCGTCCTGTCCTTCACCGGCCCCGGCAACTACCGGCTGCGTATTCACGCCCGTGGCCGGGACACCGCAATCGACCTTGCTCCCGATGAGGTTACCGAGTGGTACCTCATCCAGGCGTGGCCGGCACCCGCCGCAGCGGTGACGGTGCTCCGCCAGAGTGACGGCTACGGCGCGTCAGTACGCGCGCACTGAGAAGTTCCCCAATCTGCCCGTCCACCACGCGTGGGCGGGCAGATGCCCATACGGCAGGCACTCCATCAAGAGCTGACCGTTTGAGCGTGGACGACGCCCCCAGTGCGGGCGTCCTCACGGCCTGGACGCCGATGCCGAGGGGGACTGTAAAACGATCGGCTCTGGCCCGTAGTCGGTGGTGACGCCGGGTGTCTGTCAGGGCAGGAGGATGCGGTGCCGGAGAAGGTCGAATCCGGCGCGTCCGTGCATCTGTCTCATGATCCTCTTGGTGCGGGTGTTGACGCCCTCGGTGCGGCCGTTGTGGTAGGGCAAGGTGAGGCCGGCGTTGACGGCGGCCCGGTCGATTACGAGGCCGTTGGTGAGACTGCGCAGGTGGGGCAGGTCGACGGCGCGGGCGGTGGTGATCCAGTCGGTGAGTTTGACGTCGTTGCCCTCGGCCGGCTTCAGCAGGACGGCGAAGCCGCGTACGAGGTCGGTGAGCGCGGTCATCTCTGGGCAGGCCGCGGCGATCTTCTCCAGCAGGGTCGTTTCCTTCGGGCGCAGATTCTCGGGGTCGGTGAGTAGGAGACGGCTGGCGTGGCGCGGGGTGGTGACGGGGCGGTCGCCTTCGGCGCGGCCTTGGTTGAGGTAGCGGACCAGCAGGTTGGCGCTGCCGGTGTAGCCCAGTTCTCGGATCTCCCGCAGGAGGTGAGTGACGGGCACTGCGGGGTCGGCCCGGCGCCGTTCGCGGAGGTGGTCGCGGTAGGGGTCGACGAGGGTGGGCCGGTAGGTGGGGGCGATGCGCAGGGCCTGGGGTTCGGGTATGCGGGCGTAGCGTTTGACGGTGTTCAGGGACAGGGCCAGGCGGCGGGAGCAGTCGAGCAGGCCGACACCCTGGCCGAGCAGATCGTGGACCTTGTTCCAGCGTTCGCGGGTGGTCTGCTCGCGTACTCCTCCGGGGCGGGGCGGGTTGATGGTGGCCCAGCAGCCGGCGTGGGCACGGACCTTGAGCTGGACCTTGTCACAGAAATTCCGCCAGAGGTGCCATCGGTCGCTGACCTGCACCGCGTCGGGCAGAGCACGGCGGATGGCTTCGGCATAGGTGGCCGAGCCGTCCCGGCACACGACCTCGATCTCTGGGTTTCACGCAGCCAGGACTCCAGCGTCGCGGCCTCGCGGTCGGGCAGCACCGCGACACGCCTGCCGGTCTCGGCGTCGGTGATGATCGTGGCGTAGCGGTGGCGGCGGCGCAGGGCGAAATCGTCCACGCCGATCACCCGCGGGACCACCCGCTGCGGCAGCGGCAAGCGCCGCAGATGGCGCAGCGCGGTACTGCGGGAGACGGGGACGGCCAGCATGCCGGCCAGGCGTGCGGCCGCCCGGCCGCACAGCTCCCGCGCCACCTGGGATATCTGCCACGAAAGCCGCACCGTGCGGCGCTGATGACGCTCCAGCAGCCCGGGGATCTGCTCGCGGAAGGTCTGCCGCCCACATCCCAGGACAGGGCAGACCAGCCGTCGTACGCGCAGGCGCACGACGACCTGACGGGCGTCGACCGGCACGTCCGCCACGGTCCGGCCGTGGTACCCGTGCACCTTCGCCGTCGGCGTCCCGCACACCGGACACGGCACCGCGTCCTCCCGGGTGCGGGCCGTGACCACCACCGCGCCGCCACTGTCCGCCACGTCCTCGACGACCAGTACCGACAAGCCGGAAAACACCGTCGCCATAAGGGAGTTGATATCCATCACAAGATCATGATCGCTAGCTACCCGGCGTCACCACCGACTACGGGCCAGAGCCAAACGATCGGTGTAACTCCTGATCAAGGAAAATGCATCGATGACCAGCGACAACGTGACCGAGGCCGAGTCCGTAAAGGCCACTGAGCCGCAGTCGGCGAAGGTGGTGGACGACCAGCTCATCGACGAGTTGGTCGGTCGCGCCCAGGCCGAGGGCCTGCAGCTGACCGGCGAGGGCGGGCTGCTGCAACAGCTGACCAAGCGGCTCCTGGAATCCGCCCTCGAGGGCGAGATCACCGACCACCTCGGCTATGACAAGCCCGGGACGCCTGTCGGTGGCCGGACTGATTGCCATGCGGCCCGGCTCCCGCACCCGGCTGTGCCACCGCCTGCGCACCCACCCCGCAGGCAAAGGCAAGCGCCGCAGTATGAGCGAGCGCGACTTCATCATGCTGATCGACGGCGCCCACCACCTCGTCAAGACACCGATCGTGCTGGTCTGGGACCGCCTGAACACCCACGTCTCCCACGCCATGCGCCAGTTGATCGCCCAGCGTGAGTGGCTGACGGTGTTCCTGCTGCCCGCCTACGCGCCCGACCTCAACCCCGTGGAGTGGGTATGGGCGCACGTCAAACGCACCCTGGCCAACCTCGCGGTGGTCGCCATCGACCGGCTCGAAGCCTTGGTCCGCAACAGACTCAAACGCCTCCAGTACCGGCCCCACACTCTCGACGGCTTCATAGCCGGGACCGGCCTGCCCCTCGGCGATCCAGCCTCACCTTGACAAGCCGCAGTAGAGGTGAGGTGTTATCCCCGCAGCGCGACGACAAGTTCGTGGAACGTGACTCCGAGTCCTCCACAGGCCAGCCCGAGGCCGACGAGAGTCATCAGAGCCATCATGATCTGCATGTAGAGGGACAGGCGGGCGGCGGCGCGGCTGGGGTTGCGCGGGTCGTAGCTGAGCTCCAGTTGCTGTCCTCCCGCCGCTTCCCGGTAGTAGTGCAGTTCGCCGTTGAGGTCTGAGTACCGGTACACCTTTGCGTTGTTGGTGTAATGGTCGAGTTCGGCCAGCACCGTGATGCCGTGTTTGGGCAGCCGTCGGCCGTCGTACAGGCCCCGCCCCATGACAGCCACCAAGAACATCCCCACGGCGGTAAAGAGCTGCACGAACGGCAGGAAGACGGCGAATCCTGACTCGCCGAGTACCCCTACCGTCACATCGATCACTGCGAAGACCGTGATCACCGCTGAAATGGAGAGGACCCGTCGCGATGGTCGCCGGTGGCTTCGTGTGGAGGTGATGGTGACCAGGTCCTCGCCCTCGGGACGCGGATCCCCTGGGGCGCGTTCGGGCAGGTGGGCACGCACGGCGGCGCTGAACGCGGACACTGCGGCGGCGCTGGCGTCGTGCACCGCGTACACGGCAGCAGGATGGCCGGCCCGTGCCGTAGTCAGGACGGCTTCGACCGTGTGGTTCAGGCCGCGGACTTCCTCGATGGCCTGCAACGGGATCCGGACCGTACGTCCGTCCTGTTCCCACTGCACATGATCCGAGCCCTCTTCGAAGCGGGCTGTGGCATTGCGGCCACGCAGTACGAGTGAGGGCAGCGAAGGCGTCGTTGTCACGCCTGTAGGACACTCGCGAGCACCGCTCGGTTGCACGACGGTCGCGTCCCAGTCTCCAGGTGTCCACGATCAAGGGGAAGCTTCAGACGGCCTGATCTTCTGCTCAAGCAGCTCGGCTGCCTGGCTGATGGCGATTCGTGAAAGATTCAAATAACGCCATCATGGCCTCCGTACAGGGACTTCAAGAAGTTCACCCTAACGAGCCGAAGTCAGTAGTGAGCGTTTTAAGTGAGCGTTTGATTCTGTTATTGGATGGTCCATGGTGAATTGCAGGGACCAGATCGAGCACTCAGCGAAGCGATTCGCCGGAAACGCGGCTTCCGTGACACTCGGCAGAGCCGTAATACGCCGGTTTCCTTCCAAGAGCTCCTGTCTCGTTTAGAGACCTACCGGTTCACACCGAGTTGAGAACACACCCCCCGGTGCACCCGACACCTCCGCACACGCCCTGCCAAGGCCGACTGCCACCGCATACGCAGGCACCATGCAGTCCTCACGGCCCTACCCCAGCGACCTGTCCGACGCCCGCTGGGAACTCATCCGCCCCACCCTCGAAGCCTGGCGCCAAGCCCGCAACGGCATCCGCAAACCCACCCACGACCTGCGCGCCCTGATGAACGCCATCCTCTACGTCGACCGCACCGGCATCCCCTGGCGCTACCTGCCCCACGACTTCCCGCCCCACCAGACCGTCTACGGCTACTTCGCCCACTGGGAAGCCGACGGCATCTTCGACCAGCTCACCGGCCTGCTCCGCGGCAAAGTCCGCCAGGCCGAAGGCCGCACCAGCGAGCCCACCGCCTGCCTGATCGACAGCCAGAGCATCAAAACCTCCGCCACCGTCCACCTGACCAGCCAAGGCATCGACCCGGCCAAGAAAATCATCGGACGCAAGCGGCACATCGCCACCGACACCCTCGGCCTCCTCCTGGCCGTCGCCGTCACCGCCGCCAGCGTCCACGACTCCGCCGCCGGCACCCACCTTCTCGCCAGCATCGCCGCACGTCACCCGACCATCAGCAAAGCCTGGGCCGACAACGGCTACAAAACCCAAGCCGTCGAACACGCCGCCCGCCTCGGCATCAACCTCGAGATCGTCCAACGCGACCCCACCACCCGCGGCTTCCACGTCCAACCCCGCCGCTGGGTCATCGAACGCACCCTCGGCTGGCTCATGCACCACCGCCGCCTGGCCCGCGACTACGAAACCCACCCCCACCGATCAGCCGCCATGATCCAGCTCGCCGCCATCAACCTCATGACCCGCCGCCTCACACACGAAGCCACCCCCAACTGGCGCGACAGCTAAGCCCCAAACAAAACAGACAAGCAAGAATCAAACGCTCACTAAGCCGGTCGCGGGTCCATCTCTCGCAGCATGCACTGATACAGGGGCGCGCCTTCCCATGGGTGTGAGATGCCGACCGGGCGGTATCCCCAGGTGACGTATGCGGCCCGGGCAGGCGCGGCTTCTGGTTCCGGGCGCACCGTGAGTGTTGCCCGCTGCGCGCTGATGCCGTCCAACAGTTGGGTGTGCAGAGTTTCAGCGATGCCCCGGCGGCGCCAGGCCTTGCGGACGGCCAATTCGAGGATTACGAAAGTCCGCCGGCCGTCCTCCCAGGTTTCGGTGTCCGGCAGCGTGACGTCCTGGAGGTTCTTCCACCAGCGGGATTTTGGGGCGAGGTAGTAGCCGTAGGAGAACCCGACCACGTTCGAGCCCTCGGTGGCGAGGATGAGGCGCATGCCGGGACGCTGGGTGTGTACTTGGTAGTGGTCGATGAACTCGGCCACATCGCGCGGTCCCTCGTTGTAGGGCGGCTCGGCGTAGACCTCTTCGTAGGCGGCGAGGAATGCGTCCAGGTGGCGGGCGGCTTCCTGGCCTTCGTGGCGCGTGTAGGTGATCCCGGTCATGCGGCGGCCCCCCGTTCGTGTACGTACTCGCGCAGTTCCTGGGCGGCGTCCTGGGTGGCCGTGGCGTCGGTGTTGTCCAGGAGGGTGACGACCTCGGTGAGGCGGCGGATTACGCGGCCGGACTCTACCTCCTCCAGGTGGGCGAGGCTCTCCACGGCGTTGGCGGCTCCCTCGTCGGCTTCCCCGGCCTTGATGAGGCTGCGGGCGAGGGTGAGTCGGTACAGGGCGCGGTTGCGGCCGTAGGTGCGGTCCTGGTGGTCGAGGGCGGCGCGCAGGAAGGAGACGGCGCGGCCGTGGTGGCCGCTGTCGTAGAAGAACAGCCCTTGTGCGTAGTCCAGTTCTGCGGCGCTGTGGAAGGCCGCCCATTCTGGGGCAGGCCGTCCTCGTCCGGGGCCCTCGACCAGGCGCAGTGCGTCCACGAGGCAGCGGCTGGCGGCGGTCTTGTCCTGCATGAGGGACAGGGCCCGGGCCTCGCGTGTGGCGAGCAGGGACTGCAGGACGGGTGATCCGAAGCGGGTGGCGCGTTGCTGCGCGGCGCGGGCGAGGTCGTACCCGTCGCGCGGACGACCTTCGTAGCTCGCCTGCATGCTCAGGCCGGCGAGCACGAGGATTTCCAGGGAGCTGTCCCGGAGCAGGGTTGCCGTGGTCAGTGCCTCGCCCCAGTAGGCGCGTGCCTGGCCCTGGTCGTCGGCGTCGTAGTAGAGCCAAGCGCAGTGCTCGGCGGTCTCGCCGACGAGGAGTTGCAGTTGCCTGCCGATGGTCTCCGGGTACTTTGCCGTGTTGATGACGCGGCGGACGCGGCGCAGGTGGCGGACGGCGAGGCTGCGGACGTCGCCGCCGCCGTAGGCATTGTCGAGGTGGTACAGGGAGCGGAGGCCTTCGCGGAGTTCCACCAGGTGGGCGGTGCCGACGGCGCCCAGATTGCCGGAGGGAGTGGTCCGGGCATGGTGGGCGGGGAGACCGGCCGAGGCGGCGGCGCCGATCGAGTCAAGCATGAACGCCCGTCGTTCCACGCTGGTGCCTTCCTGTGCGAGGAGTGGTGCACTCCCCACGGTCGCACCAGGCGGCGGGTTGGTGAAACCCAGCTCCAGGGGGTCTACGCCCAACAGCGTGTGGAGGATGCGCCAGGCGCGTGCGCGTGGTGTAGGCGGTGGTACCTGCCGCCACCAACGCCGGACATGACGCGGTGTCACCGTGGCGGGCTCGCCGAGTAACGCGGCGGTTCCCTCGAAAGCGCGGAGGAATTTGGTCGGGGTGTCCAGGCCCTGCGCGATACAAGCCCGTTCAAAGAGGGTCATCTCGTCGGCCATGACGTACCTCCGGTGTGCGCCTGTCTACCGACCGTAGCGGTTCAGAGGGCGTGGAATGTCCGCTCGCTTGAAATGTCCGCCCAAAGGTCCGCCCGGAGGTCCCCGCTGGGTCGATGAAAGGGCGTTGTCTCTAAGCACGGACACGGGAGGAGCCTGAAGCGTGAACAGCAGCAGTCGCCCTTGCGCCACCGAGGACCGCGTGAGGTCGTCCTGGCGGCCGGTAGCCAGTTCGACCGGTCACCCCGCCTATAGCGGAGTCTTCGAGCGGGAAAGGCAGTCCGCCGGCGACGCACGCGAGATGGTGCGTCTGGTGCTGGACGTGTGGCACCTGTCGGCGCTGTCCGACGGTCTGGCCCTCATCGTGACGGAGCTGGTGGCCAATGCGTGCGAGCACGCCCGCGGCTCGGTCGTCCGCGTCACCCTGACCCGCACCGGCCGCTCGTGCGTGCGCGTCGCCGTGACGGACAAGAGCCGTCAGCACCCCACCCGGATGCAGGTGGGGCCGCTGGCCGAACGGGGCCGCGGGATGAACCTCGTCGTCGGCGTCGCCGCACGGTGGGGCGTCACCCCGTACCAGTGGGGCAAGAGTATCTGGGCCGAGGTGGAGGTTCCGTGACCCCGACCCTGGCTGTCCGACCGGTCTACCTGCCCAGCTCCGCACCCGTGGATGTCGCCACCGTCGACGGGAGTTGGAACGCCGTCACGATGCCCTGCGACTGGGGCAGCCTGGTCTGGGACGTCGTCGCGGAGCGGTCCGGGCCCGTCATGGAAGACCTGATCGATAACCAGTTGCTGTGGGTGATTCCGCCGGGCGGAGCGGACTGCTGGCCGGGACGCCACAGCCGCGGGCGTGCAGGTCCACCGTGAGGGCACCGAGCTCACGGTGTGCGGGTTGGACGGGTACCGGAGCCTGATGCGATGGCGGCGTGTGCCGACCGATCTTCTGTGGTACACCGACCCACGCATCCTGCGGCTGGGCCTGGAGTGGGTCATCGGCCCTCTCGACGAGCCCCGCGCCCATGCAGGTGTGCATCTCCTGCGGGGTGCCCACCCGGCGCGGGCGCCTGCTGGCTCGGCACCGTGGTGATGCCGGTCCCGGCTGGGAGGTACACGCGTGCCGTGACTGCTGGCGGGGGATTGTCCGCGGCGGCCCGAGTCGTGACCTACGCGTGGTCAGGAAGGGCACCCAGTGAACACCCGTGCCCACGTGGTCCTGTGCCTGGTGACCTGCGCGGCGCTGCTACTGGGCGCCATCACCTGACCCACCAGACACCCGCCCCGGGCCGGTCGCGGCGACAAGATCGGCTCCCCACGCCCGGACCTTCCCCCGTGTGGTCCCCGGCCTGGGGCGGGCCAGCGTTCCGGCCGGCCCTCCGTGGGGGAGTGACGGCGGCCGGGACACCGGTCCCGGCCGCTACCGAGAGTGCGGCCGGGACCGAACTCAGCTGCATCCACGACCGAACGCTGGAGCCCGCATGCCTGAACTGATCGCCAGCCCGTTCCTTGAGCATCACGTGCTGGTGCGACCGGGAAGCCGGGGTGGCGCCCTCCTGCCGGAGGCCCGCTACGAGGAGCTGCGCGCCCTCGACCCATCCGAACCCGCCCCACCCTGGCTCGCCGAGGCAGTCCGCGAACTGTGGGACGACCTGGACGTCACCGGCATGATCCTCGCCGACTTCCTGCTCGTCCGCCGGCCGTCCACATGGGGGTACGGCAAGGCGAGCTATGAACTCAACCTCGGCTGCAACTACGACTGCAAGCACTGTTACCTGGGGCTCAAGGTGCAGTCGGGAATGCCGTGGGAGGACAAGCGGCGCTGCCTCGACATCCTGGGCGAGGCCGGCGTGCTGTTCCTCCAGATGACCGGCGGCGAGCCCACCATCGACCGAGACTTCATGCGCGCCTACCGGCACGCCTGGCAGCTCGGCATGATGATCACCGTCTCGACCAACGGCTCGCTGCTGTGGCGTGAGAACCTGCTCCGCCTCTTCAGGGAGTGCCCGCCGTACCGAGTGACGGTCTCCATGTACGGCGCGACCAAGGCCAGTTACGACGAGCTCACGCAGCGCACCGGAGCCTGGGACCAGTTCGTCCAAGGGATGAACGCCGCCCGGCACGCCCGCCTGCCCCTCCGGATGAGCATCGTCGTCACCGACGACAACGGCCACGAGGAACAGGCGATGGTCGACCTGTGCAAGGACTGGGGCGTCGAGTACGAGGTTTTCACGAACATGACGCCCACCATCTACGGGGGCGGCGAGGTGCTCACCGCTCAGTCCAAGGAGCACCTGAGGCTGCGCAAGCCGTTCACCGGATGCAACGCCGGACACACCTTCTTCCACATGGACCCGCACGGCCTGGTGTCCATCTGCAAGATCGGCCGCGACGACCAGATCAGCCTCCCCCACGAGGGGATTCAGGGCCTTGCCCGTCTCGGAGCGATCGCGGACCGCCTCATGCTTCGCACCGGAGGCTGCTCAGGCTGCACGCTCTCCGGTTCCTGCCGCGTGTGCAGGCCCCTGGCCAAGCACTACCAGGAGGCGAAGGCCCCGCTGGCGGCTTACTGCCAGCACGGACCGAAGAAAGCAGGCTGAAAGATGACCGCTGTAGCAGTCGAGATCTCGCCGAGGCGCCCGCTGCCGGATAACGGCCCGGACCGTGACCTGCCGTACTTCACGCGGCCGGTGCTGCCTGCCGCCGAGCCGGTGACCCAGGTCCTCTCCGTCGCCGACATGGACACCGTCATGGACAGCGCCAAGTGCTCCTGCGCTGCCGGTGACGACAACCCCCACTAGGACAGCCGGCACCTGAGCCGGTCACGACACGCAGGCCCTGGCGTCTCAACGCGCCGGGGCCTGCGGCCGCGAAAGGAGACGACTAGCGTGCGGGCCATGCGCTTCCGATGGGGCTGGATCGAACCTGTGATGCCCGTGCCGTACGTACCGACCCTCGGCCCGCACCGCCCGGATGATCCCCTTCCGGAACTGTTCCAGGCCGTCGTGGAGACGGCGGGCACCGGGCGCTTCCTGCCCTACGACAAGGACCGCCGTTGGTCGGACACCAAGACCGAGCACGTCCTGGTCGACGCCATCGAGCACGACCGGGAGCTGACCCTGATCCCCACGCTCGTCGACCGTGGCGCCGGCACCGTGAAGGTCCACGTGTACGGCGCTGCCCCGGGCGGCCTGTCGGCCGGCGCCGACCTGGCCCGGAAACTCGCGCCGCTCCACGGCGCCGGCACGGCGCAGGTCGTGTGGTTCCTCGCGCCCGACCAGCCTGAGGAGTACGCGCGGGGAGTGGGGACCCGGGTCCAGCTCAAGGAGTTCGCCGGCGGGCCCGGAGGGGCAGCGACCGTACCGGTCCACGAGGCGCAGAAGCTCGGCGAGAACGTCGGCTTCGAAGCCTTCGCCCGGGAGATGGCCGCCGACGGCTTCGCCTTCCTCCACGAGCAGATGCAGGCCGGGACCGTCGGCCCCGTTCTGACTGTGCTGCACGAGGGGCGTGTTGCCGGCGCCATCGGCCCCATGGAGACCTTGGCCGACGCCAGCGGAGCCTTGCGCCTGCTGCCGCAGTACTTTGGCGTCCTGCCGCACTGCCGGGGCCACGGCTACGGCCGGGCCCTGTGGCGTGCGGCAATGCATTGGGGATGCCAGCAGGGCGCCGCCTATCAGTTGCTCCAGACCGAAGTTGGCGGAGCCTCAGATCGGCTGTGCGCGGCCGAGGGCCTGGCGTCGCTGGGGTACGTCAATCAGAAGGCCGTGTGACGTGCTCCCCGGAAGTGGCCGCGGTAGTACGTATGTGCGACCACATGCGTGTGCGGGGCTCGGGTAGGCGGACACTTGCCGTCCGACCCGCGGCTTCTGCACGCGATTGCCGAGGGCAAGCCGTTTTCGCCGAAGTCGGCTTCGCTCGGCCGGAGGAATGCGCCGAACGGCTCGCTCGGTAGGAAGATCATCCTTTGCGCCAGCCATCGCTGCCATGCCGAAGTCGAGCAGTTGGCGGCACGTCGAGGTGCACCGCAGTCGTGGCCACGAACCGGCCATCCCTGCTGCCTGCAGCGCAGCGCTGACAACATCGGTGGAGCAATTGTCAAGGCGGTTCCGTGTCAGGCATAGCTACGGACGCGGCACTGAGCGATTCCTGGCCCTTGGGGCCTGGCTTGTTGATGCGGCGAATGTGACCGGTCGGTCAGCGCAGCCCCGCGAACACCACGGCTGCCGCCGTGCCTCCCAGGATGGTGCCCACGATCACCTGTGCCGTCGTGTGGTCGCGGAGGGAGACCCGCGACCAGCCGACGGCGGCGACGCCGAGGAAGAGGAGGGCGGCCCACCAGCCGTAGGCGACCGTGATGACGACGGCGACGCCGGAGGCGACGGCGGTGTGGACGCTGACCTTCCACCAGACGGTGACCGCCATGGTCAGCACCAGGCCGGCGATCATGGCGGCGACCAGGGCGACGACCTCGCGGGGTGCGTCGAACGCCAGGAGCAGGCCCGTGCCGACGAGGACGGAACCGAGGGTGACGAAGAGCGGTATCCACCGCTGGGAGCGGACCTTGAGGTGCTTGTCCGTCCAGCGGCCCCGGCGGACGCCGACGACGATATAGGCGATTGGCAGGCCGCCGCAGAAGGCGCCGGCCAGCAGGCCCCAGCCCGCACCCGCGAGCGAGTTGGTGGAGTGCCAGCCGATGACCAGCAGGACGCCGATGACCAGGTTGGCGGGTGCCAGGACCTCGGTGATGAGGCGGGCGGAGCGCCGCTCGGCGGGAGCGGCGGCAGTGAGGGGAAGCTGGGTCGTGGTCATGCCGGTGTCTCCTCAAGGTGAGCGCGGAGGAAGTCCTGGGTGGCGCGGGAGCGGTAGGCGGTGCTGAGGGTGGTGAGGGCGCGGATCTCGGTGGCCAGGTCTCGGCCTCCGCTGGCGGGAGGCATGGGTTCGCCGGAGCCGGTGGCCGTGCCGCGGAGCCGTTCCTCGCGGGCGACGGCGAGCCAGCAGGCCTCGGCGGTGATGTCGGCGTGGGCGCCGATGAAGCCGAGAGATGTGGCGTGGTCGTAGGCGCGTCCGCGCAGTTCTGCCGGTGCGTGGTCGGCGAGGGTGAGGATCGAGTCGCGGATCTCGATGGTGCGCCGGTAGAGCCGGTCGTGGGTCCGCAGTGCATTGGTGGCGTCGGCAGCGCGGCTCGGCGGTGTGTCGAGCCGGGTCTCCGGGACGGCGTCGGTGAGAGTGCGCCACAGGGGGTAGAGCCTGACGAGCTGCCAGTGGGCTCGGATGCGGGCGAGGGCGCGTGGGGCGGCGGGGAGGGTGGTGCCCAGCAGGATCAGCAGCAGGGCCAGGTAGAGCAGGCCCGTGCTGAGTGTGTGGTTGACCTGTTCGCTGAGTGGGCTGCTGCCGATGTATTCGATGAACAGCACTGCGATGCGGTGCAGGGCGTACACGAGGCCGACGGCGGTACCGCTGCCGATGAGGATCAGTCCCCGGCCGACGAGTCCGCTGTCGGGGCGGCGTCCCCAGCGGAAGCAGAGCTGCGTGGCGCTCAGTAGGGCGGTGCCGAGGTATGAGGTCCATACGGTGCCGTACGCGAGGATCGTGGCGTGGTCGGCGTAGTCCGCCAGGAGATCCTCAGCCTCGTGAGGCTGGGGTGTGGCGAAGAAGCAGGCGGCCAGTAGGACGATCGTGACGGCGGGCACGGCCTTGTGCAGCCTGGACACGCGCATCCTGGTCTTCGACTCGGCCATGTCGGCGACGAAGGTGAGGACCGACGCTGCCGCGACGGTCGCGCAGATGTGCTTGATCAGGAATGACACGTTGGTGACGTGCAGGTACTCGTCCACTGCTGATGCGATGGCGACCGGCCGGACCGTCAAGGCCACGGCGAGTGCCGCGAAGGCCAGCCAGAGACTGAAACGACCGGGTCTCCGAAAGGCGGAGCGGGCGCGCCAGAGGGTGACGGCCCAGAGCAGGACAGCGGGTATCGCGTCGATCATGTGTGGGGGAGTCTCAGGAGTCGCTGAGCGCGGCATTGAGCCTGCGCAAGGTGCTGGGGGTGGTTCGGTCGTCGTTTCCACGCAGAGCGGCACGGGTCGCGATGAGGCCGGCGAGTG
The DNA here is from genome assembly GCF_053593375.1 of Streptomyces sp. NPDC002309. Lineage (NCBI taxonomy): Bacteria > Bacillati > Actinomycetota > Actinomycetes > Kitasatosporales > Streptomycetaceae > Streptomyces > Streptomyces sp. NPDC002309. The sequence continues at coordinate 297,800 of NZ_JBSFCI010000004.1, read as the reverse complement.
TTTCCGCGCTCCGCTCCTCCTCGGTCTCGTAGCTCGTGCGGCCGAGGACACCTGTCACGAGGTCGGGGTCCAGGTGGTGGAAGGCGCGGCCGAGGGTTTGGCGAGGGGTGTGCCCGAGGAGCATGTGGCTCACCTCGTGGAGCACGATGTGATCACGGTGGAGTGGACTGGTCGCCTCCTCCACGAGGATGTGGTCCGCCTTCTCCGTCGCGAGCCAGGCTCCGCAGGGCAGTTCTTCACCTGTGATCGCCGGGACCGTGTGCAAGTGGATAGGACGGCCGCGCTTATGGGAAACGCGGGCGATCAGTTCCTCGATCTTGAAGGGATCTGGAAGGTCGAGATCGTCCAGGACGGATTCGAGCCGGATTCCCGGACCTTGAGCAGGCCCCGAACGACCGGACTTCATCTGCCCTCCGAATCCGACACTTCTCGAACGCGCGACTCAGTGCCGCGATGCCGTGGCGAGTATATGGATCATTTCCGGCCGCACATCTGGAGGGCTCTCGACTGCGACGGCTGTATGCGGACAATCATGCACAAATAAGGCGTCAAGTCCTTGCTGATGGGGCTCAGTCCGCATCGTCGTGATGTTTGCCACTGGAATTGGTGTCGATGATCGAGTCCCCGTCGGGGATCTCGAGGCCCTCGAGTTCGCGGGCGCGCTCGATGAATTCGGAAATGATCTTGAGGCTCTTGTCGGAGAGCCCGGATGCGCGTAGAGCCACTGATCTCACGCCTGCATCGCGCATGGCCGCAAGTGCGTCCAGTTCGGCGGCGATCTTCTCCGATTCGTCGTCGTCGAAGAAGTAAGCGGGCTTCACCCCGAAGAAGGCGGAGAGGGCCTCGAGGTGGCGCTTGGTCGGATTGTCCTTGGCGCCGGTCCTCAGTTGCCAGATGTAGCTCGCGGAGATGGTCGGGCCGCCCTGTCGGCGGATGCCCGACGCCACTTCCTCGTAGCTGTACGGGCCGCGCCCCTTCGGGTGGACTGTGGTGAACAGCCTGTCCAGGCGACCGGCGAGCGTGGCCCCGCCGCCCGCCTGCGTCGCAGCTGGGTTGTTCTCGTGGTCCATCGTGGCCGTCCTTCGGTCGCGTCACTTCCACTGGGGTGAATGGCTTCCCGATCTTCATTTTCGCTGGTTGACAGGATCGCCCCATCTCAGTCTAGTGTGATCATCGTGCCATCCACCCACGAAAACGGTTCATGACCGGGTGGGGCCAAACGACGATGCCCAGGAGCGGCAACTCCTGGGCATCCGTCGGACGCTCTCACCGAGGGCGCCCAATGATCCCGGGGCCGCGTGGCCAGCTTGCAGGCGACAACCACGCAGCCCCGTCCATGAGGACGGAGTATCACATGCGCCCACCCAGCAGGGGAATCTCGGCAGCCTCGACGCGGGGCCGCTGCCAGCGGCTCCAGTGTCGACGAGCTCGCCGGGAGAGCTGATGGCCCGCATCCGGACGGTCAAGCCCGACCTGTTCGTCAACGAACGGGTCGCGGCCTGCTCGGTCACCGCGGTCGTCACCTACATAGGCCTGTTCACTCACTCCGACGACCACGGTCGGCACCGGGACAACCCGGCAATCATCGCCGGCCTGCTGTGGCCGCTGCGCGCCGAGCACACTCCCGTACACGTGGAGGACGACCTCCAGCAGCTCGCCGACGCAGGATTGATCTGTCGGTACACCGGCTGCGACGGCAAGCGCTACCTCCACATCAGCGGCTGGCACGAGCACCAGAAGATCGACCGACCCAGCCAGTCCCGGCTCCCGGTCTGCGCCACCCACCACAGCGACAAGAGGTGCGGTCCGTGCAAGGGAGTCTGTGCTGAAGCCGAGGCGATCACTCGCGCAGCACTCGACGAGCCCTCGGCGAACGCTCACCGAGCCGTCGACCCACGCCCCGCACAGCCCCCGATTCCGCACGTCGACCGCACAACGCCCCCGGGCGGCGGCGACAACCCGCAGGACGACATCAGCGGGACGGCCGCCCCGAAGGGAGGGGAACCCACAGGTCAAGTGGGGTTCGTCGAGGCTTCGACGAACCTCCCGCGAAACCGCGTCGGAGCCTCGACGTCCGGATCCAGGATCATGGATCCTGGATCGTCTTCACCTACGGGGCGCACAGCACCCGACGGCACGGTCACCGCCGGGAACCTCCTTGCCGAGTACGTGGGCTCCTGCACACAACGACCGCCTGGGGACGTCCTCGGACACCTCGGCCGCCTGCTGAAGAAGCTGCTCGCCGAAGGCATCGACGCGGACCACATCCGCGCCGGCCTCGCCCGCTACGCCGAGATCCAGGGACATCCCTCCCGGCTGCCGAGCCTGGTCAACGACGCCATGAACGCCCGCATCCCCGCCCAGTCCGCATCCCGGCCCGGCGCGACGCACCGAGCATGGACCAACCCGGTCGACCCGGCCGCCGCCTACGCGGAGGAGCTGTGATCAGCACCGAGCCTCAACTCCTCGGCGCCGGAGCCCTCCAGCGCCTGCGGCGGATCCTCACCGCCCGAGGCATGAACCCACAGCACCTCCCCGACGCCCCGGACGATGACCAGCCCTACACACCGCTGGGCCAGCTGGACGCCCGGATGCCCCCGCGCTACCGAACCGCCCGCGCCGACCACCCCGACGTACTGGCCTGGACCCGCGACGTGATCGCCCGCGCCGAGGCACCCAACCCCGGCGCGCGACCGCAGATCACCACCGGCACCAGCCTGCTCCTCGCTGGCGTCACTGGCGCGGGCAAGACCCACCAGGTGTACGGCGCGGTCCGAACCCTCGTCGAAGCAGGCATCGCAGTCAGGTGGCGGGCGACCACGGCCGCCGACCTCTACGCCGACCTGCGCCCACGGCCCGGACACGACACCGAACGCCAACTCGAGACGGTCAGCCGCTACCCGCTGCTCATCCTGGACGACTTTGGCGCGGCCAAGACATCCGAATGGGTCGAGGAGATCACCTACCGGCTCATCAACCGTCGCTACAACCTGATGCTCCCCACACTGATCACCACCAACCTCGCCATGCGTGACCTCCGCGAACACCTCGGAGACCGCGTCGCCTCCCGGCTCGCCGAGATGACCACCCGCGTTACCTTCGAGCCCGTCGACCGCAGACGCCAGCCTTACGCCGCCTGACCCGCAACAGGCCGCCACGCCGAGCCGCGCTCCAGCGCGCCGCCCCATGTACTTCCCGACCCGGCAACACCTCTCCGCCGACGCCTACCGAGTGCGGAGAGCGATCGGAGCAACCGCATGACCCCCACGACGATCAGCCCTGCCCACCACCGGTCACTCGGCGACCACACCTGGCAGGACCAGGCCGTCTGCCACAGCACGGAGCACAACCCGGTGGACCCCGAAATCTTCTTCCCAGAGCCCGACGAGACCCCCAAGATCACCACAGCGAAATCACTGTGCGGCCAGTGCCCAGTCCGCCGCACCTGCCTGGACGCCGCCCTCGAAGGCGGCGACACCCACGGCATCCGTGGAGGAATGACGGAGGAGGAGCGCGCACCACTGCACGAGAAGCTCGCCAGCCGCCTCGACTACAGCCGCGTCAACGCCACCATCTCCGGGCGCGACGTCCACCTCACCAAGGCCGAGCGCCGCGCGGTCGTACGCGCCGCCTACCAGCACGGCGTGTCCGAAGAACGCCTGGCCTGGCTCCTGAAGGTGACCGAGGAACACGCCCAGAAGCTGTACCGCGAGACCCGCCGAGCCCTTCGCAACCGAGACCTGAAGAGGTCCCCGCTGCCCATGGCGCACTCTGAGACCGACAGCGAGCGCTTCGGCCGCGACGACTTCGGGACGGTCGCGTGACCAGCGCGAGCTCGCCCAAGAAGGCGCACATCACCGGATGGGACCGCGCAGTCGTCATCGCCCTCGGCGGCGCGGGATGCGCCCTGAGCTACGACGCCCTGCAGCAGATGGCCGTCGCCATCCACGTCCGCGGTCTCCTGACCTACCTCTTCCCGCTGGTGATCGACGGGTTCATCGCCTACGGCATCCGGGCCCTGCTGGTCCTGCGCCACGCGCCCCTGCGCGCCCGGCTCTACGTCTGGACGCTCTTCGGCACGGCCACCGCCGCCAGCATCTGGGCCAACGCATTGCACGCGGTCCGGCTCAACGAAGAGAACACACCGGCCACCGGGCTGCGGCTCGGAGACACGGTCGTCGCGGTGCTGTCCACCATCGCCCCGCTGGCCCTGGCCGGGGCGGTGCACCTGTACATCCTCATCGCCCGGGGGCCGGTCAAGGACAGTGACCGAAGTGACCGCGATGACCTCGGTCAGGCCGGTCATCCCGGTCGGTCCGAGGGCATCCCGGTCACTCGGACCGACCGGGCCGGACAGCAGCAGCCGCGACTCGGTCAGGTCAGTGCCGGACAGCCGGTCACCGCCCTGACCGACCGGTCCCACCCGTCCCTGCGCAAGCAGGCTCTGGATGCCCGGAGACCGACCGGGGACAGCGCCCCGGCGGACAGAGGCAGTCCGGACACCAATCACCGGGACAGGGAGGCTGATGACCTGGGCGGACAGCCGGACACCACTCGGGCGGTCAGCGACCGGCAGACCGTCACCGAGACGGTCTCCGGTCACTCGGCCAACCTCCGGCCGGTCATCGACCGGCCGGTCACTCCGCCACTGGTCGCTGACCGCGCCCCCCGGACAGCCGGTGGCCGGCGAACTGACCTGGACACCGAGGAACTGCTCGAGATCGCCCGGTCAGCGGTCACGGCCAAGGACAAATTGACCCGCAAGGTGGTCGCCCAGGCAATCCGCGGTCAGCAGATCCCGCTGTCCAGCGACACGCTGACCGCCCTGATGGTCCAGCTCCGCCAGCAGCACGGACAGTCGGTCACCACTCCCCGGAACTGACCGCACATCCCACGGGTCGGGTGACTGAGCCGAACACCTCGGCCGGCCACCCGCCCCGCACGCCCCCACGACCTCCTCCCATGAACCGGAGAGCACCGCCATGCGCACGAAACCCGCGACACCCGCCGAGGTGGACACCTGGTTGACCGTCCTGTACCAGCGCGGCCACCTTCACCACGCCGAATCCGGTCCCGACAGCACCTGGACCGTGCAACGATGCCGACACAGCTGCCCATGGACCCTGCACCACCCGGTTCTCGCCATGGACTGGATCGAGAACATCGTCCGCGATGTCCACCAGCAGGACGCAGAGACGGGCCGGTGACTGCCAACGACGCAGCGGCCACCACGTCCGGACCTCAACGTGACCCCAACACGGACCCAGGCGGAGCAAGCTATCGCGTACGACGGTCCTACGGCCCGTCGTACGCACTTGCCCCCGCCCGGGAGAGCGGGGGAAGTCCGGTTGGTCCCCGAGCGAGGACGCACGGGGACCAACCGGACTCCCAGCACCAGGGGGCGCCGGTCGCAGGGGGAGAAGCAGATCGCCACGACCAGCGCGAGCAGCCGAGCCCGAGCACGCCCCCTTTTCCCAACCGCAAACCGCGCCGACGCACCCGCAACCCAAGCGAACGCACTTGCAAGACGACCATCCGCCTCTCCGATACCGAGAAGACCGAGATTGCCGCCGCCGCAACGCGGCGCGGCGTCACTGTCGCCCGATTTCTCGCCGCCGCCAGCCTTGCCGCCGCCCGCGGTTCGACCACCCTGCACACCAACGAACAACTCGACACAGCCATCGACGAACTCGCCGCCCTGCGCACCGCCCTGGCCCGGATCGGCAACAACATCAACCAGATCGCCTACGTCCACAATGCCGGCGGACAGCCCCGCCCCGGCGAACTCGACCACGCACTCAGCCTTTTGATCCAGTCCCTCGGCCGCCTCGACGACACGGCGAACGACCTGGTGACCAGGAGGCTGTGATGGTTCCTGACATCGGACGGGGCTCTCGCACGCACGGACTCCTGGTCTACCTCTACGGCCCAGGCAAGCGCGAGGAGCACACTGACGCGCACCTCGTCGGCTCCTGGGACGGCTTCGCCCCCGACCCCGGCCGCGACAGCAGCCCCGACACCGACCCGAAAGTCACCCTCGCCCGCCTCACTGCCGCGCTCGACCTCCGGGTTAAGCAGGCTGGCGACCGAGCGCCCGCCAAGCACGTCTGGCACTGCTCGGTCCGCACCGCCCCCGGTGACCGGCGGCTCTCCGATGAGGAGTGGAACGCCGTCGCCCAGCGCATCCTCCAAGCCACCGGCATCGCCCCCGACGGTGATCCCGACGGCTGCCGATGGATCGCTGTCCGCCACGCAGAAGACCACATCCACATCGTCGCCACCTTGGTCCGAGGCGACCTCCGCAACCCGCGCCTCAACTACGACTTCAACAAAGCCCAGGCCGAATGCCGGCGCATCGAGGGCGAGATGGGACTGCGCCGCCTCAACGCCGGCGATGGCACCGCAGCGAAAAGCCCCACCAGCGCCGAGAAGTTCAAGGCGGAACGCACCGGCCGCCCCGAGACCCCCCGCGAGACGCTCCGCGAAGCTGTCCGCCGAGCCCTCGCCGGAGCGGACGAGGAGCAGGAGTTTTTCACTCGGCTGCGAGAGGCAGGCCTGCGCGTGAAGACGCGGACCGCTCCGTCCGGCGACGCGCTCGGCTACAGCGTGGCCCTGCCCGGCGACCGGAACCGCCACGGCGACCCGGTCTGGTACTCCGGCTCCAAGCTGGCCCCCGACCTCTCCCTGCCGCAGGTCCGCCTCCGGCTGGCAGACGGTACCGCCGAGCGGGCAACGCCCTCGGCCACCGGCGGCCGTGCGGACTGGTCTCCACCCGCCCGAGAACGCCGTAGCGCCACCGGCATCGCCGAACGCGCCGCCGTCCTCCTGGACCGCGACGACGATGGCGAAGCCGCCGCTCAACTCGTCGGCATCGGAGAACTCCTGGACGCGGTCGCCCAGACCTCCCCAGCCGCCACCCGCGCCGAGCTGGCCGCCGCCGCCCGCGCCTTCGAGCGGGCAACCCGCAGCCACGTCCGCGCCGAACGCGCCGACACCCGGGCTCTCCGCTCGGCCGCCCGGGGCATCGTCCAGGCCGGCGGCGCGCTCGGCCGGGGCGAGGACGGCGGCACCACCGCCATGCTCGTCTCCACCCTCGTCCTGGTCACCCTCGCCGCCGCCCGCTGGCACTCCGCCCGCGGACACGCCCAGCAAGCCCACGCCTCCCGCCAGGCCGCCGAGCACCTGCGCACCGCCTACCGCCAGGCCGCCGCCACCCCGATGCGGGTGCTGCACGACCAAGGCCGTGCCCTCCCCGAGGTCGAACGCCGTACGCACGAGGCCACCCTCCGCGCCGTTCTGCCAGGGCGCGGCGTACGAGCGGATGGCATGGTGACGAGGGCCGATGCCTTGGTCGCCACCCTCGCCCAGGTCGAGCAGGCGGGCCACGACCCCGAGGCCCTCCTGCAGCAGGCCATCGACATGCGCGAACTCGACACCGCCGAGGACGTTAACGACGTGCTGGTCTGGCGTCTTCGCCGCATCGCCCAGCTCCCCGGGCACCCGGGCGAAGCTCCACGTGGCCCGCAGGCTGGCACCCGCCAGAAGAAGCCCTCGGCCAGCCGTACCAGCGAACGAAATGCATACGCAGCGGTACCGCGCCCTGCCGTTTCCGACCCGCGCAGCCGACCCCCACGCCGCTGATTAGCGCGTCCGCAGGGCGGCCCACTAGCCGACCGAACTACACGAAACCCCTGGACAGCCAGCTCCACCGGCTGTTACGGATGAAAACAGGAAGCCCTCGACCGGGAGATGACGCTCGTGCTCAGAACCACCGACCGCACCACGGAGGCAGCCCCCGCGCTGCCCGTCCTCCCTGTCGGCACCGACCCCCTGCTGCAGCTCCAGTACGAGACGCGGCTGGCCGACGGCTCCGGCACGACCCGCTGCCTCAGCCACCCACACAAGCTGGCCCTAGGCGGCATCCCCGTGATGTGCTCGACCTGCCGCGCCCGGCGCGACTGGCTGCTCATCAATCACGGCCGCAACGTCTGGGTCCGCTGCCGGTGCGGCAACCAGTGGCTCGAACCCGAGATCAGCCGCGCCAACTTCGACGCCCTGATCGACAGCCCGGACGTCGCGAACTTCCAGAGCGTCGAGGAGTGCCTGGCTGTGCTCGGTTTCGACGGCATCTTCACCGGCACTTACTTGTCGTAGACGAGCACAGCGCCGAACGCCGAGGAGCGTCACCGACGTATTGGTGGCGCTCCTCGGCTTTCAAAGTGGTCAACCGCGGTTGGTGTCCTTCGGAAGGCTGCCCCGGAACCTCACTGTGTTGAACGAAGCCCTGATAGCCCGCACATGGGCGAAACCCAGTCCAAGCGGCTGGAGGAGTCTCTTGAGGAGAATGATGTTCCTGTCGTGGCACTGCGAGAGGGAACATGGCTCCGGCGATGCTCCGACCATCTGCGGCTCGGCGGGTCTGCAGTAGGTGGTGTACTTTCCGTCGCGATATCGCACCTGAGTAACTGGGCCAGAACGCTGATCTCAGCCAACTGCTTGACGCCCCGGCTCGCTTCGACCTACACGACTCTCGGCACTTGTGACACGACAAGCTCCGGCTTACGGGCTGACCCGCGATTGATCTTGGGGCGTGCTGCTCTGGGGGTTCGGCGGGCTGGTGGTTCAGCAGACGCAGGTCGCCCGTTACTCGTATCGATACTTCAGCGAATCCGCCTCCGCCTGCTCGATGTCAGCGATCGTCAGCTCCGGCATCCGGAGCTGGGCCAGCGTCACCTCGGCCGAAGTCGGCTGGGCGTCTGCTGGCGGCCACTGCTCCGGCTTCCAGGCCCTGCTGCGCAGGAGCGACTTGGGACAGTGCGGGTAGACCTCCTCGATCCCCAGCACCAGCGCACTAGCCGGCGGCTTGCCCACGGCGGTCAGCCGAGACAGCAGCTCCGGGCGGGTGGAGACGCAGGCCCGGCCGTTCACCCTGAGCGTCGTGGTGCGCCCTGGGATGACGAAGAGTAGACCGGCCCGTCCGGTGGCGACGATGTTCTGCAGGGTGTCCAGACGCTTGTTGCCGGTCGCGTCCGGTATCGCCACCGTCTGTGTGTCCAGGACGACGACGAACCCGGCGGGGCCGCCGCGCGGGGAAACGTCACAGTTGCCCTCGGCATCCGCGCTTGCTACTAGGACCAGCGGTGAGTATCCGATCAACCGCTCGGCCTGTTCGGTGAGTTCGGTCATCTGCTTGCGCACGGCTGCGTCGCTGGGGAGGTCGTAAGGCCCGGCGCAGCGCCTCCTGGTCGGGCGCGGCGTCGAGGCGTAGCGAGTCGAAGGCGCTACTGGAAAGGGATGGAGGCCGTCTCCGTCCGCAGACTGATCCCCAGCCGCGGCTCACCTCCGCTCGCGCGGAGAGGACGCTCCTGACACGTTGATCCGGCCCCCTTCCGCCGGCTCACCTCCGCTCGCGCGGAGAGGACACCTGGTGGATGTGGCTCGGCCACGTCATCCGCGGCTCACCTCCGCTCGCGCGGAGAGGACTGCGTCGTCCACCACGGCGCCGGAAGCGTGGGCGGCTCACCTCCGCTCGCGCGGAGAGGACCTGCGGATCGAAGACCCGGAGTACACCGGCAGCGGCTCACCTCCGCTCGCGCGGAGAGGACGCAAGGATCACGTTCGCGTCCGGATGCCAGAGCGGCTCACCTCCGCTCGCGCGGAGAGGACCGGTCAAGAGTCGGCCATCGATCTGCGATCTACGGCTCACCTCCGCTCGCGCGGAGAGGACAACGTGCCCAGCTGCACGCCCGTGTCGTCCATCGGCTCACCTCCGCTCGCGCGGAGAGGACCGGCTTGTCCCTCTTGAAGGGAGCCGCTACGGCGGCTCACCTCCGCTCGCGCGGAGAGGACATTCCGACTGTTCCAGCTTCGTCGGTAAGGCGCGGCTCACCTCCGCTCGCGCGGAGAGGACCGGACCAGCTTCCACGCGCCGGACGCGGTCGACGGCTCACCTCCGCTCGCGCGGAGAGGACTTGATCCGCTTCGACATGGCCGCAGCGTCCCACGGCTCACCTCCGCTCGCGCGGAGAGGACCCCTTCAGGCGGGGGTCGTCGGGCTGGATGGGCGGCTCACCTCCGCTCGCGCGGAGAGGACCGGATCGTCGGCCCGTCCGGGCACATGAAGAGCGGCTCACCTCCGCTCGCGCGGAGAGGACCCAACGCCTGAACCCCTTCTCCACAGAACGGACGGCTCACCTCCGCTCGCGCGGAGAGGACTAGCGGACGTTGCCGCGGCCCGTGCCGTACTTCGGCTCACCTCCGCTCGCGCGGAGAGGACGTTGTCGCCGTAGCCACGATCACCGGCTGCCACGGCTCACCTCCGCTCGCGCGGAGAGGACCCGATGAGGAGTACGGGAAGAAGATCACGAAGCGGCTCACCTCCGCTCGCGCGGAGAGGACCGGTCGCCGAGGCTGAGGGCGGGCTCTCCCGGCGGCTCACCTCCGCTCGCGCGGAGAGGACGTGCCCGCGATGTTCCCCACCGCCGCCTCGTACGGCTCACCTCCGCTCGCGCGGAGAGGACCCGGTCGCGGGCGCCGGCACCAGCGCCGACGCCGGCTCACCTCCGCTCGCGCGGAGAGGACGCCTGCCGAGTCCAAGGCTTTCAGCAGGGATGAGGCTCACCTCCGCTCGCGCGGAGAGGACCGGGCCCGCGGCCTGGTCGGCACGGGACAGGGCGGCTCACCTCCGCTCGCGCGGAGAGGACCTGCCCATCGCCATCGCGTTGTCGACGAGGGCCGGCTCACCTCCGCTCGCGCGGATAGGACACCGGCTACAGCGCCCCCGAGATCACCGTCTACGGCTCACCTCCGCTCGCGCGGAGAGGACGCTTCCAGCTTCTTGTTGACCGCGGTGAGCTGCGGCTCACCTCCGCTCGCGCGGAGAGGACAACGGACACCTCGGCTGGACAGGCAGCAGCACCGGCTCACCTCCGCTCGCGCGGAGAGGACTACCTCGGCACCAGCGCCGACACCGGCAACACCGGCTCACCTCCGCTCGCGCGGAGAGGACGCGTCCACGCCACCGTGACCGACCGATTCGGGCGGCTCACCTCCGCTCGCGCGGAGAGGACGTGCTCCGTGTCAGCTCCGACCGCGAAACCAGCGGCTCACCTCCGCTCGCGCGGAGAGGACGACGCGAGATCCGCCGCGCTCGGCGCGGACGACGGCTCACCTCCGCTCGCGCGGAGAGGACCTGCCGGCCAACACGACCTGAATCATGGACGGCGGCTCACCTCCGCTCGCGCGGAGAGGACTACCCGATCCGGAACGGGGTGTTGCGGCCGATCGGCTCACCTCCGCTCGCGCGGAGAGGACAGGGGCGATAGCCAGAGGCAAGGATCTCAGTACGGCTCACCTCCGCTCGCGCGGAGAGGACCGATCGGGCGCGTCCGCGGGGAGGCTGTACGCCGGCTCACCTCCGCTCGCGCGGAGAGGACTCGGACTGCATTCGCAGGAGCCCGCCGACGGCCGGCTCACCTCCGCTCGCGCGGAGAGGACGCAAGCCTGTACAACCAGGACCCCGCACTGACCGGCTCACCTCCGCTCGCGCGGAGAGGACCAGAGCGGCGACACCATGGTCGTCCTGTCCGGCGGCTCACCTCCGCTCGCGCGGAGAGGACGGGTCGCGGGTGGTGGGGTCGTAGCCGCCCTTCGGCTCACCTCCGCTCGCGCGGAGAGGACACGGTCATGGTCAGCCACGGCGTCCGTGACCGCGGCTCACCTCCGCTCGCGCGGAGAAGACGAAGCCGACGACGGAGGCGACGGCAAGGGTGGGGGCTCACCTCCGCTCGCGCGCAGAGGACCTGCTGGTTCATGTCCTGCAGGTCCCGCACGGCGGCTCACCTCCGCTCGCGCGGAGAGGACCCGCCGGCGTCGGACGCGGCCTGGAAGATGGCCGGCTCACCTCCGCTCGCGCGGAGAGGACATGGCCGTCACCACCGCCCCCGAAGCGCCCGACGGCTCACCTCCGCTCGCGCGGAGAGGACTCGTCGTCCAGGGCGCCGAACGGCATCGCGGACGGCTCACCTCCGCTCGCGCGGAGAGGACCCGATCTGCCACCACGTGGCACGGAACTCGCCCGGCTCACCTCCGCTCGCGCGGAGAGGACCTTCCGATCGACAGAACCTTGTCCAGGTTCAACGGCTCACCTCCGCTCGCGCGGAGAGGACCGGCTGAGTCCGGCGAATGCTCCCCCGCTCGCCGGCTCACCTCCGCTCGCGCGGAGAGGACACCTCTGACAATCGGGTCACTCCGTGCCCGAGCGGCTCACCTCCGCTCGCGCGGAGAGGACTCTTCAGACGAGTCTAGGTTCGAAACTCAGGACGGCTCACCTCCGCTCGCGCGGAGAGGACATGTATGTGCATCTACTCGCGTAGTGCAAGGACGGCTCACCTCCGCTCGCGCGGAGAGGACTTTGCCCCGCCACCCGAAGGGCTTCGCCACACCGGCTCACCTCCGCTCGCGCGGAGAGGACACTTGGCGACCTGCTCTTATCCGATGCCTTTGCAGTTTCTTTGCCAGGTCTCGTCGTGCATGCGTCTCGATTCGACATTCGTCGTTGCTGCGCGCCGAGAGTGTATGCCTCCGTCCTCATGATGCAGGCGGATCAGGCTTTGCGGGGCCGTTGTCAGTGGGGGGTGCTATCTCTGAGCTCATGGTGAAGCGCAACGGGGCGAGCGCCTCGGGGGAGTGCGTACTGGACGTTCGCATGTGGGGGAAGGAGCACGGGCTGCCGCATCCGTATCCGGTGATCTGTCATCTCCTCGACACCGGGGCCGTATTCCAGTCCCTTTGGGATGTCGTCCTGAGTGACAGGGCCCGGGAGGGCATCGCTGAAGCGCTCGGCCTCAGCATCACGGAGGCGCGCACGGTGGTCTCCTTCTGGGCCGCGCTGCATGACATCGGAAAGATCACTCCCACGTTCCAAGCGCAGGTCGCGACCTGTTATGAGCCGGTTCGAGACGATGCCGCGTACGTCAGCGCGCCGGGCGCGGAGGCGGAGAGAAGCTTTCGCCACGAGATCGCGTCCCACTGGTCGCTGTTTGAACTGCTGGAGGGAGCTGGCTATCCCAGCGACGCACGTCTGCTCCGCAAGTCCGTGGGTCATCAGGTTGCACAGTTGTTGGGCGGGCATCACGGGCTTTTCGGAGCGGTGTTGCAGGCGAAGCAGGTGGCGCGGGCGAACGATTACAACCCTGGTCTGGGGAAGAAGGGTTGGGCGGAACAGCGGCAGGTGCACTTCGAGGAGCTTCGGCGGGCCATGGGTGCGTTCGTGGTGCCTTCGCACGGTCTGCCGGCGGGTCTGGCAGTGGTGGTGGCGGGTTTGGTCGTGGTGGCGGACTGGTTGGCGAGCCAGACATCCGCGATCGTGCCGCGTCTCCCCCGCCCTGGCTGGGCGGGGACGGCGGCAGAATTGGATGCTCACTGGCTGCTGGCGGTGGCGTCCGCGCCGGCATTGGTGCGGGAGGCTCGGCTGGGCCGGGCGCGCTTCTCTGCCGAGGATTTCGGTGCGATGTTCCCCTTCGCTCCCAACAGCTTGCAGCGAGATCTTGCGGAGCATCTTCCTCGGATGGTCAGCGAGCATGGGGCGGGGCTGGTTCTGGTAACGGCTCCGACCGGTGATGGAAAGACGGAAGCAGCGCTGTACGCGGCCTCGCTGCTCGGACGAGCTGCGGGTTCCCGGGGTTTGTATTTCGCGCTGCCGACCATGGGGACGGCGGACGCGATGCTGCCACGCGTCGCGGCGTTCGCAACTCAGACCATGTCCGGGGAACGCGCGTTGATGCTGTTGCACTCAATGGCGTGGCTAAGTACGGCGAGTAGCGCAGACAGGTCGGCGTCGTTCGATCTGCCGTTCAGTGCGAGCTCTGTGAGTGCTGAGAGAGGCACTGCAGTTGAGGCGGACGGGTGGCTCCGTGGCCCCAAGCGCGGGTTGCTCGCACCGCTGGGCGTAGGCACGATCGATCAAGCCTTGGGTGCTGTGCTTCCCTTGCGATACAACGTGTTGCGGCTGCTTGGGTTGTCGGACAAGGTGTTCGTCGTTGATGAGGCGCACGCCTACGGTCCATGGATGCATCAGCTCCTTGTGCGGCTGCTGGAGTGGCTGGGTGTGATGGGCGCTCCGGTCGTGCTGTTGTCGGCCACGTTGACGGGCCGTTCGGCCGGCTCGCTGGTCGACGCGTACCGGCGGGGCGCCGGGTTCACCGAGCCGTCCCGTGTGGTTCCGCGGTATCCGGGTTGGCTGTTCGCCAGTGGGGCTTCCGGCGACGTCGCGGCTGCACGAAGCACGGTGAGCAATCGAGCCCGGACATTGAAGGTGTCACGCCGACCGGTGGTGTGGGACGCGGTGGAGCCCGCGGACGCTCCGGTTCGGGCAGGCGGTCGGCGTGCTGTGCTGCGGGAGGTTCTGGCTCGCGTAGCGGCGGAGGGCGGTACGGCGTTGGTGTGCTGCACGACGGTCGCCGAGGCGCAACAGACGTACAGGGATGTGCGGGCGGCGTTCCCCGAGCTCGCAGCGCGTCCCGGTGGCGTGCGGTTGCTGCATTCCCGGTTCCCGGCGGACGTCCGGGCCTCCATCACGCGTGCTTGCGAGACCGCCTATGGCAAGCCCGGGTCCGAAGAGGGCGAGGTTCGGGTTCGTCCGGCATCGATCCTTGTGGCGACGCAGGTGGTGGAGCAGTCACTTGACCTGGATTTCGACCTCGTGGTGAGCGACCTGGCGCCGTTGGCGCAGCTGTTGCAGCGTGCTGGACGCGGTCGGCGGCATGAACGGGGCCCGCTCGGCCGCCCGGGGTGGGCAGTGCGGGAGGACGAGCCGGAGTTGGTGGTGCTCGATCCGCTGGCCGCGACCGATGGGGGTGTTCCTCGCTCATGGGGGGCGGTCTACGACGCGGGTCTGCTCCTGCGTACCTCGGTGATTCTGGCGGAGTGCGCCCGGGAAGGCATCGCGGTTCCCGGTGGCGTGCAGCGACTGGTGGACGAGGTGTACGAGGACGGGTTCGTCGACCGACTGGAGGGTGCGGCTCGTGAGGAGTTGGCACGGCTGGACGAGGAGCGGGTGGCGGGAGAGGCGGCCGAGCGACATCTGGCGGCGTGGGCCGGTTTCTGCGGACCTGCGGACGTGAAGGGCGATCTCAGCAAGCTGTCGGTACGGGATGCGGGGGTGACCGAGGAATTGTTGACGACTCGGCTTGGTGCCGATACCGGCCGGGTGCTCTGCCTGTATGAACAGGCGGACGGGGCGGTGTCGCTCGATCCCGAAGGCAAGGTTCCGGTCCCGGTCGGAGGCCGTCGCGGGCTCGGGGTGTCGGAGCTTGTTGATGTTGCGCGACGGGTGGCACCCGTACCGGGGCGGTGGCTGCGTGGAGACGAGACGGGGGGAGACGTTCCGGCGAAGTGGGGAACGCATCCTTCGCTTCGCGATCTCGTTCTGTTGCGCATGAGTCCCGTCGGGGGCGAGGAGTGGAGGTGCCGCTACGGGCGCTTCACGCTTTCGGTGTCCGAGGTCGGCCTCGAAGTCGTGTGATCTCTTCACATTTCCAGCACTCTGCCTACACGTTTCCGCTACGTTCGAGTGGGCCCCCGAAGCCGAGTGGTCAACAGCCGGTCGGGGGACCCGAAGAACCTCTCCGACAGGTTGGCGCGGACAGCGACGGCGTACGCGGGCGGGTCCACAACCGCTCGTCCCACCCAGCCTTGTCTGAATGACGACAGGACACAGCATGCCGACAGGCACGTTCAATCTGATCGACCAGCCGTGCGTCCCCGTGCGATGGCGACCGGGTCTTTCAGCCTCTTCTCCGGGCGGGTTCCCGGACCGGGTGGGGCTGCGTGAGCTCCTGCTGCGCAGCCACGAGATCGAGTGCCTCGCTGTGGCTGACGCACCGGCACACGCAGCGTTGCTCCGGATCCTGTACGCGCTCACTGCCCGGGTGGCCGGACTGACGGAGCAGGGTCCCGAAAGCGACTGGGACGAGCGCCGGTTGAACGTACTCGACTCCGGTCGGCTTCCGTCGGAAGAGATCGATGCCTACTTCAGCACCTACGCGGATCGGTTCTTCCTGTTCGACCTGGGCGGTCGCCCGTGGATGCAGGATCCCCGGCTGGCAGACCAGTGCGACCCCGCGAACACCGCTGGCGTCAACAAGCTCGTCGTCACCCGGCCGTCGGGCAACAACCATTCCTGGTTCCGGCACGACTCGGACACGGCGGCTGAGCCGCCCACCGCGGCCGAAGCCTTCCTCAGTCTCCTGGTGTGGCACTACTACGGTCCCTCCGGCCGCTGTTCGTCACGCGAGGTGAACGGGGTGAAGAGCGCGAGCGCCACGGCCGGCCCCCTGCGGACCACCCTTTCCTATCATCCCGAAGGCAATTGCCTGTTCGAGACGCTGCTCGCCGGCCTTGTACCGCCGGAGGACAGTGTGCGCGGAGAGGAGGACCTGTGCCCGTGGGAGCAGGACACTCTGCCCGATCCGGACTGTGCGCCCAGGGAGTCCCGTGGGCCGCGCTCACGGCACACCGGCCGCTCCCAGCATGCGCTGCTCCTGATCCCGGATGAGGACAGCACGCATGTCCGGGACGCATTCATCACCTGGGCTTTCCGAGGCGAACGGATGCCGCGGGAGGACGACTACCTGATCTGGCAGGTCAGTCAGCAGGGCAACCGGTACCCCCGCCCCGCCGACGCCGGCCGCGCACTCTGGCGTGACCTGGACGCCTTGCTGCTCCAGCACCCGCCGGCGGGCAGTGCCCATCCGCAACAGCCTCGGGTGTTTCGCAGCGCGGTCGAGGTTTCGGAGGACCTTCGGGTCCGGGCGCTCGGATTCGACCAGGAGGGGCAGGCAAAGGACACCCAGTTCGTCGACGCAAGCACCCCGGCCGTCCTCGGGTTCGCCGAGGCCAACGACGCCCGTACCGTCCCCGCCGTCGGCCGGTTGCGGCAGTGCGGCGAGCTGTTCGGGCGCCGCCTCGAGCGCGCGGTCAAACGTGCGTGGTCTGCGTACGTCAAGGACTCCAAAGCCGACGGCGCGGCCTGGGCCGCAGAAGCGGGCGCCCGGTACTGGCCCCGTGCCGAAGCGGAGTTCTGGGCACGGTTCCGGCTTCTGGACCGCACTGGTGATGTCGCCGACGGTGGTTTCGACCCGGCCGCCACCCGTCGGGCGTTCCTGCGCCTGGCCGAGGAGGCGTACGACGCGGTCACCGAACCCGTCACCCGTACCCTGCGCGGCGCGAAGGCCGTCTCGCAGGCCCGCATCGAGCTCTACGGCGGAACCCCCAAGAACCGGGCGGCCTCACCCGAATCCCGCGCGAAGACCAAGGAGCCCACCGTATGACGACCACAGCCCGACCTGCCGCACCGGACACCACCCGTGAACCGGAGGTTGTGGACGGGCAGATCCCCAAGCAGAGCAGCACACCGCGGGCCGGCCGCTCGCGCGCGTACACCAACTGGGTCCTGCAGGTCTGCCGCGAGGACGTCGGCGCCCGCAGTGCGTTGCGCAGCGGGCTGGGCAAGGACCTCGACTCGGTGCGGCGGATGCACCGACTGGTGGCACCGTGGCTGCCCGAGCAGTGCTCTGCAGACGTGGAGCGGGCCTACTACACGGTCGCGGCGATGATCGCGGCTCAGCCCCGCAGCGCGCTGGCTTTTCCGGACCTGACGCCGACCGCCGGCCAGGTGCCGCCCGACGGGCAGGAAGCGGCCCCCACCCGGTGGCGGCGACGCGCCAGTCTCGGCACAGCGTTCGCCGTCGCCGTCACCGAAGGCCCGGGCCGGGAGAAGGAGATGCGCGCGGGAACAGCGGAGAGCCGTCTCAATCTCCTCACCCGCCAGAGCGTCAACGGTCTGCACCGGCACCTTCCCGCCTCCGCCGGGTACTTGCGCACGCTGGGTGTGGACGTCGACTGGTCACAGCTCCTGGACGACCTCGGCGACTGGCGCAGGCACTCCGGACGGATCTCGCGCACCTGGCTCCAGGACTTCTACCGGCTGCGCGACCAGAAGTCCGTCGGAGAGGCTGACGACGCCGACGAAGAAGAGGAACTGGCGGCAGGACCGACGGGCCTCGCCTCACCCTGACCCCGCCCCGACCCCGGAACCACACCCGCCACCATCATGCGCGTCCGCGTAAAGGAGTCACTTCATCATGCCCATGGCCGCTCGTTTCATCGACATCCACATCATCCAGAGCGTTCCCTTCGCCAACCTCAACCGGGACGACACCAACTCGGTCAAGACGGTCCAGTACGGCAACACGCTGCGTACCCGGGTCAGCAGCCAGTCCTGGAAGCGGGCCGTCCGCGAAGTGTTCGAGGACCGCATCGGCCAGGCTGCCCTGCGTACTCGCCGCATCGGCGAGCGCGTCACGCGGCTGCTGAACGAGGACCGGGAGTGGCCGCTGGACCTCGCCGAGCGGGCAGGTGCGCACGTGGCTGCAGCCAGCAGCATCAAGTTCGAACTCGCGAAGAATCCGGCAGACCTCAAGCAGACCCTTCCCAACAAGGTCCTCACCAACGCGATGGTCTACGTCCCCGAGAGCGCTGTGGCCGAACTCGCCGACCTGGCCGAGGAGCACCGCGTCGCACTGCAGGCCGCCAAAGACATCAAGAAGCCGGCCGACAAGAGCGTCCTGCCCACCGACCAGGTCGAGGCGGTCCTGCGCTCACGCAACGGCGTGATCAACCTCTTCGGCCGCATGCTCGCCGAGGTCGACAACGCCGGCGTAGACGGCGCCGTCCAAGTGGCACACGCGCTCACCACCCATGAGACCGACGTCGAACTCGACTACTTCTCCGCCGTGGACGACGTCACCGCCACCTGGGGAGACCAAACAGGCAGCGGTCACATGGGGCACACCGAGTTCAGCGCCGGCACCTTCTACCGGTACGCCACCATCGATCTCCGCGACCTCGCCGCCAACATCGGCGAGAACCCCACCGAGCTCCGCGAACTGGCCGCCGCGTTCCTCAACGCGTTCATCCTGTCCCTGCCCCAGGCGAAGAAGAACTCCACCGCGCCCCACACCATCCCCGACCTCGCCCACATCTCGGTGCGCGCGGACCGGCCGCTGTCCTACGCCGCGGCATTCGAAAGCCCGGTCACCGCGTCCGGGCAGGGTGGCTTCGCGAGCGCCTCCCGCACCACCCTGGCCGACTACGCGGAAGCCGCCAACCGCCTCCTCGGCACCCAGGGGATCATCGACGCCGGCTGGGCCGGCATCGACACCAAGGGCCTCGACGGACTCGGCACCCGCCACACCGGCTTCGACGCCCTCATCTACGCCGCCCTGGACAGCGCGCTGGCCGCACAGCCCGCCGGAGACGCGGCATGAACGACGTCCACCCCACCCCCGAGCCGGGGCTCCTGCTCCGGTTCGCAGGCCACCTCCAGTCATGGGGCCTGCACAGCCACTTCAACGAACGCGACACCGCCGGCTTCCCCACCCGCTCGGGCGTCATCGGCCTGCTCGCGTCCGCGCTCGGACGCAACCGCGACCAGCCCATCGACGACCTCACCGCCCTGCACATGACGGTGCGCACAGACCGGCCCGGCGTCATGCTGCGCGACCTGCACACCGTCGGCGGCGGGCTTCCCCCGAAGGCAACCGTGACCACAGCCGAAGGCAAGAAGCGCCCCGGCGACACAGGCACCCTCCTCACCCACCGCTACTACCTCGCCGACGCCGCCTTCACCCTCGCCCTCACCGCACCCCCGGACACCGAGGTCAGCGCGCTCCTCGACCGCTGTACCGCCGCCCTCCGCAACCCCCGGTGGCCGCTCCACCTCGGCCGGCGCTCCTGCCCACCCGAAGGCCCTCTGCTGCTCGGGCAGAGCGAGGACGCCCTGTACCACCTCGTACACCTGCCACTCGCCGCCCGACCGACGAAGAATCGTGTACCGGGAGGCGTGCCGGTGGAGTTCCTGGCAGACCGCCCGCTGAACCACCTACCCACCCCGGCCGGCACGGTCGGGGAAACGGACGGGGACGGCTCCCACCCCTCCGGCGAAGTCAACGACCAGCCCGTCAACTACCACCCCCGCCACCGCTCCTACCGGGCACGGCCGCTGTACCGACGCACTCTGCTCCTGCCCCCCACCCAGTTCGCCGGACTCGGAACAGACCAGCTGACCGCCTTGCACCAGTACATCGGCACCCGGCTGAACACCACCGAAGGGAGCCGACGATGACCCTCTGGCTCACCCGCATCGTCCCGGACGCCGGCTCGCGGGACGCCCGGCGCGACCTCAGCGGCGCCCTAGGCATGCACCGCCGCATCATGAGCCTGTTCCCACCAGACGCCGGCCCCGACCCCCGGGCACAATTCGGTGTCCTCTTCCGCACCGAAGACACCCCCGCCGGGCCGCACCTGCTCATCCAGTCCTCCCACGAACCCGACACCAGCCGCCTGCCCGACGGCTACGGAACCGCCCTTTCCCGCCCCCTCGACGCGCTCATCGACGCCATCCGCCCCGGACTCACCATCCGCTACCGGTGCGTCGCCAGCCCCGTCCGCAAACCCGGCGCCACCACCCGCGCCCTCTACAACCTCCCACCCGTCGTCCCGCTCACAGGCGCAGCAGCCGACGAATGGTGGACTCGCCAAGCCGACAACAGCGGCCTCAAACTCCTCACCCACCACGCCCTCCCCCTGGACGCCGCCCAAGGAGAACGCCGCCCCGACGGCGCGCCACCGCAACGTATCCGCCACAACCGCACCCAGTTCGACGGCACCGCAGCCATCATCGACACCGACCTGCTCCGGACGGCCATCCTCACCGGCATCGGACGCGGCAAGGCATACGGCTGCGGCCTCCTCAGCATCGCCCCCGCGAGGCCACAGCAGTGACCCCACGCGCCACGTCGAAACCACTCACCACCGGCAACGCCAGGCGCAAACTCGCCGCTCCCACCGTAGCCATGCTCCCCCGCATCGCCGACTCCCTCTCCTTCCTCTACCTCGACATCGTCCGCATCCACCAGGACGACACCGGAGTCTGCGCCGAAATCACCAGCGAACGGCGAGGAACAGAAACCGTCTACCTGCCCACCGCAGCCCTCAGCTGCGTCCTCCTGGGCCCCGGCACCTCCATCACCGCCCGCGCCCTCACCACCTTCGCCAGGAACGGCACCACCGTCATCACCACGGGGTCAGGAGGCGTCCGCTGCTACTCCGCGGCAGTCCCCGAATCCCTCACCACCCGCTGGCTCGAACGACAGACCCGCGCCTGGGCCAACGACACCCACCGCCTCACCATCGCCCAAGCCATGTACGAACTCCGCTTCGGAGACGGCACCGCGGCTGACGGAACCAACCTCGACAAACTCCGCGGCATGGAAGGCCAACGCGTCAGAGCCCACTACCAACTCCTGGCCCGCCAATACAAAATCGGCCGCTTCCGCCGCGCCTACGACCCCGACTCCTGGGACAGCCAGGACCCCGTCAACCTCGCCCTTTCCTCGGCCAACACCTGCCTGTACGGCATCGTGCACGCCGCGATCACCGCGCTCGGCTGCTCACCCGCCCTCGGCTTCGTCCACAGCGGCAACCAACAAGCCTTCGTGTACGACATCGCGGACCTCTACAAAGCCGAACTCACCATCCCGCTCGCCTTCTCCCTCCACGCGTCACCCAACCCTGAAAGCGAAGCGCGCCGCTCCTTCCGGCACGAATTACGCCTCTTCCAACTACTCCCGCGCATCGTCACCGACATCCAGCAACTCCTCGACCCGAGCAACACATACGAAACCCCGGATCCCGAGGAACGAATGGTCGACCTCTGGGACCCCGTCTCCGGCTCCGTACCGGCCGGAATGAACCACGGCAAGCAACTGTGACCCGCGTACCGAAGGAGGACAGCCCATGTCCTCAATGATCGTCATCTCGGCCACAGCCGTCCCCGACCACCTCCGCGGAGCTCTCACCCGTTGGCTCCTCGAAGTCACACCAGAGCTCTACGTCGGCACGGTCTCGGCCAAAGTCCGCGATGAACTCTGGGCCGCCGTCACCGCTTGCGCCGACGGCGGCGTTGCAGTCCTCGTACACCCCGACAACAACGAACAAGGCTTCCACCTACGAACAACGGGAAGCCAACGCCGCGAACCTCTCGACTTCGACGGCCTCACCTTGATCGCCTTCCAGCGAGAAAGTCAAGGAATGGCAAACCCCCGCTAACGTGCCAGGTCAAAAAGGGGTCCTCTCCGCGCGAGCGGAGGTGAGCCGCAGACCTACGTGCGTCCAGTCGGCGGGCACCGGTCCTCTCCGCGCGAGCGGAGGTGAGCCGCTGCTCGACGAAGCGTCCCAGGAGCGGATCAAGTCCTCTCCGCGCGAGCGGAGGTGAGCCGAGCCAGATGGTTCGGCGCTCGCGGTACACCGCGTCCTCTCCGCGCGAGCGGAGGTGAGCCGATGATCACTACGTTGCCGGTGAGGCCCACCAGGTCCTCTCCGCGCGAGCGGAGGTGAGCCGACAGGAGTAGGACGATCGCGAACGCCCCCGCGGTCCTCTCCGCGCGAGCGGAGGTGAGCCGTCAGACGCAGCAGGCGACCGCGGCCCGGCTGGGTCCTCTCCGCGCGAGCGGAGGTGAGCCGCACCATGCGCTGTACGTGAATACCCGCGACGGGTCCTCTCCGCGCGAGCGGAGGTGAGCCGTCGCCCCGCTGTGGCAACGCGCCCTCGGCGGTGGTCCTCTCCGCGCGAGCGGAGGTGAGCCGGACATCACCAGCGGGCAGCCGCCGGCGGTGTCGTCCTCTCCGCGCGAGCGGAGGTGAGCCGCTCGACATCTGCGCCATCGCCTACACCGTCGCGTCCTCTCCGCGCGAGCGGAGGTGAGCCGTCGTAAAACACCGCCACCTACCAGGCACGCTGGTCCTCTCCGCGCGAGCGGAGGTGAGCCGGCGTGGCTCCCCAAGGCAAGGGAGAAACGGAAGTCCTCTCCGCGCGAGCGGAGGTGAGCCGGCACCCGATGAGCCGCGGATCGCTCCGGGGCGGTCCTCTCCGCGCGAGCGGAGGTGAGCCGTCGAGATCGGCACCCTCCTCCGTGACCCACAAGTCCTCTCCGCGCGAGCGGAGGTGAGCCGAACAACCAGGGCGCCGACGCCCTCTCGGCGATGTCCTCTCCGCGCGAGCGGAGGTGAGCCGGAGGTAGCTGTGGCGCTCACCGTCGGCGAACTCGTCCTCTCCGCGCGAGCGGAGGTGAGCCGTCGGGGGTACCCGTCGAGGAGGGGCAGGATCCGTCCTCTCCGCGCGAGCGGAGGTGAGCCGCCACGGCCGCCGCCGACCAGACGCAACCCATCGTCCTCTCCGCGCGAGCGGAGGTGAGCCGACGAGAAGACCGGCCACCTTGGCCGTGTCAGTGTCCTCTCCGCGCGAGCGGAGGTGAGCCGGCCGCTGAACAGCGGTTTCTCCGCCATCAGTAGTCCTCTCCGCGCGAGCGGAGGTGAGCCGAGGTTCGTCCCGGCGCCATCGGCGCTGAGGTAGTCCTCTCCGCGCGAGCGGAGGTGAGCCGGCTGACGGCATCCCGTCGTTCAGGGAGCGCCGGTCCTCTCCGCGCGAGCGGAGGTGAGCCGTGGTATCCGGTCACGGTGGCGAGGGCGACGATGTCCTCTCCGCGCGAGCGGAGGTGAGCCGTGCGACACCGTGAATCGGGGTGCCGCTGGCCTGTCCTCTCCGCGCGAGCGGAGGTGAGCCGGTGAACACGGGGCCGGGGGTGGGGGTGGGTTCGTCCTCTCCGCGCGAGCGGAGGTGAGCCGGTGCCGGTCCAGGCGGCGATGTGTTCGATGCCGTCCTCTCCGCGCGAGCGGAGGTGAGCCGAGGTTCCCCAGCGTCGGGTCCTTCACCACGGGGTCCTCTCCGCGCGAGCGGAGGTGAGCCGACACCACCACCGGCGCCCGGCAGGCCCCGGCCGTCCTCTCCGCGCGAGCGGAGGTGAGCCGATTCAACGAGTCGTAAAAACCCGCCACCTACCGTCCTCTCCGCGCGAGCGGAGGTGAGCCCTTCGGGCTGATATCGACGGAGACCGTCAGATCGTCCTCTCCGCGCGAGCGGAGGTGAGCCGCGCCTGGCGTCGTCCCTGACCACGCTCGGCACGTCCTCTCCGCGCGAGCGGAGGTGAGCCGAGGGATCAGATGAACGGCACACAGATCACGGTGTCCTCTCCGCGCGAGCGGAGGTGAGCCGCAGACCTACACCCTCAACGCGGGCAGCGTCTCGTCCTCTCCGCGCGAACGGAGGTGAGCCGGCGGTCCGTGTGGTGGTGAAGTTGCGCCCGGTGTCCTCTCCGCGCGAGCGGAGGTGAGCCGGTCCGCCACCGCGACGGTGCGGTGCTTCCCGCTGTCCTCTCCGCGCGAGCGGAGGTGAGCCGACTTGGGCGTTCATCAGAAGGTCACTCCCGCAGTCCTCTCCGCGCGAGCGGAGGTGAGCCGCGTTGCTTCCACCAGGACTACGGCGTCAACGTGTCCTCTCCGCGCGAGCGGAGGTGAGCCGCGGATCATCGGCGACGTCCGCCACCGCTCCCTGTCCTCTCCGCGCGAGCGGAGGTGAGCCGTACCACGCCGAGGGTGAGCACGCTTTCTGTGGGTCCTCCCCGCGCGAGCGGAGGTGAGCCGCCGCCCTGTCCGAGGGGGGCCGGCCGTGACCCGTCCTCTCCGCGCGAGCGGAGGTGAGCCGCGAGGGGGTCCTGATGCCCACGGTGCCCATCGGTCCTCTCCGCGCGAGCGGAGGTGAGCCGCAGATTCACGTACGGGCCCAGCCGGACGAAGCGTCCTCTCCGCGCGAGCGGAGGTGAGCCGTGGCGCAAGGACGAGATCATCACCAGCGTGATGTCCTCTCCGCGCGAGCGGAGGTGAGCCGTCGACACGTCGATATCCGTCGGCACCGGGCTTGTCCTCTCCGCGCGAGCGGAGGTGAGCCGCCCTTGTAGCCCTGTACGGCGGGATGCACCATGTCCTCTCCGCGCGAGCGGAGGTGAGCCGACCGTCCCCTCCACCAGCGTGGCTCGGACCGTGTCCTCTCCGCGCGAGCGGAGGTGAGCCGGAACCCGTCGCCAACGACCAGGTGAAGATCTCGTCCTCTCCGCGCGAGCGGAGGTGAGCCGTTCACGACCTTCACGAACACCACGCTGCGGAAGTCCTCTCCGCGCGAGCGGAGGTGAGCCGTAGCCCCAGACCGGGGCCCGGACCCCCAACCGGTCCTCTCCGCGCGAGCGGAGGTGAGCCGCGCCACATGCCGTGCCGGTAGACCACTGTGAAGTCCTCTCCGCGCGAGCGGAGGTGAGCCGCAGACCTACGACCAGACGCGCACGATGACGGCGTCCTCTCCGCGCGAGCGGAGGTGAGCCGGGGCGCGCCAAGCTGAACCAGGCGGGCAGTCCGTCCTCTCCGCGCGAGCGGAGGTGAGCCGTACCCGCTGGAGTCCGACCTGTCCGGCTCCCCGGTCCTCTCCGCGCGAGCGGAGGTGAGCCGTTCTGGATCGAGACGGTCTACAACAACGGCATGTCCTCTCCGCGCGAGCGGAGGTGAGCCGACGCCGTCGCGGATGGAGACCGTCAACGACCTGTCCTCTCCGCGCGAGCGGAGGTGAGCCGAAGGGCCTCAACAAGGGTCTGCTGCGGCAGATGTCCTCTCCGCGCGAGCGGAGGTGAGCCGAGAGGTCCGGACTCCTTGCGCCGCTTCGTACGGTCCTCTCCGCGCGAGCGGAGGTGAGCCGGCCGACGGCTACCTGGCCCTCGTGCAGATCCTGTCCTCTCCGCGCGAGCGGAGGTGAGCCGACGGCCCGGTAACTTCCCCTGCGTATCGCCCCGTCCTCTCCGCGCGAGCGGAGGTGAGCCGCTTCGTAACCCCCAGAGCAGGCCCTCGACGGCGCGGACGCCGTGGTGATCGTCACCGAATGGCCCGAACTCGCCGAGCTCGACTGGACAGCGGCGCAGAGCGTGATGCGTACCCCGGTCATGTTCGACGGCCGCAACCTCCTCGACCCGGCCCGCCTCCGCGAGATCGGGTTCCGCTTCATCTCAGTCGGTCGCCCCTAGGCTGTGGTCCCTCCTCAGGATGGGTGCCACGGAAGCAAGGTGGATACCGAGGATCACTCAGGCGGTACCTGTCGGCGACAGAGCCACGTCGGCGTGTCCGGTGTGGAAACTCCGGATATCCCCAGAGCTGGCAGGTCGCAGGCCAGGGTGTCCTGCTCGGTCGTCGGGTCGAGCGAACGCAACGCGCGGGTGGGCGCACGGCAAGGCCGCCCCTGCCTGATCGGCGTGGGGCGGCCTTCTGTGGGCCTCGGTCAGACTTCTGCGAGGCAGTTCGAGAGGTCGAGGGCGTCGGTGGCGAACGTGAGGGCGACGCACAGGCCGGTCACCTCGTACAGGGTCGGACGGACCAGGAGCGGCCAGTCGTCCGGGGCGGCGGGCCAGGAGGCTAGGTGCACCTCGGTGGTGGCCAGGCCCAGGTGGGCGGTGACGTCCCAGCCGGTGAGGGAGGCGGGCTTCCAGTGCAGACGGATGCGGCCGAGGGGGAGCCTGGGCCTTCCGGCAGCGAGCCACGAGATGTCGAGCGGGCCGTCGGGCCGGGTGGAGACGCGCCGGACCAGCGCGCCGCGCACGCCGTCTGGCATGGGGCGCACGGCGAGGCCGCGCAGCGGAAGGAGAGACGAGGGGCGAGACCGCGACGAGATAGAAGCCTCCTTGGTGGTGAGGGGATTGGTCAGTCCCAGGCGAGGGCGTCGCGAGCCCTTGCCGGGAGGTAGTCCTCCTGGCCGTCGTCGGCGATGTACGCCTTGCCATCGCCGACGACGACGTCGGCCCCCACGTAGTGGGCGAAGGGGAAGTCGGGGTTGACGGCGAGGCGGACCCGCAGATTGGGGTCGAGGTCCTGGAGCTGGCGGAGCAGGTGGCCGACGGTCAGGTACAGGGGCAAGGGATCCTCCGAGAGTGGTGGGTGGGGGCGGGGCCAGAAGGGCCTGACTCGGGCAGTCAGTGCGAGGAGTTCGCGACCAGGTCGGCTAGGAACCCGGCGACGGCCTCGGAGGGGGTGTGGAGACCGAACTCCTGGACCCAGGCGTCACCTTCGGCGGGCTGCACCCGGACGTGCCAGACGATGCTCCGCTTCCACGCAGCCGGGTCTTCGGGGAGCCAGCCGACGTAGACGCGGCCGTCGGGGCTGGTCGCGTGGACGTTGGCCTCCGGGGTGTCGACGATCGCCCATCCGAGAGTGCCAAGGAGGTCGAGCACCGGACCCGCGCAATGATCGGAGGAGAGCCAGTGGCGGTCGTCCACTGCGGGGCGGACGACGGCGGGCAGGAGGGTGGCAGAGGTGCTCACGGTTGGACTATCCCCTTCGTTGACCTGCGGTTTTCCCGACACCCGTACGTTGGCATGCGGCATGCCGAAGTGCGTAGTGGTTTCCCGGGGGTGACGTCTGCCGTGGGCGAACTCGAGGTCGCCGGCGGGTGGCCGAAGGTCGGGGAATGGAGCGGCAACCGCCGTTGTCGTACCTGGGATGTGGCGACGGACCGCACGGAACCGAAGGGGGAACAGCGATGGTCGAGGCGAGCAGACACTGGGACGGCGCCGGGTTGGAGCGCAAGATCCGCGCTGCCGGGCGACCGTGGACCGTGGGCGACATCGCGATGGTCGCCGACGGCCAGTGGGGCGTCGGCGTGCAGCCCGACCGGTGGCTGGACGAGGAGATCGTGGAGCGCCGGGTTGCGGAAGGCCGGCGCGTCGAGCTGACGGTGGAGGAGCTGGCCCGCGCGGTGGGCTCCCGCGCCGAGGACGCCCACCGCGACGAGGACCTCGCCTGACCGTTCAGCGACGCGGCCCCGTGGCGGGCACCGGTGGCCCGACGACGGCCGAAGGAGGGGACGGTTCGGACACCTGCCCCGGGGCATGCGGTGCTTGCCCGGAACGAGCGACAGCGGCCTGGGCCAGGCGCACCGCCGGGGCCTCGGCCACGGGTGCGGTGGCTTCGCGAGCCTCGACAACGCGCCTGATCGCCTGGAGGTACGCACGGCTCTCCGCGTGGGCGACGCGGAGGGCGACTGCCGATTCGGTGATCCGGTCCAGTTCGTGGAAGTCCGGTGCGTACCCGCGCCGTGTCAGGGCATGTAGACGGTCCTGGTGGGTGGCCACCGCGTTGTCGGTGATGGCCAGAGCTGTACGGGTGTGCACGGCCGCGCGCAGGAGCGGGTCCGGGCTAGGGCGGCGGACCGCGAGGACTTCCAGAGCTTCGGTGGGCTGGCCCCAGGCTTTCTCGATCATGGCCGTGGCCTGGTCGAGCATGGCGGTGGTGGGCATGACGGAACTCCCGATGTGTAGGGACGGTTTCGAGTGGGTGCGTTGTCCCGGACAGGTCCGGGGTGGAGGTCAGCGGCTGTGCCGTGGCGCCGATGAGCTGGCTGGCAGCTGGACGGCGGTTGCGGGGGCGAGGCTGTCCGACGGGTTCTGCACCGCGCCCGTGGACCGGCTCTGGGCGGCCATCACCCGGAGATCGGCTGCGGTGCGCGGAGCCCACGCGGCGCGGTGGACGGCCTGGGCGACGGCCGTACGGCGCACGTCGAGCGGGGTCGGAGCGTGGGAGATCCGGGGATCGGCGACCGGGGCGACCGTCGTGAGCGTGACCAGGTGCTCCATCCACCGGTCGATCTGATGCCGTTCACGTATCACGGGCGCCGACTCCGCCATCACCGCTGCTGTCGAGGCGATCAAGTGGGACGGGGTGCGGGCGGTGAACACCGCCTCCGCCCGCGTGCCCCATCCCGGTGGACCGGCCCAGAGCGTGACGGCCTCGTCGTCCCACCCAGAGAGACGGTTGTCGATCACGACGCCGGCCTGCCCGTCGGGTGCGACGATCTCGACGGTTCCGCGCTCGGCGCCGCCGTCGCGTGTCCAGCCGGCGTCGGTCAGCGGCTGGACGGCGCCAGCCCAACGGTGGGACGGGCTTGCCAGGAAGCGCGCGTTGTCGTCGTAGGCGTCGGATTCGGCGTAGTCCCGGGCCAGCGAGGTGGTGAGGCCGGCGACAATCTCGGCCGGGGTGACGTGGTTGAAGGTGGCCGTCCAGCGGGGCGCGGAGACTGCTTCCGTGGCAGCGGTGATCTTCCACAGCTCGAAGTCGTCGCCGAACCAGCCGATGCGAATGCGCTGGTCGGGGGAGGTGACCACGAGCTGGCAGGGGCCCTCGTCGAGGTGGTGGCGCGGCCAGTAAGCGACGGGGGCGAAGCCGGCGTCGCCCGTCCCGCTGGAACCGGCCAGGTACATGGGGCTGACCAGTACCTCTTGGTACCGGTTCGGGTCATCAGGGGCGTGCATGGGCAAGGCTCCGAGTGAAGGAGGGGAACGCGCCCGCGTGCGCGGCAGGACGAGTGGCTGGAGCGCACGCGGACGCCACGGCAGCGACGAGGTGTCTCTGTCTCTCACCCGGGTCACCGGCCCCGGCCCGGTGCCGACTGGGCAGTCACGGCTGCTGGCACCTGCGGGTGCGGCTGCGATGCGTGGCTGAACAGGGCGTTCGGCGCGGCAGCGCTCCGTCGTAGGCTGCCGCGGTCCGGGCACCGTCCGTCCCCGTCCCCAGCGGGGCGTCAGCGTGGGTGCGCGTGGACGCCGCTGCCGGACGTAGGGCCGACGCGACCCTCCGCAGAGCGACGGGCTCGCTCCAGTGCTCGACGCTCGCGTAGACGGCCCCCAGCGCCTGGCCGGCATCGGTCAGTACGTAGGGGTCACCGTGTCGCGAGCCCGTGCGGGCGACCAGGCCGTCGGCCTGCAGCCGAAGGAGACGCTGCCGCGCGAGGCCGTTGTCCAGACCGGCCTCCTCGGCGATGTGCACGAACCGCATCAGGCCGCCGCGCGCGTCGAGGACCTGGACCACGGCGGTCGAGTGCCGAAGGTGCAGCCGGCGCAGGGCGTCCTCGACACGTTCGGCTTCGGCCATCGGGCCCTGCGACAGGTGCGCGCGGGACCAGTCCGACACGGTGCGAAGCACGGGAGCCAGAGACTCGCCGAGCGCGCTGAGCCGGTACGGCGCTCCGCGACGGTAGGTGTCTCGCGTTACCAGTCCGTCAGCGTGCATCGTGGTCAGCCGCTTTCCGACGAACTGCTGGCTGACGAAGGGGAGCTGGGCGGCGACGTCGCGCACGCGCATGGGGCGGTTCTCCTGGGCCAGGGTCATCGCCGACCAGGTGGTCCACTTGGGCCCGATCCGGGCAAGCGCGTCTTCGACGCGCTGAGCGTCGATCGAAGCGATGGAGAAGGTGGGGCGCTGCGCGAGGGTGGTCATGAAGGCGTCCTGTCGGGAAGTGATCAGCGGGTGTGGGAGGACGTGCTGGACGTCCCAGTGACGGGCACGGCGGCTGGTCCGGCGAGGGCGCCGGAGTTCGCCGTGGTGCTGCGGATGAGGGCAGCGGACACACGCGGCGTCGGCGCGCGCATCCCGCTGGGCGGATTCGCCCTGCGGTGTGAGCGAGAGGAGCTGTTCGGGCTGGTGCAGACTGTCGCTGGTGTCCTGGTACAGCAGCCCGTCGGCCACCGGGCGTTGCACGGTCTGGGGCCAGACCGAGCGTCTTTGCAACGAGGTGAGTGCCTGGACGCGTGGTCGCGTGGTACGGGTTCACTCGGCCGCCTCCATCCGGGCAAGCAGGGAACGGACCAGGGTGGGAAGGCTGCTGGGTCCGTCGCTGAGCCAGACGTGGTCGGTTGCTTCGTCGAGGATGTACGTGGCGTCTTCGAGCAGGCCGCTGGCGATCTCCATGCAGGCGTCGGTAATCCAGGAGGCGGCGAGCAGGGACTGGGAGAGGACCTCGACGTAGTCGTCCGGCGGGAGGCCGGTGGCCTTGGCGGCCGTGCGGATCGCCTCCAGCTCCAGCGCGCTGAACGCGAAGTCGAACGCGTCGTCCCGCTCGGTGCCGCCGGACTTGGCGACGGCCGGGTTGCCGGGCTCGGTGGGGATGCTCACGCGGGTGCAGATCTCGTCGACCGAGGCGGTCAGCTCGGCGAAGGACTCGGTAAGCCATCCCAGTGCGGAGGCGTAGGAGGCCAGGGCGAACAGGCCCGCCGGCGTGGCAGGGCGCGGCTCGGCGGCCACGAGCCGTTCGAGCCGGTCGTTCAGCTCGCCGACCACCCGGGGCCCGGCGGACAGCGCAGCCAGCACGGGGTGCAGGTAGGAGTGGCTGGCGGCTGTTGGGTACTCGGCGGTGAGGATCTCGGAGACGCTCTGTGCGGCATCGGTGAGCAGGTTCGCCAGTTCGGTCCGGGTCAGCGGGGTGCGGTCGGTGGTCATCGCTGGGGAACCCTTCGGGGAGCAGCAGCTGAGGGCGATGCTGTTGTCGGAGGGGCTGCGGGGCCTGCCTCTGGCCGGTCGACGGCGAGCGGCGACCGGGATCGGGCGGCCTGCACACGGGCCTCGGTGTCGGAATCCGCCTCGACGTTCTGTTGGGGATCGGTGCGCAGGTGGGCGGCGCGGTAGACCGCGTAGTCCTTCCGGCTGCCGGCGGCGACGAGGTAGATCTCGCGGTTGTGGGTCGAGGTCGGCGGGGCCGGGCGGAACTGGATGACCATGCGGTAGGCGACGGAGGGGTCGACGTAGACCTTGTGGAATCCGGCGAGACGGCCCTGCAACGGCAGGCAGTCGTCGCTTCCGTGGACCAGGTTCTGCAGCTCCAGCAGCGCCAGATCGCGGATCCGGTCGGGGAGTTCCCGCAGGTCGGCGATGGCGTCCGGGTGCGCGGCGAAGGCGAAGCGGGCGCGGCTCACCTCAGCCTCCCCTGTACCGGACGCTGTACCTGTCGCGCCGGGGTGGTGCGGGGCTCGTTGGGGCCGGCGTTCGGTTTCTCGGAGGCATTGGCCGACCGGGCGAGCGCCATGCGGGCGATGCGGGCCCGGACGACGGCGCCGTTGTGATCGCTGTACTCCGGTGGCTCGGGCAGCGGACCGCGGCGCTCGTCCAGCCAGGCCTGGGCGTCATAGACGTCGGTGAAGGCGCCCTCGCGCATGGTGTACGTGCTGGCGTCGTGGTCCCACTCTTCGAGGAAGATGCGGATCGATGACTGGGCGGCACGGGAGTCGCGGACAAGCGTCCACGTCTCGGCTCGATGGTCGTCGGAGGTGTAGCTGCCGAGGAACTCGTAGCGCGTGCCCGACCCCCGGATCTGCTGCTCGACCTGAAGCGTGAGGTCGTCGGCAGGCTTCACGAAGTCGTCGCCCACCCGAGCGATGCGCTTGGGTGGGCAGCCGCGTAGGACCAGCCAGCTCTGGGCGAAGGACGCTGCGGCGTGGTAGCTCGTCTCGAACGTGAACGTGGAACGGCTGAGATCCCGTGCGACGGCGATCGCAACGAGGTGCGGCTCGCCGGGTGTCCCCCACGTGATCGACCGGTCGTGGGCGAGGACGAAACTGTGGGAGCTACTTGGCGCGGTGTGGTGCTGGGACAGGATCGTCAGGTCGTCGGCCCTGAACGTCTCCATTGCCTCCTGGGAGGCGTCATCGGCAGGCGAGAGGTCGTCGAGGTCGAAGTCGAAGGTGTCGTTCACGCTGCCAGCCCCGCCTGCTTGGGTGCCGGGGTGGCCAGCACGCGATGGTTGGGCCGGTTCGCGTTCGTCGTGCAGGCCGCGAAGGGCCCGTCGGGGGCGCGCAGGTGCGCCAGCGTCTGATCCAGGTGGTCGCGGTGCCAGGTCGACGGGCCGGACAGGCCCGCCTCCGTGTCGGTGAGCTGTTGCCAGGCGAGCCAGAGCGCGTGGAGCCGGGCGACGGCCTCCGGGTGTTCGTGCCACCGTGCGCACCACGGACGACTCGTGCTGACCTCCCGGCCGTAGACCGGGAGGAAGAGGTGGTTGACCCAGTCGCTGAGGGTGGCGAGTTCGACGGCGTACGCCTCCCCGCCCAGGGCGAGGATGAACACTGAGGTGGGTCCGTTGGTCTGTTTGTCGTCGGTCGCCTCGGTTTCCGAAGCGCCGTCCGTCTTTTGGCCGGCGACGGTTTCGGGCTCGGAGCCGAGGCGGTCGAGGATGACGCCGTGCTGCCTGACCTCGGCCATGGTCTTGGCGAGCGTGCTGGCGAGGTCGTCTAGGTCTGCGTCGGAGACGCGGAACGGCTCGGTGCCGGGGGTGGTCGGGCTGGTGTCGGACATGGGGGTGCGCTCCATCTGTGAGACGGCGACATGCCCGAAAGGATCTGGAGAAACCGCGGTTTGGTCCGGCCGGAGAAACCCGGTAGTGGAGCGCTACTGGGCTGCGCAGCGAGGGCAGCGCGGGAAGGGGGCTTCCAACAACTGCAACGCGCGAGCGGCTTGTTGGGGGACGACCCCGTTGCCGAGCGCGGTGAGCTGAGCTGGCCGCCCGAGTCCCGGGGTGGCGGTGACCCATCCGGCGTCGAGGCCCTGCATCCACTCCACGAAGTCCGGGCGGAGCCGACCGGCCGCATCCGTTGGGGCAGGGGCAGGACGGGTGAGCCTCTCCCATCGGGTGATGGCGGCTCCGTACGCCCCCCATCGCCGGTCTGCTCCTCGGCCTCCGAGGACTCCTCCGCCCAGAGCGGCAGGATCACTGCTGACAGGGGAGGACGCCACCCCTTGTGGGGACGGCGGGCCGGGGTTCCCGTGTTGCCGGCCCTCCGTGTGGGCAGCAGGGACGCTGCCGCGCTGGGCAAGGTCATGTCCCCATTGCCGTGCCGCTGGTTCGGGGAGCCCTTGACCCCGTCCGACGCCTTCGGTGTCGGCAGCAGGAGCCACTCGACCTCGTCGGCCAGGTTCGGCCTGTGCCCCCCGCTCTTCCTCTTCGTCGGATGCTGCGAGCCGCCGTTCTTGCCGATGTTGCTGGTCGGCGTCTTGAGCAGGATGTGCGGTGGGCCAGGCGGCGAGGAAAATGCGCTCCCGGCGGTGCGGGGCCCCGACGTCGGAGGCGCGAAGCACGAGCCACTTCGCGTTGTACCCGAGGTCGGCCAGGGATCCGAGTACGGCACCGAGTGCCCGCAGAGGAGGCTGACCTGTGGTGTCTCCCAGACACCACAGGCAGGGTTCCACGTCGCCAGGGGCACCGGCGGGGGAGGTGAGGAGGCCGCGCACATTCTCGATCACAACCAGGCAGGGT
Source organism: Streptomyces sp. NPDC002309 (assembly GCF_053593375.1). NCBI lineage: Bacteria > Bacillati > Actinomycetota > Actinomycetes > Kitasatosporales > Streptomycetaceae > Streptomyces > Streptomyces sp. NPDC002309. The sequence continues at coordinate 263,740 of NZ_JBSFCI010000004.1, read as the reverse complement.
CGGAGGGCCTGGACCGCACGGGCGACGTGCAGCCAGAGCCCGGAGCGGGTCTGGGCGTTGAGTCCGGCCCGGCGGCCGACGACCGAGACGTCTTTGACAGGGGAAACCGGCCGTCAGGACGCACACTCGGGGGACGGTGCGCCAGTCGACGGTGGTGATGTCGCCCAGGTTGGGGACGCCGGGCCAGTGGCGGGCCAGGATGCGCGAGGCGTTCGGGTCGACCTCGGCGTGCCAGGCCAGCGTGCCGCCGAAGGCGGACTGCACGCCCAGGTCGAGGCCGCCGTACCCCGAGCAGAGCGACCCGATCAGCGGAGGACCCGCCGCGGCGTCGAAGCCCGACGCAGTGGCGCGGTGGTCCAGAGCATCGGAGGAAGGGGCGTCAGTCAAGGTAAAGTCCCTGAAAGGTAAGAGGAGATGGGCTGTGTGTTGAGGGGCGTCAAGGATGGCCGCGCGACGGCAGCCGGGCTGCCGCCGGCGCGGGGACGGGGCCGGTCCATGCCGGGGGTGATGCGGTTGGGTGTGGCGTGCTGCGGGCGCGGGCGGCCTGCACTCGGGCGGGAGGCGGTCCGCTCGCCGATGGAGCGGAGACGGTCGGTTTCGGAGCCGGGCTGTCGTTCGCGGTCGCCCAGCGGGCACGTACCTTGTCGAATGGGCCGAGCGCGTGCAGGGCGTGGTTGATGAGCCGGCCGGGACCCAGGACCTCGTCCTCAGCCAGGGCGCGAATGGCGCGCGCCGAGGCGGCTGCGGTGCGAGTGAGGGAGGAGCGCATTACACGGTGTGCGAACCAATCGGCGCTGCCGGGGACCATGCCGTCGCAGACGGCGGTCAGTTGCTCGCCCGACAGCGTGCCGTCGGCCAGGAGGCCGCGCCGCTGGGCCTCCCAGAGCAGGGTGATCCGGTCGATGGGCTCGCCCCGGTGGCGCAGCGCGCACAGGCACCGGTAGTGCTGCCCGTGGGCCCGGTCGGCGAAATCCCCCGGCCGCAGCCAGGCCACCACCTCGTCCAGGGCCTCCGGCTGCTCGGTGAGGACTGCCAGGAGGAACCGCTCGTCGTCGGCAACCTGGTCGAAGTGGACCGGCGGCGGGACGGCTGCGGCTTCAGTGGGCGCAACGGTGGGCGCGACCGGACGTGCATCGGTCCCCCAGCGCCGCGCGAGGTCGGTGAGCACTCCGGTCAGGACGTCCGCCGTGCGCAGCGCTGCCTCGACCTCGCCTTGGACGGCGACGGCGCGAGCCGCTTGGTGGAGGCGGATCGCGTGCTGGGCGATGGTGCGGTTGATTGCTCCCTCCAGCACCATGCGGCCGTACACCGGGGCGTGCTCGGTGCGCGGACACGCCTGGATCAGGGTGTGGGTGTACGCCGCGGTCAGACCCCGCACGTGCAGGCCGGCCTCGTCGACCGCGTCGGTCACCCACGACAGTGGCAGCGGACCGTTGGCCGAGAGCGCGGGATGGCCGTGGCTGCGGAGCTTGCGGATTGCGCCGAACAGCGCCCGGTGGACGGGCCGGTAGAAGTGATCCGGCGCGAGCCAGTCCAGGTGCGAGAGTTGGTCGGGATCGAGGAGCACGGCTCCGAGGACCGCCTGTTCGGCACTCAGCAGCGGGTTCATCGACGGTCTCCGGGGTCGGATGTGGAGGGCTCGCTCTGCCGGATGCGGAGGCCGGTGACTGCCCGGTCGGCAGCGGCCATCGCCTGGGCGAACTCGTCCAGAACGGCAGTGAAGGCGGGATCGGACGCGGGGACCGACCCGGCCCCGCTGACCAGCCACCACTGCCCGTCGCGCACAAGGACCGGGGTGTGGGGCAGCCGCCGAGGACGCGGAGTGGGCGCGCTCATGCCGACCGCCCGAGGTCGTCATGTCCGATGTGTTTCGCGAGGGCCCGTTCGGTGATCGCCTTCGTGGCGCGGGCGGAGGCCGGGCCGACCACCCTGGCGGAGGGCTCCTTGTACCAGGGCTTGAGGTTGAGCATGGCGACCCGGATGCCGGTGGCCAGCAGCAGCACCTTGCCCTTGGGCAGGGCGCGGATCGCGTCGGGCGGCAGGATCCGCTCGGTGCGCATGCTTACCGAGGTGGACTTGCCGCTCTCACTCGTGGACACCGAGGTGGTCTGGACGTCATGGTCGCCTACCTGCCTGCTGAGGCGGTCGGCGAAGTCGGCGTCGTCGATGCCGCTTCCGATGATCTTGATGGTGGCGGCGGAGTACAGGGCGTCCATGCCGGCCTCGCCCCAGCACCGCTGGCCCTGCCGGTAGGACTGCAGGATCGTCATCGGGATGACACCCCGGCTGCCCAGGTGCGAGTACAAGTCGGGCAGATCGCTGATGCGGCAGACGTTCGCGGCCTCGTCGAGGACGCACAGGGCAGGCGGGTCGAGTCGGCCACCGGAGCGTTCGGCGACGATCACGGCCGCGCGCATCACGGCGTCGGCCGCTGCCGCGATGATCGCGCTCGCGCTGCCGCCGCTGTCCTTGCTGAGGAGGTAAAGGGTGTCGCGGGAGGTGGCGAAGGCGAAGGGCTGGAACTCGGGGAGGTGCTCGTTCGGGGTGACCCAGGCGGCGACGTCGGGGTCGAGCAAGCAGCTCGCATACTGCCGCGCTGTTTCGTAGATGCCGTCACGCGTCTCGGTCGCGCCGGAGACGGTGCCTCGGAGTTGGGCGGCGACCGCGTCGTGGCCGGCGTCGGTGAGTAGGTCCACCGGGGTGCGGTCGGCCGGCATGGCGAGCCAGGCCAGGACGTCGGTGATCGGCCGACGGTGGCTCGCAGCGGCCAGGAACAGGGCGCCGAGCGTGTTGCTCGCGGCGGTGGACCAGAAGTCCGAGCCGCTCGACTCGTCCACGCTCACGGTGACGAAGTGCCCGGCGAGCCGCTTGGCCCCGGCCAGGTCGCGGGCGTCGGCCAGGATGTCCCACCACATCTCGCGGGGATGGTGGGCGATCTGCTGAGGGTCGAGGGTCCAGACTGTGCCGACCTCGGCGCGGGCGTCCACCGTGGCGGTGAAGGCGTCGCTCGCGGCCTTGTTGCTGGTGAGCAGGACCGGGCCGGGCGCCGAGAGGATCGCGGGGATTGCCAGCCCGGACGTCTTGCCGGAACGAGGGGCCATGATCGCGACGATCACGTCCTCCCAGGACGCGCGGACCTCGGCACGACCGGGATCGAGGGTGCCCAGCAGGATGCCGCGGTCAGCGGGAGCGACCTCTTTTGCCCTCCCGGTTGCCCAGGGACGGGCGCAGGCTCTTCGCCTTCGCGGTGATCTCCTTGTCCAGCAGCGGCGCCAAGTCGCCTTCGCGGGCGAGACCGGCCTGGGAGCTGGAGCGCCGGCGCATCCACAGCACCACTGCGGTGGTAACCAGGGCCACGGTGAGAAGGCCGGGCACGACGCGAGCGCCGACCAGCAGTGTGGTCGCGCTCAGTGCCGGCCACAATACCTCGGGGTGGAGCAGGACGTCGGTGGCCCGGAACGGGGCCCACGGCCCGTTGCTGATGAGGGTGTTGGCGAGGTTGCCGGTCAGCCAGGCGAGGGAGCCGAAGGCCATGGCGGCGCCGAGGATGCCGAACAGGAGGTAGAGGAGCGCGTCCGACCTGATGGTGGTCGAGGGCGTGCTGGTGCGCGCGGAGGGCACGGCGGTTCCTTGGGTGTGTGAGCGGGCAGAGGGCGGGGCGCGCTCGGTTCTCGCGCGGCTCATGGGCCTACTCCTGGGGGCTCGAACGGAAAGGTTTCAGCGAGGTCGGCCGGCGGGGCGCGACGCGGGCTCAGGCGGCGCGGCGGCCGGCGGGCTGCCGGTCAACGGAGGCGTTCCGGCGTGCGGCGAGGACGCACGGGCTGCCCGCCGCCGGTCCGCTTCGGGACTGCGAATGGACGACGGTGTGGGGATCGCTTCGGTGCCGAGGACATCGTCGAGCTGCTCCTGGGTCCGCTGGACGTTGACCATCCCGTGAAACCTGGGGTCGGTGCGCTCGGCAGGACAGGCGGTAACACCGTCCGCAGCGACATCCAGCTGTTCACGGACGTCCTGGAGCATTCCGTAGGCGGCGGCCAGTCGCGTCCAGGTCTAGAACGTCGGGTTGTGATGCGGGTCGTCGAAGTCGAGACGGACGCGGGTCTAGTCGGCGGCAGCGGCGACGAGTTCGGTCAGCTCGGGCAGCGCGCCGTTGACATCCTCGATGATCCCGGCCGCCTCGTCAGGTGTGGCGTCCTCGGTAAGGCGGGCGATCATCCCGCGGACGGAGTGCGGGTCGGCGGAAGCGCTGGGCAGGTTCCGGACCTGCAGCGGCTTGGCGGAACTGGGTGTCACGCTGCGGTGGACAAGCCGGATGTTGTGCTGCATGGCGGCGCCAACAGCCTCGCCGACGCTGGAGTAGTCCGCCCATGCTTTCCCCTCGATCTCGGCGGTTGTCCTGGACGGGTCGTGCCGGGTGGGAGTACGCGGCAGGCCAGCGGCTGGCGCTGACAAATGTGACCTCGCTTCACCGTCGGGGGCCCGAGGTGCGCGTCGAGTGTCCGGCCGCGCTGGACGGTTCCGTTTCGGAGCCGGGCGCCGAGGAGACCTTGGCCTTGGCCGCTGCGGGCGATGAACTCAGGGCGGCGTTCCGGTGGTCGAGCAGGCTGGAGGACCGCGTCCGTGCAGGGGTGTGGGCCTCTGACATGGTGCCAACGCGGCGCAGCTCGGCTTCGGAGTCGATGAGTTCGGACTGAGCCGAGCTGACGAATTCTGAGGCGAAGCCGAACCGGTCGGCGAGCGCGTACGCGTCCTCGTCCAGTTCGTTGACCTGTTCGCCTGCCGCCTCCAGCGCCTCCCGGACACGCTCCAAAACACCGTGCTCGGGGTGAAGGAGATGGTCGACCGCCCGCAGAAGGTCGGCCCCGTTCTCGGCCGCCCTGATCCGGTCCGTGATCCGGAGGAGTTCCGCTCCAGCGGCATAAGGCCCGAAGACAGGCACCTGGGGGCTCATCCGCGCCGCGTCCAGGGAGGGCGGGAGGTCGACGTTATAGCGGGCGGCGCGGAGCATCTCGGCCGCATGGGTGGCGATAGCGACCTTGTCATCGAGTGGGGTGTTGGTGGGAAGGCGATGGCGCCGGCCGTGCCAGTCGTCGATCTGCTGGAAACCGGCGTGCTTGAGGAGCCGGGCGGAGAGGTCATCGGTGGCGCCCTTGGCGACGACGCTGCCGCTGAACTCGGACGTGATGGTTATCGAACGGGCAGGCAAGAGGATCTCCTGGACTCAGCGGAAACGAGGGACCCGGATGATCGGGCCAGCAGGAAGAGAATCCGGCGAATCCGGGATTTGGCCCGGCCGGAGAACGCTGGTAGAGGCCGCAGGCCGCTCAGGCCCCCAGCGCCGTCAGCGGAAGGTGACTGGGTGCCCCGCCGCAGTGAGGTATTCCGGCCAGGATCTGATGCCGGCAGGGCACATTCCAGGCGACGGCCCGCTCGGTCCCCTCCAGGGGAGGCATCCGGTACTGCTCGAGCCAGGCTTCGGATTCGGCCTGCTCCTTGGCGCGCTTGGCTCGGAGCGGTGTCGACGGTCAGCCGCCAATTTCTCACCCGGAACGTCACGTAATGGACCAGGGGGACGGTGACGTCGCGACCACCGTGTCCATGGGGACGGTGGTCGTGATCATCTTTATCGGAGCAGGCTGGCGGCCACCCGTAGGCAGGTAGCGCCGCGGTGAGCCACTCGCGGGATCGGGGCAGCTCGTATGCAGCAACTCTGCCGTTTGAGGACGGAATGGGGCGGGCTAGCTCGATATAGCTATGCGTGTGGAGTGCATGCATAGGGGTGGATCCGTCTGCCGAGCATGTCCCTTGAGTTGTTGTCGACAGCATGGAAGGGCTCTTCGTGGCCGACAGCAAGACCGTGAAGATCAGGCAGGCCGCCCGCACGTTCGGACTGGTGACGCCCCTGGGTAGGGAGGCTGCCGTGCAGGCGCCCCCGGCCGACGAGGTGTGGGAGCTGCCGAGCGGCAGCGCGCGTGTGTACTACGGGGAGGGCCAGAAGGGTGTGGTCCGGCCCGTCGTGCTGGCCGACGGGTTCAATCTCGGGCCGAGCGACTTCGACTGGCTCTGGGACCAGCTGGAGAACGGTCGGTTCCCGTTCATCAGCGAGCTTCGTCGTCGCGGACGCACCCTGGTCCTCGTCGGGTTCGACGAGCGCAGTGAGTCGATCCTCAAGAACGCCGAGACGGTGATGGCCGCGATCCTGCGGACTAGCGCCGAGCAGCTCGACGACACCCGGCTGCTGGCCGGCGGGTTCAGCATGGGCGGCATCGTCACCCGCTACGCGCTGGCGAAGATGGAACAGCGGCGCATGGACCACCGGGTCGGCGTCTACCTTTCGGTCGACAGCCCGCACCGGGGGGCGTGGGTGCCGATCGGCCTGCAGGCGTTCGCGCACTACACCGCCGGTGTCGACGACACCTACCTGCGGCAGATCAGCAGCCCGGCCTCGCAGCAGATGCTCTGGCGCTACCTGGACGACATGAAGGGCACGCCGCAGGAGAGCCCGCTGCGGACCCAGTTCAAGGAAGAGCTCCAGAAGGTCGGCTCATGGCCGCAGATCCCGCATCTGCTCGGCGTGTCCAGCGGATGCGGCGACGGCACGGGCAACGGGGTGCGGGCCGGGGCGAAGACCCTGAGCTGCGCCGGGCCGCTCTTCGACGGCACGTACTTCCTCGCCCAGTCCCAGGGCGAGGAGGCGGAGGTGGCCGTGCTCAACGGGGTCCTCGGCGGGCCGCACTCGATCACGACCGGTGGCTTCCCCGAGCTGGACGGGGCGCCGGGCGGGACGCTCGAATCGTTCGGCATCATCGGCGACGCTCTCGCTGGCGTCGGCGAGAGCGTCGACCTGGTCCACCGTTCCGGGTGCTTCGTGCCGTCCGTCAGCGCGGTCGCCGTACGGGACCTGGACCGGCAGGAGGACCTGTACATCAACATCGACGAGTTGCCGCCGGAGGAGTCCGAGCTCAACGACTTCCTCCTATCCCAGGACAACGACTCGCACGCACTCATGACGGAGGACATCGGCCGCTGGGTCCTCGACCGGCTGCCCGACTGACTCCAGTCGGCTCCGGCAGAAACGAGCAGGGGCTGTGCTCGCTCCGTCCGACCACGGCGGCGGAGCGAGCACGAGCCCCTGTGATCGTCACCGCACCTCATGTCCTCTGACACTGCTATGGGCGAGTCGGACTGAGGGTCTTGTGCTGGTGCTCTGGTTCGGAGATGCGGGAGCAGTAGCGGCAGATACAGTCGAGGATCTGATCGGCGGTCTAAGAACTCCTAACGCAATGCCCCCGTGCGAGCTGGGTGGTGGTGCGCGTGCATCATGACGGCAGTCGATGTGAGCGTAGGGAGCGGGGATGGCCGAGGGCGGCGCTGTGGATCTCATTTGCCTGGCTGACGGAGAGAGCAGTCTCTTGGTTCGGGTGCTGGGCCGACACATGCCTGGGGTGTTGCCATGGCACGACTTCCTCGACGCTGAGATCGTCGTCACGAGCGGGTTCGCCCAGGGACGCTTGGATGTCTGCCTAGCCCGGGACGATCTGGACAGCTGGTCACAGGTCTTGGGCGCGCTCGCCGCCGGAGGGGACGCCGCGTGGATGGATGACGGACGCAACCCCGAGATCCGATTCGAACCGTCCGGCCAGAACGGAGTCGCCGTGGTCGCGGTGGAAGACTTTGCCAGTACAGGGACGTCGGTCCGGGTTCCGGTGCGTCTGACCGATGGATGGGCCGATGACCACTACCAACGGCTGCGGCGAGTCAGGGCGGCCTGGCCTCAGGAAGTTGCGGAGACCTCCCCTGGTGCCTATGAGTGGCGGCGCTGAACTGGCGTCAACCGGCGCCAGCAGATGAGCGCGCAGGCCAGGGTGAGAAAGGCTTCATGGATGTCGTCGCGGATCTCCCAGCGGATCCGCAGGCGGCGGAACCAGTGCAGGTGGGCAAAGGCCCGCTCCACCACCCAGCGTTGAGTCCCGAGTCCGGAGCCGTGCGCGGTGCCGCGCCGGGCGATGACCGGCTTCACGCCGAGGTCCCAGACGAGGCGGCGGTACTTGTCGTGGTCGTAGCCGCGGTCGGCGAGCACCGTGTCCGGGCGGCGCCTTGGCCGGCCTCGCTTGCCGCGCACGGGCGGAACGGCTTGCAGCAGTGGGATGAGCTCAGTGACGTCGTTGCGGTTGCCGCCGGTCAGCGTGGCTGCGAGCGGGATGCCGGTGGCGTCGGTGATCAGGTGGTGCTTGCTGCCAGTTCTGCCCCGATCGACAGGGCTTCGTCCCGTCTTGGGCCCCCCTTTACTGACGTCGGCGCTTCAGGGTGATGGTGGTGGGAGGTCGAGAGAGAGGCCGGTTTCCGCGAGGAATCTGTCGAGGACCTCGCGGGCTTCGGTGCGGTCGTATCCCTGTGCCAGCATCTCTCGGCGGCAATCGCGCCTCCCCGACCGGTGGGCCTTGACGGGCGCCCTGCCGCCGGCCTGACGGCCGCGGGTCTCAGGCGTCGATGCGTACCCAGGTACGGCCGGCTCGGAGCCATAGGGTTCCGTCGCGGCCTTGGCCGCACTTCATGACCACCCGCCCGGGCACCCGCACTCGCTCCTGGCAGATGGCGACGCACACGTCGCCGACCAGCTCCGCGCGGGTCACGGTGGTGCTGCGCTTGTAGTGGTCGCGGCTGGTCAGGACCACCCGCGTGCCGCGCACTGCGAATCCGTCCGGGGCCTTTACCGGGCTGCGATAACTCGCGACTTCGCCGGTGGATGGTGTGATCCGGGTGAGGAAGGTTCCTTTGGGGCTATACCAGACCAGCCATACCGACTCGCCTTCCGTGGCGGCCGTACAACCCTCCAGTGGCCAGTCGGGAAGTCTCCCCTTCGGTGCCCACGTCGCGACACCCCGGGTGTTCCAGCCCGCCAGGCCGGCCCCGGACTCCGGGTGGTCGCCGTAGATGCCCTCGTCACCGTAGGCGGTCCAGATGCCCCCGCTGCGGTCGGTGACCAGGGTCGGGATGTCGTCACCGATGCAGAAGGCACCCTCCGGCCGGCCCTCGGGGGAGTACACGACGGCGTTCTTCCACCAGGCCCCCTCCGCGTCCCGGTGGGTACGGCCCGATGCAAGCAGGAACCGAGAGCCTGGCAGCAGAGCCAGGTGGCTGGGCCGCATGTCAATTCCTTCGACCGGGATACGCCGCTGCTCCTGCCCGGAGGCGATGACCAACTCTGCGTCGAACGGCGTTTCGGCACGCCATCCGATCCACCCGCGGGGATACTTGTCGCGGCTCAGGTACCGCCGCTCGACCAACATCACGGCAAGTTCGCCGGCCGGTCCCACCGTCCACCACAGCGCACGCCACCCCGCCTGGACATCCTCGGGGGACAGCCTCCATGCGACGGGCAGCTCGTCGATCGTCATGGGGATTCACCTTCGGGACTCCGGGGGCCTACGCCATCCGAAGATCGCCACGTTACAGGTCGGGGAAATCCCTACTCCCGCCGGGGAAGCGAAGACCGGCCCTTCGCGCCGCAACGGAGAAAGCCCAGATGACAGCAGACAACCGACAGACAGTGCTCGACCTCGTCCAGTGGAACGGTCGGATCGGCGATCTCATCGCAGCGGCCCGCAGGATTCCAGAAGGGGTGACTCCTGAGGTGGCTCTGGATCGCGCCGCCGCCGAGGCCGTCCTGAGCAAGCTGCTTGCTGGGGAAGCAACCCTTACTGATGTCCCCGCGTGGGCCGAGGAGCTGCACACACGCGAGGACGTCGACGTCGAACCAGGACACGAGGACCTGCTCACTCAGTTTCTGTTCGAGCTCTCGACACCCGAACTCTTCGAACCGATCACCCGAGAACTTTGCAACCGGTGGATCGACGAACTACGACAAAACGCATAGACATCACTACCTGACTTCGGTGTTACAAGGTGAGACGGCTTCCTCGAGGGTCAGGCCGGTGCCGGCTATGAAGCCGTCGAGGGTGTCGGGCCGGTACTGGAGGCGTTTGAGCCGGTTGCGGACGAGGGTTTCGAGCCGGTCGAGTGCGACGACGGCGAGGTTGGCCAGGCTGCGCTTGACGTGCGCCCACACCCATTCGACGGGGTTGAGGTCGGGCGAGTAGGCGGGCAGCAGGAACACCGTCAGCCACTCACGCTCGTCGATGAGCCGGCGCATGGCACGGGAGACGTGGGTGTTCAGGCGGTCCCAGACCAGCACGATCGGAGCCTTCAGGAGATGGTGGGCGCCGTCGACGAGTGCGACGAAGTCCCGCTCGCCCATGCTGCGGCGTGTGCCCCTGCCCGCCGGATGGGTGCGCAGCCGGTGGCACAGCCGGGTCCGGGAGCCGGGCCGCATTGCGATCAGTCCCGCCACGGACAGGCGTCCCGAGCGGCGTCCGCTGACGGTCACGACGGGGGTGTGCCCGCGTCTGCCCCAGGTCCGTACCCGGGGCGGCTTGCGGGTGAAGCCTGCTTCGTCCTCGAAGCAGATGTATCCCCCGCAGTCCGCCCGGGCTCTTTTACCTCGGCCCAGGTCGCCTCCTTCCACGCGGTGACGGCCTGCTCGTCGCGCTCGGCGACCCGCCGCGCGGGGACCTGCGGGCTGAAGCCGATCCGGTGCATCAGCCTCGTCGCACCCGAGACGCTGTAGGAGACGTGGAACTTCCTGCCGATCAGCGTGGCCACCCGCGCCGCGGTCCACACCTGGTCCTCCACCCAGCCGTGCGCAGCCGGGCCCTCATCGAGACAGGAGGCCAGCTTCTCCAGACAGCGCGGCGACAGCCGGCAGCGCGATCCACCCGGACCGCGTGACGAGAGAGCCTCCGCACCACCGTCCCGCCACAACTGATGCCAGTGGTAGGCAGACTTCAGGCTCACCCGCAAGCGCCGTGCGACCTCCGACATCCGGGTGTTCAGCTCGAACAGCTCGGCCGCCTGCAGCCGTACCGACTCCCGGCGCCGACGCCCCTCGGCGGTCAGACCGCCCCCATCGCCATATCTCATCCACCACGGGATACAGGCACCGTTCCGATCACATCAGGCACTTCGCCAAGATTCACCCCGACGAGCCGAAGTCAGTAGCGCCCGGATGTGGGAGCCATCGACTGCGGCCAGGGAGAAGTCCAGGGCATTCGCACCACGCAACTTGGCCAGAAGGACCTCGTGCAGCCGGGGCCAGACGCCGGCCTCGGCCCACTCGGCCAGGCGGCGCCAGCACGTCATGCCCGAGCCGAAGCCGAGTTCCTGTGGCAGATGTTCCCAGGCGATCCCGGTGTGCAAGACGAACAGGATGCCCTGAAACACCAGCCGGTCCGGATGCCGCTTGCGTCCGGGGTGACGAGTCCGCCGTTCGACCTTGGGCAGCAGCGGCTCGACTACCGCCCACAACTCGTCATCGACTTCCCACGGCTTCGGCCGAGCCACCCCGCACCCCCGGATCATCAGTCCTGGGGTGATCCAACCACCTTGAAGATCATTTCGGTAGGAGTTCTAAGGTAGTTGAATCAGCGGTCGCGGGAGAACGCGATGCGGGGGTCGACCGGCCGGACCGCCGCCGCGGGGGTGACGGGGGCGGCGACCGGTGCCTTGCCCGGGAGGCCGGCGCGGGCCGGGCTGGCGGCGAGCGCGGCGGCGCTGATCGGAGATGCACGAGGGGTGTCCTGGCCGCGTTCACGGGATGCGGCCGGTACGGGTGCAGGGCGGCGTGCTGCCACGTGCTGAGCGAGGCGCGGTTGCACTGCGACCTGAACGCCGGACCGGTGCAGGGCGAGTGTGGCATCGGCGACCTTCCCCAGGGCTTCGTCCCGGCTGGCGGTGGCTGGCAGCGTGTAGATGTCAAGGCTCGAGTCGTGTCGCCAGCCGTGCTCCGCCAGCGCGAGTCCGGTGAGGCGGGAGGCGCGGTCGTCGATGGCCGCGACGATGCCGAGCTGCGGATGCTCGGCGATGGCAACGTCGGGCTCACCGAGCGGGCCCGGGGCGCGGGCGGGTGCTGTGTCGGGTGTCAGCGAGGGGCCGAGGGCGATGTCCACGTCGACCCGGTATCCGGCCTTGCGCAGCAGCTCGACTGCTCGGGTCGTTCGGTTCTGCCCGTCACTGTTCTGGTCGGCCAGTGCGTACAAGGTCGGCTGGTTCGGGACGGGATGGAAGTCGAACCCCTTCAGCATCCAGGTGCTGGCCGCGAGGTTCTTCGGGTTCGCGGCGACGATGCCGTGGACGGGGTGGTGGCCGAAGGCCAGATCGGGCAGCACGTCGTAGTGGCTGGGCATGGCAGATCCATCCGGGGGTGGGCGCGGTCGCAGATGTGGGTGAGAGACGAATTGCTTCTGCCGGTGGTACATGAAGGACTCCAGGACGGTGGACGGTCAGCGAGCGGGGGTGGATGAGGGTCGTGCGGGCGGCAGCGTGGCGGGGGCGGACGACTGCGTCGGCGATCCGGACGGGAGCGCGTGCTGTCCCGCCGACGGCGAGGGGGCCAGAGCGGCACTCACCCGGGACAGCGCAGGGGCAGGCGGGAGCGCGCTGGCGGCGCGCTCCTCGACGGATCGCTCCTGCTCATGGCGTGGCGGTACGCCAAGTTGGTCCAGGCGGGCGTCGACGGCGGTGAGTGAGCGTTTTCAGCGTTGCCTCTCCAGGGTGAGGACCGCTTTCGCGATGACGGTCATGCGGTTGGGGCTGATGCGGGATCTGCGGAAGATCTGCCAGGATTTCAGCCGGGCCATGCCGCGTTCGACGGGAGCTCGGGCCTGGGCGAGGGCCCGGTTGACGGTGCGCTGGGTGGCGGTGAGTTCCCCGCCGGGCGGACGTCTGAGGCCGGTGGTGACGTGGGGACCGGCACCGGTGTAGGCGCGGTCGGCGAGGACGGGGACGCCCTGGCGTTCGCAGATCCGGATGATGCGGTGGGTGCGGGCCGCGGTCAGGTCGTGGTTGCGGCCCGGCAGCGTGGGCGAGATCCACAGAATCTCGCCGGCGGGATCGGTGACGACCTGGACTTTCACGCCGTGGCGGCGGTGTTTGGCCGAGTAGTCGGCGCGGCTGTCGCCGACGCGGTCGCACTCGGCGAGGGTTCCGTCCAGCAGGACGAAGTCGGGATCGAATTCGCGCAGCGTCTTCAGCAGGCCCGGGGCGCGGTCGGCGAGCAGGCCGGTGACGGTGGTGACGTAGGCGTGGGCGGTGCCGACGGATATCCCGAAGGCCGCGGCGATCCCCGTAAGGGTGTCGTGGCGGCGCAGGTACACGAGTGCGACGAGCGCGCGCCGGTGCGGCGGGAGTTTGCACCGCCGTTCACCCTCACGGGTGACGATGAGCATCGTGACCCACTCGACCAAGGCGTGCGGGAGGTCGAGTACGGCAGGATACGGAACCAACAGGGCTCCTGTGCTGCTGAGTTGAGACGTCGAACACCTCTCTCAACGGCACGGGAGCCCTGTCCGTTGCGCACCACGAACCACGTCACCACCGTCACTCGATCAGTGGCCACGCTGAAAACGCTCAGTAGATCCGGCACGCTGCCGCCGTGCCGCGCGTTGGGGCCACCGGGCTCGGAGTCGTAGACCACTTCGTACACCGTGGGCTCGGCGGACCGGTGACGGGTCACCATCCAGCTCTCGGGGAACTCAGGGTGCTCGGAGGGTGGCTCCTGCGGTGGCGAGATGATCAGCGAACTGCCGTCGGGAAGCTCCGCGCGGACGATGTAGTCGCTGAGGCCGTACTCGACGGTGCACTCCAGGCCGCGCCGCCGCAGTGCACCAGCAAGGGCGGCGTGACGGTGGTCCTGATCGGACGCCGCGGGCGGGGGCGACGCGCTGATCCAGGCGAGGACCTGCGGGTTTTCGTGGTGCATGGGGTTCTCCGTTGCCGAACGGCCCAGGGCCGACGGCGTGGGCCGCCGGGTGTGTGGAGCTTGAAGAGGTGCGGGTGATGCATGAGGATCCGGCGATCGGTCGGTTTGGTGCTGCCGTGAATCCGTACTGCGGGGTCAGCGGGAACGACCGGGAGGCGGGAGATGCGATGCCGGGGGGACCGGGGGCGAAGCGGGCGGGACGCCGCGGGAGCTGGGAGTGGACCGGGTCAGGGCGACGCGCGCCCGTTCGGTCTGTTCCGGCCGTTCGGCGTCCGCCCGGTCGGCCAGGTACTCACCGACGCGCACGAGCGCCGGGCCCTGGTGGGACAGTTCGTGCGCGTAGTGCCAGCCTTCGCTGTTACGGTGCTCCTCCGCGCGCTTCTGGTAGAGCTGGAGCGAGCCCGGTTGCGAGGCTTCCATGAGCGCCATGATCTGGTCCCACTCATGCCGGAGCGCAGCCGCTCGGATCAGGGTGGCGTCGATCCCGCGCAGTCGGCGGAGGTCGTCGCTGATCGGTCCCTCGACGTAGTCGGGGCCGTCGGCGGCGGCACGGACCCCGGCCAGTACCTCAGGTCCGTGGTCGAGGAACACCTCGGCGTGCTCCCACGCTTGGGTGTCGCGCTTGACCTTGCCGTCCGCGTAGACGTCCTCATCGAAGGGCCAGCCGTCCGCGTCGCAGAGGGAGTCCGAGACCGCGTCCCAGGCGTCGGTCGCCTCATTGATGCCGGTGGCGGCCGAGGCCAGCGCCGGGAGGTGCCGTCGCCACGCCAGGGGATCGGTGGCCGCCGGCGACTGGTTCTCACCGGAGGCGGGCGAAGGGGAGGAGGCAGACATGATCGATTCTTGCTCCGTCGCTGGTCGTTGGGTTATGTCGTCATGCGGGCGTCGGTGTCGAACAGTTCGCGCTCGGCTGGGTGCAGGATGTGCTGCGTGATGAAGGAGCGTCCGGCGACCTTCCACAGGCCCCGGCCCTTGGTCAGGGCGGACACGGCTTGGGTCTCGACGCCGGTCAGGCCGAGCAGGGAAGCGGCGGCGTCGAGCTGGTCGGGCTCTTGGCGGTAGATGATGCGGGTGGAACAGTCGGCCAGCAGGCCTTCGGCCAGCACTCGGCCGCGTGAGCCGACATCACCGGCCGAGAGCAGGTCTGACAATCGGTGGATGACCATCAAGTTCGCGATGCCCAGGCCCCGGGAGAGCTTCCACTGCGACTGCATCCGCTCCAGCAGGCCGACGTGCCGCATCAGCCGCCAGGCTTCGTCGTAGATCACCCAGCGCCTGCCGCCATCGGGGTCGGCGAGGGCGGACTCCATCCACGCGCTTGCGCAGGTCATCGCGAGGACCAAGGCTGTGTCGTCGCCGGAGCCGCCGAGACGGGAGAGATCGATGGACAGCATCGGCGTGGTCGGGTCGAAGGTCACCGTCGAGGGGGCGTCGAACATGCCGCTGAGGTCGCCGTGCACCAGGCGGCGCAGGGCGTGTGCGAGGTCCTGGGCGGCCGATCCGAGATGCCCGGCCTGGTGGCCGAGCGCCCGGTCGAGGCGTTCCGGTGAGCCGAGCGCGTGCGCGATCTCGCCGAGCAGCGGCACCGTGCCACGGGCGGCGGCATCAGCGACGACCACGTCCAGGGCGAGATCCAGGACGGTGTGTTCCATCGGCAGCAGATCACGCTTCAGCACCGTGCGTGCCAGGCTGGCCAAGAGCAGCAGACGTCGCTTGCGGACCTCCGTGAACCAGTCCTCCTCGCTGACTGAGGCGGGCCGGGCAGGGGCGTCGAGTGGGTTCAGCCTGCCCGGGAGCCCCGGCCCCAGTGCGATGCTGTAGCCACCGAGGGCCTGCGCGGCGGACGTCCACTCGCCCTTCGGATCGCACGGGATGTAGATGCGGTAGCCGTGGGCGATCGACCGCGTGGCGATGGACTTCGCCAATGCCGACTTGCCCATGCCGATGATCCCTGCGAGGACCGCGTTCGGGTTCGTGAAGCCCTCGACCCGGCCGCTGTTGTACAGCGAGAACGGGTCGAAACAGAAGGCCGCCTCGGCGTGGACATCGCGGCCGATGAACACCCCCTCCGCCCCCAGGCCGCCCTCGGCCACGAAGGGGTAGGCCCCCGAGGCCGTGGCGGTGGTCATCCGTTGAGCGGGCAGGCCGAGCCTGCCACCGCGGGCGGAGGCCGAACCGGGACGACCCGACGGCGGGTAGGTGGCCCGCAGTTCCGGGTCGAGGGTCTGCTCGGCGCGGTGCTTGGGCGGTGTTCCGGCGAGGCGGGCCTGGCGGCGGGCCTCGGCGAAACCGGCTCGGGCGGCCCTCTGCTCGGCGCGCGATGTCTTGCGGGGCACGAACAGAGGGGAGGCGCTGGCACGGGTGCGGGACATGAACTTTTCTCCAGACGGGGTGGCGAATCAGCGCCGGACGAGGCCGGTGAACGACGTGTGCAGGTCGGCCGGGGTGGTACGGCGCCGCACCAGGCGCGCGGTGCGCTGGTGGCGCTGGCAGATGGTGAGCTCCGGCGCCCCCTCGGGCAGGCCGGCCACATGCTCCACGGGGTCGGGCACCTTGCCGGAGTCCGGCTGGGGCGCCGCGTGGTAGGCGGTGTGGACGTGGTCGGCGGCCTGCCAGATGCGGGTGCGGGCGGTGCGGAGCTGGTCGCCCTCGGCCGGCACGAGCTGTCCGGTGCGGACGGCGTGGGCGTCGAGCAGCCCGTACAGCGAGACGAGGTGGGCGTGCAGGGCGTTCAGCTCGGCGCGGGTGGTGACGAGCGGGCCGCCGGGGAGGTTGAGCGCGCGGTGGAAGTCGAGCGCGGCGGTGGCGAAGGGCACGAAGTCCTGCGCGGTCGGGCTGGCGGTGCGGGACATGACGGTGCTCTTTCGAAGGGAAGGGGTCAGGCGGCCAGCGCGAGCGGCAGGGCGGCGGCGGTGAACGCCTCGGCCTGCTGCCAGGTCAGCGGCCGCAGGTCGAGCTGGGCGCCGACGGCCGCGGTCTCCACCACCGCGCAAGCGGTGCGCAGTTCGTCCTCGGTGTCGGCCGAGACCGTCAGCAGCCCGGTCAGGGCGACGTCGGCGTGCCCCGCGATGAGCTGGCGTTCACGGGTCTTGATGTCCTGGTACTCGATCGAGTCGGCCTCGGAGTCGACCTGTCCGCGCCGGGCGCGCTCCGCGGCGTCAGCGATCACCGTGGACTTCTTGCGCTGGACGTCGCGCAGGGCGGCGTTCAGGTTCTTCGGCTCGTAGGAGAGCGACAGCGTGCGTCGGACCCCGCCGGTGAACAGGAGCTGATGCAGGAAGCCGGCCGACGTCTCGGTGCGGGGCCAGTTCTCCACCCAGTAGGTGGCGTGGACGGCCGAGTCGGTCGCGATGTGGTCCGCCTTCTCCACGACCACGACGGGTCCGGCGGCGGCGGGCTCGGCCTCGGGACGGCCGGCGGCGGACCACCGGTCCAGCGTCGACAGCGCCTTGGGATCGTAGGCGGTGCGCACCACGGCGGCGATCTCGCGGGCGGTGAGCCAGCCGGTCGGGGTGAGACCGGCCGTCCGTGCGGCCTGCTCGAAGGTGGAGGTGAGCTGCGCCAGGACGCTGAACGCACCGGTGAGCCCGCCGCCGGCCCGGTTGATCAGGCGTCGCGCAGCCTTGGTGTCCAGTGCCACCGCGACGTACGCCTCGTGTGGGGCGGCTGCCGGGCCCGCGCCCTGGATCAACTCGTTGTAGATCGTGCCGGCCATGGAGGTGTCGGGCCGGCCGTGCTCTTCCCAGTAGCGGCGCAGCGCGTCGCCGGAGTCGGGGACAGTGCGCTCGATCACCTGGATGCGGGCGATCTGACCGGTGCGGGCGAGGGCGGCCAGCGCCCTTCCCCAGCCGCCCACGTTGGCCTGCTGGGTGCCCGGGTCGAGCAGCGCGTAGGCGCGGGAGGAGACCTTGACCACCGCGGTCAGCGTGCCGGTGTGGGGGTTGTGGACCGCGCCGTACGTGCCATCGGGAGCGGTGGCCACACGCAGGCTTGCGGCGGTGCCGGGCAGGTGGAGCAGCCCTTCGCGGGTGGGCCGGAGGGAGGGCCGGGTGAGCCAGACGAGCTGGCCGCGCATCCGGCGCAGCGCGTACCGGGTGACGATCGGAGCCCAGTCCGCCAGGGCACGGCCCCGGTGACGGACGAAGACGAGAAGAGCGATGACCGCCCACAGCGGAAGGAGCTGGAGAGCGCCGACCACACCGAGGGTGAGGATCACGGCGAGCAGAAGAAGGCCGGTGAGTCCAGCGACGATCAACTGCGGGACGGTCAGGCCGAGCAGAACCCCGCGCCTGCTGCGGTGGGGGAACTTCACGGTGGGCGTGGGGGACTGGTGCTTGCCGGACATGGTGTTTCCAGACGGTGGGAGGGGGCGGAGGACGGGGCGCGCGGCGCTCTTCTGGACGGCATGGTGAAACCCTTCTGCTGATCGGGCGGGGGGCTGATGGGGTTCGAGACATCTCCCCGCCCCGTGCTCGGGAGGGGGACAGACCTGCTCACCCCAGTTCCCCACTCTCTGGACGCTGCCCTGCGGTCGGGCGCCACAGCGGAGGGGCCGCCCGATAGCCAGTCAGGCCCAGGGGTGGGGGCGGGCTGAAGATTGCAGCCCGCCCCCCGGGGTGTGGTGGGTCAGGGACCTGACGGCGGCTGGGTGGGAAACACCCAGTTCGTAGACGTCGGGGAACCCGTAGCCGACGGTGCGCTGGAGGGTGCCGACGTGGTCGAGGGCGCGGGGTCGGCGGACGACACGGTGCCCGCGTAGGTCGCGCCGCCTTCAGGAGTTGACGCGCCGGCGGGATGGCCGGAGCCGCTGACACCCTGGACGGTCAGCTCGGATCCTTCCGCTTCGCCGCCACCGGGACGCGTGATGAGCGGGGGGATTCCCGGGCGCTGGATCAGGGCGTGACCCTTGTCGCCGGTGGCGTTCGGGTCCTCGCCGTAGCGGAGGCGGGTCTGCTGCTTGGGCGGGCCGGCGTCGATGCCCTCCTTGCTGAGGGTGCCGCCGGAGGGGCTGATGCCGGAGGCGACACCGTCGGCACCCGCACCGGGGACCTTGTTCGGGCCCTGCGGGGCAGGGGTTCCGGTGCTTGCCTGCATCGCCAGAGTGCCCGCGGTCTTCGCTGCTCCTGCGACCACCGCCATGCCAGCTACCCCGGTGCGGTGCAGGTCGTCGTGGCCGCTGCCGTCGCTGGCCCAGTGGACGAACTTGTACGTGGCGTAGGGGCAGAGGAGAACCAGGACCATCACAACGATGCCCGCCATAGCGTCGGACAGGGCCGCCATGCCGTCGCTGGTGTCGGTCTTGCCCATGGCGGAGACGCCGATGAGGAAGACGACGGTCATCAGGAGCTTGGAGACGATCAAGGTGGCGGTGGCCTCGATCCAGCCGCGCCGCCACCGCTTGGCGACCTCCCAGCCGCCGCCGGCCCCGGCGAACACGGCGAGCGTGACCATGATGAGCACGCCGACCTTGCGGGCGACCATGACACCCCAGTAGAGGAAGGCGCCGATCGCGCACCCCACGGCGACCAGGGCTGTGACACCCCAGCCGAGTCCGTACATGGTCCCCAGTTGATCGACCTTGACCACGCGGCGGATCGCGTCGTCGACGGAGGTGTTGGCCGCCTGGAACAGGCCATCGGACAGGGCGTCGACCACGGTGATGGCGACGGTGGTGAAGGCGATCGCGGAGAAGCTGAACAGGACGCCGGTCATCGTGCCGAACGCCGCCTGAACAAGGGCGCGTTCGTCACGTCGCCATGCTGCGGTCATGAGCTGGATGCAGAAGATGCCGACGGTCAGGGCGAGCCCGATGGGCAGCAGCAGCTCGTAGTTGTCGCGGAACCAACCGGCGTTGAGATCGATGGCCGTCGTCGTGTTGACGGACTCGGCGGCGAGATCGGCCGCACTGGCCGCCAGCTCGCCCGCCGACTTCGCGATCCATGCGCCGATGCCGTCGGTGACGGTGCCGGCGGGGTTGGCGGCGAAGTCAACGGCGCCGCACACTTTGTCCATCAGTGGGAAGTCGCAGACTCCCATGGTGCTACCTCCTTTCTGAGGCGGGGGTCAGGGCGCTACGGACGGCAGGACGCCGACCAGGGCGCAGGGACGGTCGGGCCGGCACTGGACCGCGAGGGTGGCGGCACGGCTCTCCGCGCCGCCGGCGCGCGACCCCTTCCAGGCGATCGACTGCTTGCCGGAGACCGTGACGGCGTACACGTACGCCTCAGTGATCGCCCCCGGCTTCTCCTGAAGGGCCTGGATGAAGGCGTTCGGGAAGTGACCCTCGTGAACCTTGGCCGTGGCGAACTGGCCGTTGGCGGCCATTTCCTTCCACAGCACAGGCGAAGGGACGACCTTGTCGACCGAGGCCGGATCGGCGTACTTCGCCTCCGTGGTCAACCACCCGCGAAGAGCCTTCCGCAGCTCGGCCTGCGAGTACGCGCGGGTGTCGTAGGACCACAGCGCTGCCGCTGCTGCCTTCCCGTACGCGATCGGGTCGCGAGTCTTCGGCGGGGCCGGGAGGTCACGAAGACCGGTGTGCGGCGCGGGCCGTCCGGACGGTGCCGCGGGTGGGGAGGAAGCCGTACGCGAACTCGTCGGCGGAGCAGGGGTTTCGGAGGGGCTCCTGCCGTCGCGGGTGAGGTACGCGGACAGGCCGGCGAGGGCGACGAGCACCACCAGGGCGACGGTGCCGAGCAGCGCCCGACGGCGTACGCGAGACGCGCCGGCGGGGTGGGTGGAGTGCTGAGCCATCAGTGGATCTGCGTCCCGAGCGTGCTGAAGAAGGCGACCACGCCGTTCGCCGCGCCCAGCAGAAGGGCCGCGCCGGCGCTCACCAGTACGCCCTTCTTGCCGTTCGCCTCCGCCTGGTGGCCGCCGGAGTGGTGGCCCCAGGCCCACACGCCCGCGCTGACGCAGAGGGCGCCGACCACGGCGATGAGGCCGAAGAGGTTGATCGAACCCATCACTTGCCTGAGGACGTCAAGGCCCGGCAGGCCGCCCTCGTTCGGCTTGATCCCGGGATCGTAGGCGAGCCGTAGAACTTGGTCAGCGAGATACATGGGGAACTCCAGTTCGATTTACTGCATGCCGAAGCCCGCACGGGCGAAGCGGCGGTGCGAGGAAAAGTGGAGGAGGAAAGCGCCGTCAGATGACTCGGCGTGCCGCGAGAATCCGCGGTTTCCACGAGGTGAGAGTCGCGATGCGGACCACGTCACCGGTGCGCGGGGCGTGGACGATCAGCCCCTGCCCGATGGCCATCCCGACGTGCTCGGGTACTGCGGCGGTCCCCTCGGTGAAGAGGAGATCACCCGGCCGAAGGGCGTCGACCGATACGGCCTTGCCGTCCTTGACCTGCGTGTATGTGGTTCGCGTCATGGTGACCTCGGCGGCCTTGTACGCCTGCTGCATCAGTGAGGAGCAGTCGCACCGGCCCATCGGGTTCTGGCCGTGGGAGTCGGTGCAGCTCCCGCCCCACTGGTATGGGGTGCCGAGCTGTCCCAGCGCCCAGCGGATCGCCGTCTGAACCTTCGGCGGAGCGTTGGCGGGGATCTCGTACTCGGCCGGCAGCGCGCCGGCCGGGATGGTGCCGAAGTCCGCCCCGTCACCGTCCGCCGAACAGCCGCCCGCGGAACTGAGTGAAGGGCTGCCGGTGTCGGTCGAGCCGGACGGCGAAGGACTCGGCGATGAGGTGCCGGCCTTCTGCAGCAACGGCTCGATGGCCTTCTGCAAGGCGGTGGCCAATGGCTCCCACTTGGCGTACGCGTCGGGGAAGCCCGACCTCTGCACCGCCTGGGCGGCCTGGGTGACGGACAGGGACTGCCAGCCGGAGACCTTCCTGAGCCCCTCGTAGAACTTGGTACTGGCGTGCACCGGGTCGAGGATCTCGTTCGTCGTGCCCCAGCCCTGCGACGGCCGCTGTTGGAACAGGCCCAAGCTGTCGCGGTCGCCGTAGGTCAGGTTTCGCAGGCCGCTTTCTTGCAGGGCGGTCGCCAGAGCCACGACCTGCCCCCGCGCCGGGATGTTCATCGCGACGCCCGTGGCCTGGATCGTCCTGGCATTGGGCACCTGCTCTACGGGGTCGTCCAGACCCGGTACAGAGACCGAGCCTTTGTCGCTGCCGTCTAGGATGGCCTTCACCTGCGTGGCGACGGCGGAAGTATCCACGCCCTGTGCACCGTCGATCGAGCAGGAAGCCGAGGCAGTCACGGCGCCGACGGCAAGGATCGGACCGGCCAGCAGCAGCGGGCCGGTCGCGCACAGACCGAGGACGGCTCCGGTCGCCTTCCTCATCGCAGCCGCCGTTCACCGAGATGACGGTGCCGGCTGGGTGACGGCAGCGGGTCGGGGCGCGGATGTATCAGGGCATGCTGCATCGCAGCGGCTCCTCGGTGTTCGTAGGAGGCGCGGTGCCGACTTCTCGTGCAAAGCCGTCGGCACCGCACCGATGTGCATCCGCCTCTCGGGCGGCCCCGGGGCAGAGGAGTCGGTAGTTCCCGGACGCCGGTTTCAGGTCACGAGCGGCAGCCAGCCGCGCTCGTAATCTCAGGCAGTACACGAGGACCTCCGGACGGCGTTTGGGACTGCGTGGCCAACGTGCCGCCGACGCTGCTCGATTGGACGAGACGGCACGGATAAGCACAGGTCAACGGGGGTGGAGCGAGGCTCCTGCCCGGGGACACGGCGAGACAGTAGACCGGGATTCCGGCCGCACCAAACGACTCCCGCTCTCGCGTCCGCAGCGCGGGTCACCTTGTTAGGCGCGGCCGGAAGTCGCCGTTAACCTCCGGTGCAACCTCGCCCGAGACAATGGCCGTTGAGCGCCGTCCGGAGCAGGTCCAGATCCGCAGTGCCCGAAGAGAGGCCCTCCCCATGAGCTACACACTGCACCGAGGCGACGCCCTGACCGTCCTGAAGTCCCTCCCGGACGAGAGCGTCAACGCGGTGATCACCGATCCCCCCTACAACTCGGGTGGACGAACCAGCTCGGAGCGCACCGGCCGCACCGCGCGAGCCAAGTACGTCACCAGCAACAGCGCCCATGGCCTTGCGAACTTCCCTGGAGAGAACCGCGACCAGCGCTCCTACCGCTCATGGCTGACCGAACTGCTCACCGAGTCCTACCGGGCCTCGACCGAGCACGCCGTGGTCATGGTCTTCTCTGACTGGCGCCAGGAGCCCACAACGACCGACGCCCTGCAGATGGCGGGGTGGACCTGGAGTGGCACCATCCCATGGATCAAGCCCGCCAGCCGGCCCCGCAAGGGCGGGCCGAAGCAGGACTCCGAGTTCATCCTGTGGGGCGTCAAGGGATCCCTCGACAACACCCGCGACCTCTACCTGCCCGGCCACTACATCGCCTCCCAGCCCCGCAAGGGCCGGGTCCACATCACCCAGAAGCCGGTCGAAATCATGCAGCAACTCGTCCAGGTCTGCCCCGAAGGCGGCTCCGTCCTCGACCCGTTCACCGGCAGCGGCTCCACAGGTGTCGCGGCCCTGCGCGAAGGACGCCGCTTCGTAGGCGTCGAACTGTCCGCGCACTACGCCGACATCGCTGAGAAGCGGCTGCGCGCCGAGCTGACGAAGGACGACTTCGAGCTGGCCGGACCGGAGGCATGAGCATAAGAGCGGAGACCCTGGGGCCGGCGGCCCGCAGACGCCGAAGGGCGGCTGGTGCATCGAGTAGCCGATGCACCAGCCGCCCTTCTCGTTGCGTCAGGCCGCTTCGAACGCCCGCCGGATGAGCGGCGCCGCCCTCTCCAGGTCGGTCGCCGAGGCGAGGCGCACCTCCAGGTCCCCGGTCCCGAGATGTCCGGCCGGAACAACATCAGCTCGGCCTCCAGCGTTCCCTCCCGCGATCTCTGCAAGGAAACCAATCGAACGAACGCCCTGGATATTCCACCTGCGGGTAGGCAGATCACTCAGCGGGGCGACGCTCTACCGTAGAAGCCGTAGAGGATGGGCTCAGGTCAGAGGATGACGCGCAGCTCGACCTCGTGCAGCAGTCCTGTCGACGCTGCTGCTGGCGTAGCCCGAGATATTGAGCCTTTGCCAACTTGCTGCGTGGGCTGGCCGGTTGGTTCGACACATGAGTGAAGCCCCTGGTAGACGGGTTCACGACCAAGATCACCCGGTACCCACCAGAGGCTTCACGTGCTTGTCTACCCGTGCGGGCTGGACGTGTCCAGTCGGTCCCTGTCCTTCCTTACCACCCGTCTGCGCGAACACCGTCGTCGGATGGGAAGCCGCTGGCGCCGGCTCTCAGTCGGCCGTCAAGCCCTGCTGGTGCTGGCGCATCTGCGTAACGGGACCACGTACGCCCAGCTCGCAGCAGGTTTCGAGGTCGGGACGAGCACGGTCTACCGCTACATCAGGGAGGCCGTCGACCTGCTGGCCGGCCTTGCACCGACCCTCGCCGAGGCAGTCCGGGCTGCTTCGGGGAAGGCGTACGTCCTGCTCGACGGGACGCTTCTGCCGATCGACCGGATCGCTGCAGACCGGCCCTACTACTCTGGAAAGCACAAGAAACACGGCATGAACGTGCAGGTCATCGCCGATCCGTTCGGCCGGCTGCTGTGGGCCTCGCCCGCACTGCCAGGAGCCGTCCACGACGTATACGGGCAGCCCGCGAACACGGCATCATCGACGCTCTCGACCAGGCCCGCATCACCTGCTGGGCGGACAAGGGCTACCAGGGCGCCCGCGGCACCGTCCGGGTCCCGTTCCGGGGCCGATGGGAGACGCTCTCCACAGGCCAGCAGGCCGTGAACCGATCCCAGGCCAAGATCCGCGCCCTCGTCGAACAAGCCATCGCCACCCTCAAGTCCTGGCGGCTGCTCCGCAGACTTCGCTGCTCGACCACCCGCATCACGGGCATCGTCCAGACCGTGCTCACCCTGCATCACGCCAGCTCAACCGCAGGTTGAAAAAGCCTCACTGTTGGGCAGCTGCTTGTCGAAGACCTTCTTGCCGGCCGGAGTGAGTCCGTGCCCGTGATGGGCGCTCTTGCCGACGTCCAGGCCGAGGAAGACGCCCACGTCGTCGATGTTGTCCAACCCAGCCTCCCGAACGGGGTTCGTGCGGTGCTGGCCAGGGCGTTGGCGTCGTATGCGCGCATCCACGTTATGCAGACCTGCCGCCCGCAAGCGGCCGGGCATTGCGCCAGGCCAGGCGGTAGTCGGACCTCTCATCAGCGTCTCCAACGGCGCCTCCCGGGCCCGGTGACACCACCCCCCAGGTCATCCGTTCGACAGGAGGGAACAGTCATGCCGGGCCCGGAGGCCAGCGGCCCTCTTGCAGGACCGCGGAAAGCATAACGGGGGTGACAACCCGATGCCCGGCGCGACGAACACGGACAACGACACCCCGATGTCATTCAGGGCAGTGACAGCGACCTGCCGTTCGAGGACGGAACCTTCAGGACGGTCCCCGCTGTCAATCCGTTCGGATTCAACCCGGTCAACGCGGAGACGGCCCGCGTCATGGAGCGAGGTGGTCTGCTGATCGTCTCGGCCGCAAAGCGGAACAAGTTCGGGAAGGCCACAGCAGAGGAGATGGCCTCGGCAGGCTTGGAACTGATCGACGAGGGGGCCGGGGTCCACCCGTCCCACATGTTCAGGACGATGAAGTACACCGACGGCCGAGTCATCACACCGCACGAGCGCGCGTTCGCGTGGCGCATGTACCGGAGGTTGTAGTTCAGTGAAGGTTGAGGACGTCATGAGCTTCCTCGTCGACCACAGAGCTCCGAATGTCACCCCTGGCTATGTCGCGGAGCAACTGCTCTCCATGTCCTGGATCATCGAGCCCAAGGACGGGGCGCAGATCTTCGAGACCGGGAAGGAGTGGCTGAAGTCGGACGACCCGTTCCGGGTCGAGGTCGCGATCGGACTGGAGAACCTGACCTATCTGGCCGACTCCTGGGAGGAGCTGGTCGAGCTGGCCGAACCTCTCAAGGAGAAGTTCCCCACGATGGTCGCCGACATCGACGCCTGGATGGCGAGGGCTGAAGCCTCGTACGAAAGGCGCCGGACGGGTTCCTTCTGGAACGACTACAAGCCCCACTGACGTCTCCTCGACCGATCGGCACCACACTCTGTCGCCGCCGCGTCTGGACGATGTGGAGGCGCGTCTCACGGGGGA
Source organism: Streptomyces sp. NPDC002309 (assembly GCF_053593375.1). NCBI lineage: Bacteria > Bacillati > Actinomycetota > Actinomycetes > Kitasatosporales > Streptomycetaceae > Streptomyces > Streptomyces sp. NPDC002309. The sequence goes on along the minus strand of NZ_JBSFCI010000004.1, from coordinate 237,783 downwards.
GGATGAGCTGCTGGTTCGCTGGCTCAACGGCGGTCCCGGCACCCGCGAGGGCGTCGAAGCGTACTTCCGGCACTGCTGGGAACAGTGGGACACGGCCGGGCCGCTCCGCGCTTTCGGCATCCGCGTAGGCGCCGACGAGGTACTTGCGGAGACGATCGACTTGCGGGTTCGCAGGAACACCAGCTTCAGGAACGCCTGGACCACCCGGTCCCGCACGGTGGGGATCCCCAGCCGACGGCGCTTGGCCGTCCCCGGCTTGGGAATCATCCGTTCCCGCACGGGAAGCGGGCGGAAAATGCGGTCTTTCAGGTCGGACCGCACCTCGTCGAGGAATGCCTCGACGCCTTGCCCGTCCTCTACGGAGCGAGCGGTCTGCCCGTCCACTCCGGCCGAGCGGGCGCCCCTGTTTCTCCTCACCCGATCCCACGCGACCAGTAGGAACGCGGGGTCGGCAACGAGATTGAACAGGTCATCGAACCGGCGATCACGATCGTCGGTCGCCCAACAGTGCAGCTTGGTCTGCATCTCCAGTACCCGGCGCTCGGCCTTGAACAGCGCGAACTCCAGCGCGTCGGTATTCACCAGCGGCCTCCCGGCATTGCAGCATCCTCCCTGCCGACTTGCTGGCCCCCTTCGCCATGCACGGAGCTTTCCTCCGCTCGGACTACTACGGGGCCTCCGCCCCACCTGCGGCCCTCAGCCGGCAACGGGCCTGCCCTCGACCTCCGGACCGGATGCCAGAAAGCGGGGGCGACCGCAGGCGGTTCCCACGTTCACCATGTGCCGATCGGCCAGGTCGGCGTCCCGCTACTACCCCGGCAGCATCACCACGCCTACGCCGCAGACCTTCAGCGTGGCCTCCCCACCGGCAGTTGGAGACCGGCTTCGGAGTTGACCGCCCCTGTCGAAGCGAGCGATCACGCACTGCACCCCGGGCCCATATCCGCCAGATTTGAGCCCGGTGCAAGACTTACGGGGCTTTACACGGGTTCCTCTTCGTACGCCTTCTGGCCTTGCTTGCCGAACCCGACACGTCTGGCAGTACCGTGCCGTCCCGGCGTTGTCAGGGCTGCTTTCCATCCTCACCGGCGTTCCCCGGCTCGGACTGCCCTCAGCTTCTACCCGGCCGCTCCGACGGCCCGGCGGTAGAGGTCTCGCACCTCCACTCGGTCACATGGCGCCTCGTGGCGCACCCAGCAGTTCTTGCGCGGCAAGTCCGACAGGAGCCCGAGCACCAACCGCGCGGCCCGCAGCCGGGGTTCGACCCGTGCGAACCGGCCAGCGATTCGGCTCATGGCCACCTCGAACGCCTCCCGCCAACGGCCGGGATCTACGCTGTGACCTGCGGCCACCGTTCCTTCGTAAGTCCACACAACTCACGATGATCAACGGTGGCCGCGCCCGTCTCCGCACCGGCCCGACCAGCAAGATCACGATCTACAGCTGGAGTACTAGAGCGCTCGGAAATGTGGCAACGTCTACGCAAAGGGGACGAGGGGGATGGCCAGATGAGCGACCATCAGCGAAGGCGCGACCGGATGCGGCTTGCCCGCCAGAGCGCGGCTCCCAGCCGAATACGCCGACAGCGCGGGGAGCAGAGGGCGGGAATTCCATGGGTCACGATCGGTACGGCGGCCGGCGCCGTCGCGGCGATCGGTAGCCTCATAGCCACCGCCGTTGCCACCTACTACAGCGCAGAGGTAGCCAAGGCGCAGCTCGACCAATCAAAGAAGGACACTGAGCGCGATGAACGAGACCAGGCGACCCGGGTGACGTTCTGGGAGGAGAACTCCTTCTACGAGCAGTCAAGAGCGATCCATCTCGTGAACCGCTCGCCTGACGCGGTCTCCAACGTCCAGGTCTTCGTCGACGCGACCGTCGTCAAGGGTGAGAAAGACCTGCTCATGCTTGCTGACAGCAACCTGCCTCCGTGCTCGGAAATCGTGTACAAGGCGGGCGAATTGAGCGGGTCCATCGTGAATGGAGAAGGCGAGAAGAAGACGAGGCTGTTGAGCGACACTGCATGGGAGATCAAGAGGCTCGTATTCACTGACCGTGAAGGAAAGATCTGGTCCAGGGCGCCGGTTTTTCTAGAGCTGGAAACAGAAGTGGACTCCCTTAACCCCCTGCTTAAGGGAATCGTCGTGCCCAAGAAACAGGGAAAGGTGAAGGCTCTGGACTCGTGCGGTTCGGCATCCTGAAGCGCGGCGCGAAATCCGCTGTACGCGGCAGGCCGGGCTTCGGCACACTGGTTTGCGTGAAGATGCCCCGAGTTGAGTGCCCCTGCTGTGCCCGGCCGATCGCCGCCGGGATAGTCGCAGGGCGCCCCGGCAAGGGTCGCCTGTGGCGGCACGACCCCACCGAGCGGCCCGAGCTGTTCGGCGACGCTCTCGTGTCTTGCTCCGGGTCGCTGGAGATCGTGCACCTGCCCGCGCCCGCGCAGCTGGAGCTCGTGGAGGCCGACGAGCCCGAGGCAGAGCCGGTGGGGCCGTTGGGCACAATGGCCCTGTTCTGACCCGCCGGCCGAGAGGCCGGACTAACCGGCGGCAGTGTCACCCATCCGCATCTGCTCGGCGAGCGCCTCCCGGAGGGCTGCGCCTTCGTATTGCCGTGGAAGGCCTCGAAGACGGTCCAAGGTGATCTCGCCGACGAAGTCTTGGATCAGCCTTTCCAGCGGGGTGGGTTCGGTCATCGGCAGGCCCAGAGCTTTGAACGCCTCGTCGCTGAGCGGGGATGGTGCCTCATTGCGCAGGACGGTGAGTCGCGGGTTGTTCTCGTCCATGCTGAAGAGGACTGACGTGGTCCAGCTACAGGCGGCCCACGCGGTCCTGAGGGACTGAACGTCGGTGGCCACGGTTCCCTTGAGGGTCCATCGAACGACCGCAGTGCACCACTCGTGATCGCCGATGCGGTATGTCTGGATGCTCTCAAGCTCGTTGAAGACCGCCTCTGAGGACGCCCACCCGACCGCCGGCACGATCACCCCGTAGCCGTCGAGCATGCTCGCAGCGTTGCACCGGAAGAGGCCGTAGTCGGCGGCCGGGAAGGTTTCGCGGGACGCCCTCTCGACAGCCTGCGTGGCGTTCTGCGACTTCAGGATTTTCAGCGCGAGAGTCTCGTCCGGCGTGGTCGCTTCGGCGAACCGGGTGGCCACGTCGCCCATGCTGACCAGGTGAACGAACCGCGCTCCGAGCCCGGCGAGGTCCGCACTCATAGGAGGCGGGTAGGTAGTGCCCTTCCCGAAGTCGTTGGTGTTGGCGCTGACGAAGTACACGGTCTCGTCCGGGTGGTCGCGCGCGTACTCGACAGCGGACAGCCAGATAGCCGCATCCCGGGCTCCGACCTTGAGATCCTTCACGATCTTGCAGGGGGGAAGGTTGTTCGCCTCACGGAATGCCGCCTGCCGTAGCGCTTCCTCGCTCGTCGGGATTTCCGTCACGATGTCCAGCCACTTGCTCCGCCAGTGCTCCCGTACGTGGTCCAGTCCGCTGGGCTCGACCGTCGTGTCCAGCGGCCAAGGAGTCACCTGGCGGAGGGCTTCAACGGCCTGGACGGCCTTGTCGTACTTCTCGCGGTACTTGATGGCTTGCTGAGCGGCGAGTTCCTCCAGCACCACCCACGGCACGCCGACCTGTTCCGCGTTGAGTGTGCGGATCGCCCGAAGGAGGTCGGCGCTACTGCTCTCCGGGCTGAAGGATCGCAAGATGCTGGTGTCCAGGATGATCAACGCTCGCCCCCCAGGCTTCTGTCCTTGACGAACGAGGATCTCAGCAACGGGTGCGTGAATGCTCCAGGTTTCAGTGAAATGAACCCCGCGCTCGGGGTGTGGAAGCTGCGGCGGGGATCTCGGCCCGTCGCATCCGGGCCCCCGTGCTCGGGGTTACGGGGGCCGGGAAGACGAGCGGCTCGAGGGAGGTGGCACCGGCGGCCGGGGCATGCGCGACCCCGCCGTCCCGGACGCTGGCTGCGGCATGACCGACGGTGCGGCTCTCCCGGCCACACGCTTGCTCAAGGCGCGCGAGCGCGGGCTGCAGCAGAACTGGTCAAACCGTGCGCAGGCGCTGAAAGTCGCCCGTTACATCAATTTACAGGGTTACCTTCGGGGTTGGCCCCTCCAGCTGGACGCTGGTTGGTGGGGATCGGCGATACGTTGAAGGTTGGCTCGCCCACCGTCAGGACGTGCACCGAATAGGTGTAGTTGAACATGCGACAGTTCAGCAAGCCAAGAATGGCGTTGAGGACCAGGCACTTTTGGCTCCCGGCACCTGTGAAGAACTGGGACTCCAGTTGCACATCCGCGCTATCGACAGCGAAAACGGTCGCTTCGTCTTCGAATGGAGCCAAGGCTCCTGGAGAAGCGACAACCGTGAAACTGTCGATCGACCCTGGCTTCCCCGGTTCAGCGCCCGAGTAGAACCTCACCTGGCCTGGTGTGACGGGGAGGAAAGTCTTCACCGTGAAGTGCTGGGTCGTATCCAGGACAGCGATATCGCACTGGACCCACCCCGTGTAAATTTCGAGCAAGAAGCGTTCGTTTCCGGCGCTCGTTCGGTTGGTCCAGTGGCGCATGTAGTGGGAAGAGTGGACGCTATCCAGCGGTTTTCCGTAAGGTCCGGGCATCTGAAGAGTCCTTCGTCTTGAAGGTGCGACCCCACTGCATGAAGCCTTACGCATTCACGCGAAACAGCCCGACCCATTCAGTGACGCATCCGTGTCCTGCGCAGAGTCGCGCTCACGTTGCTTGCGCCAGAACCCTCACTGGCTTACATGGCATGGCCTATGTCTATTCTTGATGGTCCTTCACCATCCCGCATCTTGAGCCGGGTGCTTCTGTGAGGTGCGAGCTCTTGTGGCCGAGCCCGAGCGGAGCCGGTCGGCCCTTTGAGTCCGTAACAAGATCTTGTTGAGGTGCCCTGGTCGGGCGTAACCGATGTGATGATCCGGCCGTTTGCGTCGTGTGACGACTCGGCCGTGGATCGTGGACGACGACTTCTGGGTACGGATCGAACCGCTGCTACCGCCCTGGCCCGAGCGGTCACCAGGACCGAAACCCATACCAGACACCGGTTGTGCCTGCAGGGCATCTTGTACGTCTTGTGTCAGGACATCGCCTGGCAACTCCTGCCGTTGGAAGTCGGGTTCGGCTCCGGACAGACTTGTTGGCGACGCCTGGACCGCTGGCAGAAGGCCGGAGTCTTCGAGCAGCTGCACCGCGTCCTGCTCGCCGAACTGCACGCGGCCGACGAACTCGACTGGTCCCGCGCGTGCGTGGACGGCTCTCACTTACGCGCGAAAAAGGGGGTGCCGCAACCGGTCCGTCGCCGGTCGACCGGCGGAAGACAGGCAGCAAACACCACTTGATCTGCGACGGGCGCGGCACCCCGCTCCGGGTCATCACAACTGCCGCCAACGTCAATGACATCACCCAAACCCTCAACCTGGTCGACGGCATCCCGTCGCCGGACGGACCGGCCGCCCGCGAAGGCGACCCGAGTCCGTTCTGGGCGACAAGGCGTACGACTCATGCGCTGTGCGCCGTGAACTTTGGCGCCGCCGGATCCTGCCGGTGATCTCCCGTAGGGGCGTGCCGAACATCAAGAGTCTGGGCAAGCTCCGCTGCGTTGTTGAGCAGACCTTTGCCCTGCTGCACCAGTTCAAGCGCCTGGCCGTGCGGTGCGAGCGACGCCTCGACCTCCACAATGCCTTTGTCTCGCTGGGCTGCAGCCTTATCTGCTGGCGACGGCTCAAGAAGGCTGCCAGACCATGATCGCAGAAGCCCCCCGTGCCGGAAGGTTCCCTTGTAGAGGGCGGCGGGTACGCCGGGGCATCCTCACCGCGCTCGCTACTCACCTGTCTCGTGCTCTGAACGATCCATGGCCGGCGGCTCGTTGTAGGTGATTACCACCGGCGCGTTTGCCTCTGCCCGTGCTCGGTCCGACGCCGTCGCGATCTCCTCGTAGGTCCATTCCCTGTACAGGCGCTCCCCATGGGCATCGGTGATGTCGATGACCACGCTAGTCCACTCCTCGGCGGGCTGTTCGGGGATGAGTCCCAACTCGTACGTAGCGTCCTGGAGGAGGGATTCGGTGACGCGTATGCCGGTGAGTCTCTCGGCCAGAGCGAGGACCGCCGCCTTCCGGTCGACGTCCGGAGCGCTTTCGTCGTGCTTTCCCTCGAAGGTCAGAGGGAAGCCGACTTCCCGCAGCAGGGGGACCAGTTCATCAGGGGTGTTGCCGTCGCGCGATGAGGGGCCCTCGAACGTCGTACGGAGCTCACCATCCTCGAACCAGTGGAAAAGGTGGATGGGTTTGCCGCCGTTGGTCGAGTGCGCCACGACCCGGCCGCTCTTCGACAGCGTCTCCACGCACGGCGCCGCGATCCCCAGGCCACCGTCGAATCCGAGGACGAGTGTCCAGTCGCCGTTCTCGCCCGGAGCGCTGAAGGCGCCCGCGACGTAGGACTCGTCCCAGTAGTCGTAATCCACCTCGGCGCGGTGAGCGTCGTCCGCCTCGATCAGCCCGGCCGTTCCCTCCCCAGTGCCGCGCAGTTCCGCCTCCATCGCACGCAGCACCTCGCGCGGGGCCCACCCCCGTATCAGTGTCAGTGTGTATCCGCTCTCCATCATGTGGCGGAAGACCGGCGAGGTGCGGATCCAGGCGTAGTCGTGCGCAGTCACCAAGTTCATACGGCGCAGTGTGCCCGATGCCTCTGACAACGCCCCGTGCAAGCTGGTTCATACATCTGGAGCTGGTCGGTCGCGCTGCCGAGTCCGCGTCAGCAACATGATCGTGTTACGAGCTCTTTGCCAGTCGTGGCGTTGTTCAGACCGAGTGCCCGCCCGTTAGGCCTGCCACCGGTTAGGCGTCTTGCGGGTCTCGTGCCACCAGTTGAACGACGACCAGCCGCCGCGGGGACAGGGCCGCTTCACGCCGCCGATTCCCTCGTCGTCGACCTTACGCATGTACCAGACGCGGATTGCGCCCCAGTCGACCATGCCGTGCGGGCGGCACGCCTCGCAGTCGGTGACCCTGCACGCCACGGCATGCACCCCTCCCGGAATGGGGGCGGGCCCCCGGCACCTGACGATCACAGCGGGGCCGCAGAAGTAGCCGATACGCGAGGAGGCCCCCGGCCCTAGCCGGGGGCCTCACTCGGGTCAGTCAGGCGCGCGGGGTCAGCCGAGCATCATCCCGTCATCCCTGGTACCGCGAAGTACCAGCGTCGATGCGGCGGCGGCTCCGACCGCCTGGGCGACGGCGCTCACGTGGTCCGGCGGGCAGACCGCCGCGACCCCGATGACGACCACGCCGATGAGGATGACCTTGAAGCGGGGGTTGCCGTGGAGGGGGTGACGGGGCCCATCATGGGGAGAGGGCGTCAGCATTGTTGCCGTCCTATCTGCCGCGAGAGCGGCGGTCCGGCCACTGGGCGTCCTCACGATGCTTGCGAGGCTAGAGGCGCCTGGTGGCCGCTGAGTTGGTGCTCCAAGTTTCCCGGCTGTCTTGTGTCCTCAGGAGGGGGTCGAGACAATACGCCGACAAAGTGACCTCTATGCGTTACATCCTGGGGGGACCGTGCCGCGCCGACCCACGCCACTGAACCCAGACGATGGCCCTCGGGCGCGATTTGCCCTAGCGCTCAGGAAGTTGCGCGACGAAGCGGGCTTCGATGCCATGACGATTGACGCCATCGCTGCCGAAAGAAAGATCCCCCGGGCAACGCTGTATGCGGCCATGAGAGGCGCGCGCATTCCGACCGTCCCGGTGCTCGCAGCGCTCGTGCGAGCGTGGAACGGAGACCCGGGTCACTGGCTTAGATTCCGCTCCGAAACGGAGGCGGAAATCGAGAATCTTCGCCTCTCCCGGAAGGGGCCTCCGGGTGCGGACGCAGTGCGTAGTGTGGACTTCCGTCGGCATGGCATCGCACGCGGAGAGGGGGAAATGGAGTGGATTAAGAAACTCGTCGCGGAGGTAATGGAAGATGCCTCAGTTTCGGGAAGTTCCAGTAACAGCGCGGATTCCGATCAAAGTCCCCACGCGTCCGAGGGGCTGCTTTCGCGCGAGGAGCGCAGGCAACTGCTAGAGGAATTGCACTGGAAGGTAGACCGGCTGATCGTCGACGGAGTTGATGAGACGGAGCAGCGCGCAGCTATGGGAGTGGCACAACAGCTGCAGGACAGGCCCGGCGCGACAATCCTCTACGTTAAGAATGAGGAGCAACTGCGAGCGCTGCTGCGAACAATTGGCCCCTTGCTGGAGTCGATTAATTTGGAAATTAAAGTCAAGAAAGGCGGCATGACGCGACGTGAAGTGATGGCGTTGCTCGACGGTATGTCGCCAGATGCAGTCTCGGAGCGGCTTATAAGCGGGGGATTCGGCGACGATGCCGCTGCCGTTTGGCAGTACTTGCGTTTTCGAGCAGGGCGGCCCGGATATCGCGATCTGGCTCTGGCCACCGATCTGTCTTTCTATAAGGTGAGAGATGTTCTCCATGCGAATAGACCAGGTCGAGGCGCGATGGAGAAGGTGGCCCGCGAGCTTTTCGATCGGATCGCTGGGGTCGACGATCGGCGCCGTACGCAACTGACTGACGGACAGAGCCCCGCAGATAACTAGGACTGCGGCGCAGCTCCGTCCGCCCAGCAGGGCGTCGTGACGCTACCATTCCGCTAAGGGCTTGCAGATCATTAACACGTTGAGCCTTTTCCAACCTCGTGGTGAGGGTGGCTGGTTGGTCGCGGAGGTCTGTACAGCGCAGTGAAGCTCCTGGTAGACGGGTTCACGACCAAGATCACCCGTTGTCTTCCAGGAGCTTCCGTGCTTGTCTACCCGTCCGGGATCGACCTGTCCAGTTCGACCCTGCGGTTCCTTGCCCGTCACCTGCGTCAGCGCCGCCATGAGATCGGTAGCCGGTGGCGACGCCTGCCAGCGGGACGCCAGGCACTCTTCACGCTCGCGCACCTGCGATGCGGCGACACCTACGGCCGGCTCGCCGCGGCGTTCAACGTCGGCATCGCCACCGTCTACCGCTACATCCGCGAAGCCGTCGAAGTCCTGGCCGCCCTCGCGCCAACGCTTGAACAAGCCGTCAGCACCGCGGCGACGAAAGCGTTCGTGATCCTGGACGGCACCCTGCTGCCGATCGACCGCATCGCCGCCGACCGCCCCTTCTGTTGAGTCGGCACGGAGCGCGGTGCCTGTGTTGCCACCGGTCCGTTTCTCCGTGCCGCTCGCCGAACCCGGCGTGCGGCTCTCACCGCACCGGGCTCTCCACGGTCTCTGCCGTTCAAGCGTGGTTGAGTGTCCAGGGGTTGGGGATCGTGTTGCCCCGGTATCGGTAGCGGGTGACCGCGGTCGAGACCATGGGGAACAGTTCGATCCCGTCCGCTGAGAGCTTGTGCCACCGGCCATTGCGGTCGGTAAAGCGTCGGCGGACGTCCTTCCACCTCCAGCGATGCAGCACCATCCACCAGCTGGTCACCCGTCGCCATACGAACTGGTCCAGGGCTTTCAGCGTGGTCTTGCATACCGCGTGCTTGAAGTAGTTGACCCAGCCGCGCAGAATCGAGTTGATGCTCTTCAGCACGGTCCCCGGGTCTTGCTGCGACGTTCTGTTCGTCAGGGCACGGATCTTGTCCTTCACCTGCCGGATGGGCCTCTTGGCGATGAAGGTGTAGACGTACCACTTGTTCGAGCCCCGCTTGCGGCGCCACTGGATGTGGAACCCAAGAAAGTCGAACCCGTCCGACATGTGCACGATCTGAGTCTTGGCCGGTGACAGCCTCAGCCCGAGAGGGTGCAGTACGTCGGCAATGTCCTCGCGCAGACGGGCGACGTCACCACGGCTGCCGTCGACCAGGACGACGAAGTCATCCGCGTAGCGGACGATGCGCCAGTTCGCGCGGCCGTGGAGACGATGGTGTGCCCGCCTGAAGTCCCTCGCGGCCGGCCTGCTGAGCAGCATTGCGGCTGGCGCGATGATCATCGCGGGCCCGGCTGGCCAGGCTTCCGCAACTCCCGCCGCCTCCGACGCTCCTGTCACCGCTGCGTACTCTCCGGGCTGCAACACTGCCACGTGGGATGGCATCAATCTTCTGCGCAGTGTCGGGATCAACCCGTGGATGCAGGAGCCGTGGTACGTGGAGGGTCTGCTGCGTGCGGTTGCCTCCAACTACCCCAAACCCTGGGACTTCGACCGTGCGGCGCTGAACATCACGAGAGCTTGCTCAAACGGATAGCCGTTCAGCGGGCGCTAGCCCGCTGAACCACAAAGCCGCCCGCCTGCGCTCCCGTGGCGGGCGGCTCCGAGGTCGGTGCCGGTCTGCGGTCTCAACGGAGTGTCCGGAGCCTGGGCGCTTGGTCGTGTGACCGCAGTCGCGGCCGACGCACCGCGCGTTGCCCGCGCCGCACGCCAGTGGCAGGGCAGTTTGAACCTACGGAACGGGCTCGTAAGTCACGGTATGGCCGATGCAACCGGCGGCGGTCTCCTGCAGAGCCGCCACCTCTGCGTCGTCAACGGCGAGATTCCAACGGAGCTTGGTGCCGACCCACTCTGTTACGTACCGGCAGTGTGCACCGGTGGCAGGCGGCATCCAGTCGGTCGGGTCCTGGTCAGCTTTGCTGCGGTTTGAGCGTGCAGTGACCGCGACGAGGCTGGCCTCGGCGCCCTGGTCGTTGGCGTACAACTCACGGCGCTGCGCTGTCCAGGCTGAGGCGCCGCTGTCCCATGCTTCGGCGAGCGGAACCATGTGGTCGATGTCCAGTCCCGACGGTCCAGTTACGACGGTGGCGTCGTAGTACGAGAACCAGGTCCCGCCGGCCAGCCGACAGCCGGGAGCGACTTCCGGCTGTTCGACTGCTTCGGAGATCAGTACCTCGTTGCGGGTGTGGCAGCCGTCGGCGGGATCGTTGCCGGAGTTCCAGTGTCGGAAGCTGCTGCGGGTGTAGCCGTCGCGGGACTCGGTGCCCAACGGCAGGCTGGCGATGGCGTCAGCCAGGGGGAGTGTCTCTGCGGCGTGAGCGGGTGGAGAGGCGGTGAGGGACAGGCCGGCGAGCGTGGCGGCAGTCAAGCCGCGCCACAGGGTCTGGATCATGTGACGTTGATAGCGGCTGACCAGGGCGCATTGACGGCGGCTGGTCCGTGAGCCCCCTGTGTGAGTGGATTGGTCCTACTGGAGAAACGAAACGCCACCCTCGCAGTGAGCAGCCCGGAGGATGCTTGACGTACCGCCTCGACCGGTAACCTGAACCCGATGCCGCTGGTTCTGGGCCGGGCTCCCTGTCTTCAATGACTGAGGAGTCCTTCCAATGAGCGGATGCTGCGGGCAGGGGCCCGTGATCGTCAGCGGGGCCGCACCGACGCCTCGTGTCGATGTCGAAGCCCTGCTGCTGTGCGATGTCCTCCCCGGCGGCACCATGGCCGGTCTCGCCCTCGTCGAGCCCGTCTACGACACCGTGTCCGGCGACCGGATCGGCACGCGCATCGTCGACCCGACCACCGGCGCCGCCTACGTGCCGACCGGCACCCTCGGCCTGTGCTCGCTTCCCGACGCCTGCACGCGACAGATCAGCACCGTCTACCGCTGCGACGACACCAACGGCGACGGCGAGCCGAATGTCACCTTCACCGAGGTCTGGGCGCTCGACCCCTGCACTGGGGAGGCCCCGGAGCTGATCGGGACGTTCGCCGAGGACGACTACGGCACGCCATATACGCCGGTCGCGCCCGTCGACTGCCCCGACGCCACGGCGGACACCCCGGTCGTGCTCGGGCAGATCTGCTACGACGCCGGGGCGGGCGAGACCCGCACCGCGGCCGTCCTCAAGTGCCAGGCGTGCAGCAGCCCAACGGTCTCCTACCTCGACGTCGAGACCGGCGCGACCGTCACCGCGCCCACCGTGGTGCCCTGCGCCACCCAGGAGAGCCGCGCGCAGCTCCTGTGTGACGTTGCAGGCGACGGCACGTCAACGCCGTTCCTGCGGACGTACACGATCGCCCCGGACGGGACGGTCACCACGGCGGACACCACCCTTGACGGAGCCATCCCGTACGTACCGGCTGGCACCGTCGGCGCCTGTCTGCCGGTAAGCGACTGCGAGTCGCCGACGACCCCGACCGCCACCGTCGGCCTGTGCCTTGCCGACGGCACCCCGATCGCCGTCACCGTCGTCCGGGACTGCGCCGGAATGATCACCTCGTCCGGCTGGATCAACCTCCTCACGGGCGCCTACAGCGCGGGCGCGCCCCCCCAGCCGGGGCAATGGCGTGCGGAGAGAGCCAGTCGATCCAGCTCAGCGGCACGTTCTGTGACGTCGACGGGGACGGTGACGTCGTCGGCCTGGTCCTGATCGAGTACAGCTACGCCCCGGACGGCTCGATCGATTTCGACCAAGAGAACCGTCTCCACCAGAGGCTTTGCATGCTTGTCTACCCGTCCGGCGTCGACGTGTCCAGCTCTGCCCTCCGCTTCCTCGCCGCCCGCCTGAGGAAACAACGGCGCGCTCTCGGCACCCGATGACGGCGCCTGAGCGCGGGCCGACAGGCTCTCCTCGCCCTCGTGAAGGCCTACGTCGGGGCGGTGACCCTGTTCCTGCGCTGGTGCGCGGGTACAGGGCGGGGCTGGTCGACCGCGGCCCGGGATATGGGCTGTTTATGGTGTGGCTGCGGTGGGCACCGGGCAATGGTGGCCAGCGCCAGGCCGTGGTTCCGATGCCGGGAGGAAAGCCGGTCTGTGGGGATGCGCGAATCAGCAAGGTGCTGACTGCGGTACGGATGTTCCTGCTTCACACGGTGGTCAAGAGGCCGTACCGCACTAAAGCATGGACTACAGCTGGATCTCGCTCTGTCGATATCGACTTCCTCGTCCCCGGTCATCCCCAAGCTCGTAGAGCTGCTCAAGTACCCAGGCTGGCATCGCCTTGCTACACACGTGTAGAGGCCGATGACCCGCTCTACCGACGGAGGTTCGCATATGCTCGTAGCATCCACCCCATTGGCCATGTCGCACGACTTCGCGGCGATCATCTCAGCTGTGATGGCAGCTCTCCTGGTTCTGCTCATTGCAGAGTTCCAGGCCGGTGTCCGCAACAACACAGCCGTCGCCCGTGCACTGAGTGAGGAGTACGCCGCCCCGATTAAAGAGAGCTTCCTCGCCCACTATAATGGAACACCGCTTCCTTCAGCAGATCAAGCCCGCGTTGACAAGGAGCTGAGCAAGTACCAGCAGCTGCGCCGCTCGTCACAAGTGAACGTCGCTTGGCAACTTCTCTTCCTAATCGCCGTGGCAGCCCTCGTTGTCGCGCTGTGCGTCGTGTTGTTTTGGGCGGCGCACCCCGCTCCGGCCACAGGAAATATCAAGCAGACCACTGATGGAACATGGCAGGCCAAGACGGCTTTGTGGGTAACAGGGAGTGCCTTCGTGATCCTGGGCGTGGGCTTCTTCATGAGGTATGCAGCCGCATACAACTTCAGGCGCCTTCAGGCCAGCATCAAGCTGGCCAAGGAGTGCTCTCTCACGGACAGCCCCTCCGAGGTACGCAGGCGTTACACAGAGTGGGAGGACACGCTGTCCCCCCGTCCGTTGTTGTCTGGCCCTTACGCCATGTCGACCGCGTTCATCGACCCCCGTAGGTGGTCCCACTGGCTGAGCAGGTACGGCTCGTAAGCACCCGGCCCTGCAGCTGATGCGGCCATCGGCGAGGCTCCGACAGTGCGCGTCGACCAAAGCGACGCGCACCCTCGTCATCCGGGATCCTTATCCATCCGCTCGCCCACGATCCACCACTCTTCCATCCCGGATTCATCGAGTTGGCGGATGAGATCGTTAATCCGCGTTCTGATCTCCGACTCCTCATCCCCTGGCGGCACATGTGCTGGGCGCGTCAATTCCCACCACTCGCGAACGATCGGATCGTGAAGGAATCGAGAAACGTGACGATAAAGGTCATCTCTGCTGAATTCGCCATTGCGGTAGCGATTGGTGATATGTTCAAGGGTAAAACGGCACTTGATGAACTTTGGCATCGTCTCGAAAACCTGCTGTTCTGTGTTGATGCCGACCGGCTTCAGATCTTCGTACGTCGTTTTTTGCACGGCCTCCATCTGAAGTATCGCCCGTTGCACGTCATCTGGCTGCAACGCGCTGCAGGCGAACTCGAGCAACACCCCCACCAACATTTGGCTCTTCGTGTAGCGCAGTTCTGCCTCGTTCAGCAGCTCTGGCTTGCCAGCCATGATCTGATCGACCAGCCGCTCTCGGGCACGCAACTTCCGATAAAGGCGCCACCAGCCATCGCTCTGACGGTGTAACCGCTGTACCTTGCGGATCTGCTCCACCAGAGCCTGAAGGTGGGCCTCCTGTGCAGGCGTCCACTGCTGCTGAGAACCTCTGGGAATCTCCTGGACGATATGGGCGCCTCTCAGCAGCTCCATGACTGCCCTGAACGCCAGTTCAGGCGTTTGGGCGTCGTCGTGTCCGGACACACTCACCTCTTCCTCAACCTCGTCCGGGCCCTCCAGCCTCACCACCATCTTCTTGTGTGACATGTCCGTCGCCAGCGGCTTGGAAGCGGCAAGGACGGAGGGGCTTGGTGAGGATCGGCGGAACTCTGCTCGAACACGCTGGCCGCATGCTCGATGTAGTTCAGGACGGCTTGCAGTAGAGCGGCGTAGGCGTCTCGCCGGATCCCGCGCCGACTGCCCCGATGCCCTCAAGATCCATCGCGCCCTCCCGGTGCAACGATCCCACAGCAGCCCACGACTGACCCCGTGCTTACCCTTCGGGGTACGCCGCTGGTTCTGGGCCGGGCGACCGCGCGGGAGACAAGGGCAGACCCGTGGCAACGAAAGCGTTCTCGCTCAACACCGATCCCCATGTGGCTCAGCTGGGAGCCCTCGGTGAGCTGCATTTCGTCCCGGAAGTGATGGGCGACGCGTTCCTCGACGGCTATGCGGACGTCCTGGAGGCGCAGCGGGCCCTCGGGGACGGCACGGACTTGAAGGACGTGAACCCCGAGGTGCTTCGCGGGGTCTACGCGTCGATGAAGTCTTTCCTCGCCACCATCATGACGCCCGAATCGGCCGCGCGTTTCCTCCGGTTCGAGGTCATCAAGGGTGGCAAGACGGTCGCCAACTTCCGCAGCAGGGAGGAGGCCGAAGCTCACGCGGCCAGCCTCACCGGCACCGCGCGCGTCGAGGACAAGTCGATGCGGCTCCCGGACCGAGTCCTGGTCGAACTGCCGGAGTGGACGCAGGAACTGTACGGGGGCGGTAACCGCCCTACTGGGTCGTCCAGCGGATCCTCGCGAGCGTCGCGGCGGGCTTCGCAACGTGGGAAGGTCAGCTCGCCCTCCAAGGCGTCGACATCCACCGCTGGACGCTCCGCACGATGATCAGCGCCGCTGAGGCGGCGATGTACATGGCGGCGGAGGATGACGCCGCGCGCGCCCGCATCGAGGCGAAGCTGTACGCGCCTCCGCGTGGGCCTCGTCCCGTCCGACGGCAGGCGCAGCAGCGCTCTCAGGCCCCGAGCGCGGGCATGACCCGGGTCGACGCACGGTCACTGATGGCGCAGCTCGCGGCGCAGGACGCCCAGCTCGGACTGGGCTGAACCGGATAATCTGGACACGCCGCTGGTTCTGGGCCGGGCAACCGCACTCCTTCGTGAGGTTGCCCGATGGCTGGCGAAGACGTCGACTACGGTCGCGCGGTCATCCGGATCGACATCGACTCGTCCGACGCCGACAGCGACGGCCGAGTCGCGGGGACCCAGCTGCAGCGGGCCCTGCTCCGTACAACCCGCCGGATCGGCGAACAGATCCGCCGCCAGATCCAGCGGGGCTTGAACGCCGCAGCCGTCACCGTCCGGGTCGAGCCGGACCTGAGCCGGTTCGACTCCGCGCTGCTGGCCGGCCTGCGGTCGCTGGACGGCATCAACGTCCCGGTCCTGCCGGACGTCACCGGCTTTGTCGAGCGCCTGCGGGCGCTCCTCGCCGGCGTCGAGATCCCGATCCGTGTCGTACCGGACCTCGACGACTTCGACGCCCGGATCCGCGCGCACCGCCCCCCGACGGTCACCGTCCCGCTCGACGTCGATTCCGCCGCGCTGACCCGCGCGCTCGGCGGGATCGGCCGTATCGCCGGCCGCGTCGTCGGTGTGCTAGGCGGCCTGGTGCGCCTGGCGGCGATCGGGATCGCCGCGGCGGCAGCCGCTCAGGGCCTGGTCGCGCTGGGCGCGGCCCTCGCCCCCGCAGCCGGGCTGATCGCGGCCTTCCCGGCGGTGATCCTCGGCGCCCAGGCCGCGCTCGGCGCACTGCGGCTCGCCCTGATCGGCGTACAGGAGGCGTTCTCCGCGGCGCTCACGGGCAGCGCCGAGGAGTTCGAGAAGTCCCTCGAAGGTCTGTCGCCGAAGGCACAGGCCGCCGCACGCGAAGTGCGGGCGCTGAAGCCCGCATTCGAAGAGGTCCGCGACGCGGTTCAGGATGCGTTCTTCGGACCGCTGGTCGGCCAGATCACCGCCACCGCGAACGCGCTGGGCGGCCCGCTGCGGACCGGCCTGACGAACATCGCGGCAGCCTGGGGGACAGCAGCCAGGAACGCCCTCGGCTACGTCCGGGGCAACCAGGGCGTAGCGAACGTCCAGTCCATCCTGACGGCGGCTGAGCAGGCCGTCAGCGGGCTGAGCGACACGACCAACAAGCTGACCGCCGGCGTCCTCCAGTTCGCCGCGGCCGTGGCCGACGCGTTCGGCGCCGAGCTCCAGTCCGGCATCAGCAACCTGGGCCAGGACTTCGGTACTTTCCTTCAGGAGGCAGCTCGGGGCGGTGATGCCGTCCGGTGGGTCGACAACGCGCTGAACACGCTGGCGCAGCTCGGCGACCTGGCGGGGAACGTCGGCAGCATCTTCTCCGGCGTCTTCCGCGCCGCAGACGCCGAGGGCGCCGGCTTCCTGGGCCGCCTACAGACCATCACCGCGTCGGTCGCCGAGTTCGTCAACAGCGACCCCGGCCAGTCTGTGCTCGGCAACATCTTCGCGACCCTCAGCCAGGTCGCCGCCCGGCTCGGCCCGATCGTCGCGGCCGTCGTCACGCAGCTCGGCCAGATCGCGCCCGCCCTAGGTCCCATCCTCACGGGACTCGGCCCCGAGCTCGTCCAGACGATCACCGGGATCGGGCAGGCCGTCCAAGCTGCGCTGCCCCATGCGGCTGTCGTCTTCCAGCAGCTCGGTGCCGCCGCGATCTCTCTGGGGCCTGCCCTGCCCCCGCTCGCTGCCGCCGCGGCGGCCCTGGCGCGTTCTGCCGCCGACCTGGTTGCCGCGCTCGCCCCCGCTGTCGGCCTGCTCGCCCAGGTGCTCGGCCCGATCATCAACTACGCGGCTCCGGTCCTTGTGGCCGCAGCGGCGACGTTGGTGCTGATCAAGGCGATCCGGGGTGCATCCTCATCTTCCGGGCGCTCCAGGCCGCATGGCTCGCGCTGGGCGCGGCGTTCGTCGCCAACCCGATCGGCTTGATCATGGTTGCGGTGATCGGCCTGGTGGCGGCGATCTACCTGCTCTATCGCAGGTTCGGCGCCTTCCGGGCCGTCGTCGACACCGTGGGCCGCGCCCTGCGAGACGGGTTCCTCGCAGCCGTCGAATTCGTGAAGGACCTGTTCAGCGGCTTCGGTGACTTCTTCGTCAGCGCGTTCGAGACCGCGAAGTCGGCGGTGTCGTCCGGGATCGACGCCGTCGTGGCGTTCTTCGCCGCACTGCCAGGACGCATCGTCGCCGGCGCCTCCTCACTCGCCTCGACCGTCGGCCAGTTCTTCGTCGGCGCCTTCCAGTTCGCCCGGAGCGCCGTGTCGGCAGGCGTCCAAGCGCTGATCAACTTCTTCGTGCAGCTCCCCGGGCGGATCGTCGCCGGACTGGCCGCGCTGCCGGGGCTGCTGTATGAGGCGTTCACGTCCGCCGTCGCCTTCTTGATCATCGGCGTGCTGTCCTTGATCGCCGCGGTCGTGTTCGTCTTCACCGAGCTGCCCGGCCGGATCCTCAACGCCCTGGTCGGCATTGGCCAGTTCTTGCTCGCCGCCTTCACCGCCGGGTTCACCATCGTGACCGCGACGGAGCTGGGCTGGATCAACGCGACCGTCGCCTTCTTCGCATCCCTGCCCGGCCGGATCGCCAGCGGCCTGTCCCGACTCGGGGCCTTCCTGGTCACCGTCTTCACGATCGCGTTCAACATCGCCCGCGCGCGGATCACCGGCTGGATCACCCAGACCGTCGCGTTCTTCCAGGCGCTGCCCGGCCGGATCGCCTCCAGTCTGTCGGCTCTGGGCTCGTTCCTGCTGCGGAACTTCACCTCGGCGTTCAACTCGGCGCGCAGCCGCATCACGTCGTTCCTGTCGAGCGCGGTGGGCTTCTTCCGGAACCTGCCCGGCCGTATCGGCTCCGCCCTGTCGGCGCTGCCCGGCCGGCTCGCCTCAGCTTTCTCTAGCGCCGCGAGCCGCGCCCGGGGCGCGGTGTCCAGCCTGATCAGCGGCATCGTGGCCCTGTTCAGCGGTCTGCCCGGAAAGATCGTCGCGGCGCTCGGCGACATCATGGCCAAGGTGCGGTCGGGCCTGCCGTCCGCCGTCCGCAAGTACCTGCCGTTCGCCGACGGCGGCATTGTGTACGGACCGACGCACGCCCTGATCGGCGAGGCCGGGCCCGAGGTCGTCATCCCGCTCACCCGCCCGCGCCGGGCACGGCAGCTCGCCGAGCGGTCCGGGCTCCTCGACATCCTCGGCGCCGCCAAGGGGGCGCCCTCGAGCGCCCAGGCCGGGGCGGTCCTCAACCAGACGATCAACATCACCGAGGTCGGCAACGCCCGCGCGACAGCGCATCGCGTCTCGACCCGGCTGGCTCTTGATGCGGGAGTGATCTGATGCCGCTGACCGACTACGTCACGGTGGGCGGCGTCGAAGTCGTCAACCACACCCGCCTCAACACGTACTTGCAGACGGTCGGCTCACCGCTGGACAGCACGGCCGTCTGCTCGTGCGAGTCGCTGACCGCGGAGATGGTCGGCGACCTGCCGTACAACACCCCCGAGGAGGACGAGGCGCCCTGGTACGACCCGGACGTTCCGGAGTCCGCCCAGTTCGCGGGCTTTCTCCTCCTGAACGTGGAAGGGCTCGACGAGAATCCGGTTCGCCGCATCGTGACGAACGGAGTCGCCGGCGGCGGCGCGATCGGACCTGCCAGGGCCGAGCCGCGCACGATGGTGTTCACGGGCATCCTGCTCGGTGCGACCTGCTGCGCCGTGGAGTACGGGTTCCACTGGCTCGGCGAGGCCCTCCAGGGCTGCACGGTCGGGCAGTGCGAAGGCGACTGCATGACGCTGTTCAACTGCTGCCCCGGCGCTGAGATGAGCCCGGATGAGTTCGCGGAGAAGCACCGGCGGACGATCCGCCGCGTCGCCCTGGTTGACGGGCCGCGCGTCATCTCCCGGGCCGGGGACGGCTGCGTCGGCGGGGACTGCGAGTCCGGGGCCGACATCGTCGGCGTTGAGTTCACCCTCACCGCGGGTACCCCGTGGCTGTGGACCGACCCGATGACCGTCATGGAGATCGTGCCGCCGGTCGACCCGGACGACGGGTGTGTGACCTGGTGCCTGCACCCGTCGGGCGGCGAAGGCTGCGACGGCGCCTGCCGGTTCGCGCCCTGCTCGGATCCCACCGCGGCCTGCGCCGACGACCGGTGCATGCCACCCGCACCCCCTGTGCCGCTGCCGCCCGATACCTGCTTCTGCCTTCCGCTGGCGGCCGAGACCGACTACTACGAGATGGACCTCACGAGCCGGCCGAGCTGGTCGGTCGACGCCCCGGTCATCACAGTCACCGCTGGCTCGGCCGCCCTGCGGAACATCACGATCGAGATCTTCGAGCGGAGCCCGAACGACTCGGCGATGACGTGCGAAGAGGTCGCTGAGCAGTACCGGTGCAGCCCGCACTCCACCTACCACGTCACCTACGTTCCGGCCGGGGGAGCGGTCACCCTGGACGGGCAGATCGGGCGGGCCTTCGTCGAGTGCGGCGGCACATGTGAGTCGTCGAGCGACGTGTATGGCCGCGACGGCGGGCCGGTGTCCTGGAAGACCCTCGAATGCGCCTCGTACTGCCTGGCCGTCTCCTCTGACGTGTCCAACCCGCCGAGCCCGGAAGCGCTCATCACGGTCAACGTCTCCGGCCGGGGGTACTGATGGCCATGGCCGGGTGCGGCACCCACACAGCCGTCATCGCCGACCGCACGGGCGCCCCGATCAGCCCGGCGACGACCCTGACCGAGGTGGAATGGCTGCGGCTCCTCGATGAGACCAGCACGGCGCGCGTGGTCATCAACCCGGACGGCGACTGCTGCGAGGCTCTCGGGCGCGTCCGGTCGTGGCGGCACAACCTGCTGATCTACCGCGACGGGCAGTTCGTATGGGAGGGCCCGATCATCACGCCGACGTGGTCACTCGGGCAGTTGGAGATCCGCGCGGCGGACATCGGGGCATGGCTGGACCGGAGAGTCGTCCACGAGACGATCCAGTTCGGCGGATCGGACCTCGCCGACATCGCGACGTGGCTCATCGGGGACGCCTTCGCCCCGACCCAGGCCACCAGGTCTTGAGGGTCGCCCCGGCCGGCGTGACAGGGGGCAGGCAGTACACCAGAGACATCGGTCAGTCCGGCGACCATCTGCGGGACCTGGCCGCGACCGGCCTGGACTACACCGTCGTCGGCAACACGATCATCCTGCTCCCGGAGAACTGGCTTGAGAGCGTGGGCCGTCTCTCCGACGTCGACCTGCCCGAGGGTCTGGAGGTCACCGAGGACGGCACCAACCTCGCCACCCGGTGGGTCATCGCCGGAGACGACGAGGGCGACGTCCTCGGCGAAGCGGGCTCCCTCGACGCGTACTACGGGCTGCTGGAGCGGTACGAGGAAGACAGCTCGATCACCGACGACGCCTCCGCGACCTCGGCGGCCCGCGCCCGAGTCCGCTCCAGCCTGCCGGTGCCCGTCTTCATCGACAGCCAGGAAGTGACGCTGTCCCCTGAAGCGGCGATCGACGTACCGCGGCTGGTCCCAGGATGGTGCCTGGACGTCACGAGCACCCTGACCTGCTGTACGGTCACGCAGCGCATGAAGATCGTCGGGCTGAAGGTCACCGAGGAAGGCGGCACGAGCGACCAGCCCGGCACGGAGAAGGTGCAGATCCAGCTGGCCGCCGCAGGAACGGAGATGGGCTGATGGCGCTCCGAGGAGGCCCCACGCGACGGGTGCCAGGCAACGCGCTCGCCGGGATGCTGCGCGACGCCGAGAGGCGCGCCCGCAAGCCGGCCCCGGGACGCGGACGCCGAAGGGAAGCGGAGTCGGCGCAGGCGCCACAGCCCCTGCCCTCGCGGGCTCCGGTCGCGGCGATCGTCACGACCTGCGAAGAGGGCCGCGCGGTCTGGGTGTTCCCCGAGCCGTTCACGTCGCCTCCGGTCATCAGCGCTGTACCGGTAGACCCCGAACCCGTTGACGACGAACACACAGTCATGGCTGCCCTAGAGGAAGTCACGGCCTGGCGGGTTGTTGTGCGGGTTTGGAGCACCCTTCCCAAGCGCCGCAGTGGCGTGACAGTTCCGGCAGGCGAGGGTGTACGCGTCCATCTGAGGGCGTTACCCGCGACTGAGGCCAGCGAGGCGCGGTAACGGACCCGCGACGATTGTGCACTTGTCAGATGGCCCGCCCCCCTGCGCGGTAGAACAGGACCAGTCGTCAGAGCGGAGGTGGGCTGGCGTTGATGACGATCCTGTCGTTCTGGCTGACGGTCATTGGGACGGTCGCGGGCGTCGTGAGCATGTGTATCGCTTGGCTCGACCGGCGTGGGCCTCGTGAACCCAGGCAGGGGCCGAGTAGGATCAGCCGCTACTTCGACTTCGCATTCGTGCTCTTCCTCTGCCTCATATGCGTCGCCGTCGTCGTCGTCGACATCGGCGCGTTCTGGGTGCGCTTCGACGTGTCCCGGTGGGGGGCTGTCGGGGGCGTCTATCTGAACCTCGCCGGAATGATCCTATTCAACTCCCTATACTCGCAAGGCCACAAGCTTGCGCGCTTCGTCTACACGATGTTCTGTGGGCTAGGCGTGGCGCTATGGACAGGCGCAAGCATTGCCTTGTGGTCTGCCTGAGAGCACACGAATGCGGAACCCTTTACCCTACTCCTCGTCGCCGCTGGTTGTGGGCCGGGCTGTCGTCTCTCCCCTGAGAGGTGTGCTTTGGCCTCGGTCTGCGTCTGCGACGAGTACTTCACCGTCGATGAGGACGGTTCCCTCTGCATCGTGCCGGGCCGTCAAGGACTCCGGGAGGTCCTCCGCTTCACGGCCCCAGGCACCCACCAGTTCCAGAACGCGAGCTACCCGTGGCTGGCCCGGGTGCGCATTCGTGTGCAGGCGGCCGGTGGCGGAGCGGCAGGCGCACGTGCGAACGCCAACCAGTGTTCCGCGCAGCCTGGGGGTGCTGGCGGCGGTTACTCAGAGGGCGTCTACGACGTGTCTGCCTTGGGGGCGGTGGAGACGATCGTGGTCGGTCAGGGCGGCAGCGCGGGGACCGCGTCGACGGACGGAAGCGACGGAGGGAACAGCAGCTTCGGCGGCCTGGTATCCGCGAACGGGGGCGCCGGTGGCCCGTCCGTGATGACGTCCGGGACGACGACGGTCTGTTTCTCCGGCACCCCTGGCCCCCTCGGTGGTTCCGGCCAGATTGTGATGGGTGGTGGAGCGGGCGGTGGAGCCCTACGGCTGGACGGCGGCCAGGGGCTTGCCGGTGTGGGCGGTGGATCCCACCTTGGGCACGGCGGATACCAGCGCGCCTCAACCAGCGGCGGCGGTGCCGGCCGAGGCTACGGCGGCGGCGCGGCCGGGGCCCTTGCACGAGACGGTGACAGTGTCACCGGCACCGCCGGACAGGACGGCATCGTGATCGTCGAGCTGCTCGGATAGAAGCCCGCTGTCACCCTCGGTCGTTGCGGGTCCCCGGCCGGTGGGAGGCCGGGGACCCGCAGGGGGTCATCCCTGCACACGGATCCAGCGGACGATGCGCAGGGCGACAAGCCCGACGCCCGCAGCGACGGCCTCGTGCGCGCCGGCCTGCACCAGCAGGTATGCCAGGGCACCGGCCACGACGGCGTCAGTGATCGTGGGCCGCCGAAACTCGAAGTGTCCGCCGTACTTCCAGCCCTGTGCTTCCATGGATTGTCCTTCCGTAACGCCTTGCCTGGTGTGCTGAAGGTTCCGAGGGGGAGCTGCCTGCCGGGGCGGCTCCCCCTCCCTCGTCGATCTCGCGATCGCGAAGCGTTGGGGAGGCTAAACGGGGCGTGACGTGAAATCCCAACAGCAATGGCGGTTTGAGACGTACGCCACATTCACCCCCGTCTTTCAACGTCATCCGGTCGCCGGTACCCCCGGCGTCCCAGATAGTTCAACCAACCGAATTGGTGATTGGCTTCCTTACTCTCCGTAATAGCGGTGGATGCGGCGGCTCGCTCGCCGCGCGAACGAGTCACCTTCGAAGCAGCCTGGTGACGTGGAGTTTCCAGTTGACGTGGCGCTCGCGGAGCTGGTGCCGACGCTGCCGGTTGGGCCGCGCTGGTGGTACGAGCTCAAGTTGGATGGCCACCGCACGGTGCTCTTCCGTCAGGAGGCGACGGTGCGTCTCCAGGCGAGGTCCGGGCGGGACGTCACACCGTGGTGGATGGATCTGGCTCTGGCTGGGAAGCACTTGCCGCCGGGCGTCGTACTGGACGGAGAGGCGGTCGTGCCGATCGACGGCCGAGTCTCGTTCGAGGCGGCGCAGTCCCGGGCGGCCTCGACTCCCGCCCGTGCACGGGACTTGGCAGAGCGGCATCCGGCGCTGCTGATCGTCTGGGACGTACTGGCGTTGCCGACGGGTGATGTCCGGGCGCGGCCGTACGAGCAGCGGCGGGCGCTGATGCTGGATGTGGTGGGCGCGTTGCCGCGGCCTTCGCCGATCCAGGCGGTGTCGGCGACGGATGACGTCGAGGTCGCGCGGGTCTGGTACGAGACGCTGGCCGACGCCGGTGTGGAGGGTGTGGTGGCCAAGAACGGGCTCTCGCCGTACCGGGCGGGTAGGTCGTCGTCGTGGAAGAAGGTGCGTCACGCGGAGACCACCGATGCCGAGGTCGTCGGCTTCACGGGGTCGGTGACGCGGCCGAGGGCACTGGTGGTGCGGCTTCCTCCCCGCGCACGCGGGGATGGACCCCCGCGAAACCTGCCAACACGAACTCGACAGAACTGCTCCCCGCGCACGCGGGGATGGATCCACCGTGTCGATCTCCCGCATCAAGAGCCTGGCCTGCTCCCCGCGCACGCGGGGACGGCCCCGGCGACCGGCACTTCCCGCACGCCTCGGCCGGCTGCTCCCCGCGCACGCGGGGATGGACCCGATGCCACAGTGACAGACACCCGCGGTCCGGACTGCTCCCCGCGCACGCGGGGATGGGCCCCCGCTCGGTGTTGTCCCGGTGGTCCCCTTCTCCTGCTCCCCGCGCACGCGGGGACGGACCCCCCGGGTCGCCGGCGCACTGGCTGAGTCGGGCCGCTCCGAACCAGGGACTTCCCAGGGACTTTTCAGGGACTTTCAGCTCTGTCCCGGGGACTTTCCAGGGACATTTCACTGAGTCAGCGGGAAAGGTCCTGACAGCTTCGAAAGACGCAAAGTCCCAGGTCAGGGTCGATTTGGTGTCGGTCGATGCCGCCCAGTAGGTCGTGTCCCCGTGCGGTCCACGTGGGCTGGGCGAGGTCACGCGGCTGAGGACCTGTCGGGCGCCGCCGACGCCAGTGCCGCCGTGGGCGCTGTCCCGGGTGAACTCGCCCTTGAACAGCGCCACTTGGCTGCGTTATCGCACTCGTCAGTACGTGTAGAAGCCCGAGCCGCTCTTACGCCCCAGCCGGCCCGCGTCCACCATCCGCTGCAGCAGCGGGGGAGCGGCGTACAGCGGCTCCTTGTACTCCTCGTACATGCTGTCCGCCACGGAGGCCACGGTGTCCAGCCCGATCAGGTCGGACAGCTTGAGCGGGCCCATCGGGTGGGCGCAGCCCATCTCCATGCCGTTGTCGATGTCCTCGCGGCTCGCGATGCCCGACTCGAACATCCGGATCGCCGAGAGCAGGTAGGGGATCAGCAGCGCGTTGACCACGAAGCCGGAGCGGTCCTGGGCGCGGATGCTGTGCTTGCCCAGGATCTTCTCCGTGAACAGCTGGGCGCGGCCGAGCGTGCCCTCGGAGGTGGTCAGCGCCGGGATCAGCTCGACCAGCTGCTGCACCGGGGCCGGGTTGAAGAAGTGGATGCCGATGACCTGGTCGGGGCGCGAGGTCGCGACCGCCAGCTTCACCAGCGGGATGGAGGAGGTGTTCGACGCCAGGATGGCGTCCGGGCGGGTCACCACCTGGTCGAGGACCCGGAAGATCTCGGTCTTGACCTGCTCGTTCTCGACGACGGCCTCGATCACCAGATCGCGGTCGGCGAACTCGCCCAGGTCGGTGGTGAAGCTCAGGCGCGCCTGCGTGGCGTCCCGCTCCTCCTCGCTGATCTTGCCGCGCTCCGCCGCCTTGGACAGGGAGTTGAACAGCCGGGTACGGCCGATCTCCAGGGCCTCGCCGGTGGTCTCGGCGACCTTCACGTCCAGTCCGGCGCGGGCGCACACCTCGGCGATGCCCGCGCCCATCTGGCCGCAGCCCACGACTCCGACGCGCGTGATGTCGCCCGCTGGGATGCCCGTCACATCGTCCCCTTCGCTGACTCGGCAGGTTCGCCCGGTTCGGTGCCTGCTCCGTTCGTGCACGTTACCCGTAAGTATCGATGATCGATCGCACGGGTGGGGGCATGCTGTGCCGCGGAGACGATCCGTGACCGAGTTCATGTTCATCCGCAGAGTACAGGGGTGTTTTCCATGGGACGGCTGTCACGCCGGGCGTTCGCGCTGGCCGCACTCTCGACGCTGGCGACGGCGGGCGACGCGGGCGCGGCCTCCGCAGGGCGGCCCCGGGCCATCACCGAGATGCGGGGCATGTGGCTGGCCACCGTGGGCAACCGCGACTGGCCGTCGCGCACGGGCCTGTCCGCCGCCGTGCAGCGCGCCGAGCTGCTCGCCTTCCTCGACGCGGCGGCCCGGCGCAGGCTGAACACCGTCATCCTCCAGGTGCGTCCGACGGCCGACGCGCTGTGGCCCTCGCCGCACGAGCCCTGGTCGCAGTACCTCACCGGCACCCAGGGCCGCGACCCCGGCTGGGACCCGCTCGGCACCGCCGTCGCCGAGGCGCACGCGCGGGGGCTGGAGCTGCACGCCTGGTTCAACCCGCTGCGGATCGCGACGCACGGCGACACGAGCCGTCTCGTCGCCTCTCACCCGGCCCGGCTGCACCCCGACTGGGTGGTGCGCCACGGCGGGAAGCTCTACTACGACCCGGGGCTGCCGCAGGTTCGCACGTTCGTGCGGGAGGCCATGCTGGACGCGGTGGCGCGCTACCCGGTCGACGCCGTGCACTTCGACGACTACTTCTACCCGTACCCGATCGCAGGCCAGACCTTCGACGACGACGACGCCTACGACGCGTACGGCGGCGCCTTCCCGAGTCGCGCCGCCTGGCGGCGCGACAACGTCGACCGGCTGGTGCGCGACACCGCCACCCGCATCCAGGAGATCCGCCCCGGCACCCGGTTCGGGATCAGCCCGTTCGGGGTGTGGCGCAACGCCGACACCGACCCGCGCGGCTCGGACACCCGGGCGCTGCAGTCGTACGACGACATCTACGCGGACTCCCGCAAGTGGGTCCGGGAGAACTGGATCGACTACATCTGCCCGCAGCTGTACTGGCACATGGGCAACGCCGCCGCCGACTACGCCAAGCTCGTCCCCTGGTGGGCGGAGGTGGCGCGGGGCACCAAGACGCAGTTGTACGTGGGGGAGGCGCTCTACCGGGCCGGTGACCCGGCGCAGGCAGCGAGCTGGCGGGATCCGGCGGAGCTGTCGCGGCACCTGACGTTGGCCCGCGCCCATCCGGAGGTGCGCGGGCACGTCTACTTCGCCGCCCGGGAGGTGTCCCAGGACGCCCACGGGGCCATGGCGCGGGTGGTCGCCGACCACTATCAGCAGCGGGCGGCGCCCCCACGCTGAATCACCGCCCGGTGGTGGTCTCCCTGTGCCGGATCTGGGTGTCGGGTCCCGGGGAGCACAGCCCCTCGTGCCCGTCCTGGAAGCGGACGCGGTAGGGGGGTTCGCCCTTCTGGCCGAGCACTTCGACGATCTCGCCGACCTTGTCGTGCTGTCCGACCACCCTGCCGTGCTGGACAAGCTGGTCGCCCACGATTGCGCGCATCTGGGGCCTCCTCACGATGTGCGGAAGCAGCGGTCCCTCGTCGTCGAGTGTACGGCGGACAGCACCGGCCGGTACCGGTGCGAACGCCGTTCAGCCTCGGGCCCGTTGCGTGACGGCGATGCAGACGAGCACGGCCGCGGCCGTCACCGGGGCGGCCGCGGTCAGGTGCTCGCCCAGCAGCAGCACCGACCACACCAGTGTGAGCAGGGGCTGGGCCAACTGCAACTGGCTGGCCTTGGGGACGCCCACGGCCGCCATGCCCCGGTACCAGACGACCAGGCCCAGGAACTGTGAGCCCGCCGCGACCCAGAGCACTCCGGCCACGCTGTGGAAGGTGAACTGCACCGGCTCGGACGAGAGGGCGATTACCGCGGCCGGCACGGTGAGCGGCAGGCACAGCGCCAGCGCCCACCCGATCACCTGCCAGCCCGGCATCACCCGCGCGAGCCGCCCGCCCTCGGTGTAGCCGGCGGCGCACACCAGCAGCGCCGCGAAGAGATAGAGGTCCGCGGTGGACAGGGCGCCGCCGCTCTGCTGGACCGTGAACGCGAGCACCGCGGCCGCGCCCGCCAGCGCCGCCGTCCAGAAGGTGCGCGACGGGCGGATACCCGTCCGCAGGGCTGACATCAGCGCGGTCGTCAGCGGCAGCAGGCCCACGACGACGGCGGCGTGCGCGGTGGTCGACGTCTGCAGGGCGAGCGTGGTGAGCAGCGGGAAGCCGACGACGACACCACCGGCGACGACCGCGAGGCCCGCCCAGTGCTCCCGGGCCGGCGGCGCGACACGCAGGGCCAGCAGGCACCCGCCCGCGATCAGCGCGGCGAGCACGCTCCGTACGGCGGCCAGCGACCAGGGGCCGAAGCCTTCGAGGCCCCACGCGGTGGCCGGGAAGGTGAGGGAGAAGACGGTGACGCCGAGCGCGGCCTGGAGGGTGCCGACGGAGGCTCTCGGCCGGCCGCTGACCGCTATCCGACGTGGTGCGATAGCGCTACTCTGTGTCTTCATGCAACAGAGTAGCAGTGTCGCTGAATTGGCGAACCACCTGCGACGAGAGCTCGACCACTACTCTCCTGGTGGAAAGCTCCCGTCCAGCCGGGTACTGGTGGAGCGGTTCCGGGTGAGCCCGGTGACCGTCTCCCGCGCGCTCGCCCAGCTCGCCGCCGAGGGACTGGTCGTCACCCGCCCGGGCGCCGGGGCGTTCCGGGCCCAGCCCCGCGCCGGGGGCGCACCCGCCGGCGACACCTCGTGGCAGGAGGTCGCGCTCAGCGCGGACGCCGCCGCCGAGCTGGTGCCGCGCACCGTGGACGCCTCCGGGGTCACCGTCTCGCTCGCCGTGCCGCCCCCGGGGGTGATCGAGTTCAGCGGGGGCTATCTGCATCCCTCACTCCAGCCGGAGAAGGCCATGGCGGCGGCCCTCACCCGGGCGGGCCGGAGGCCCGGTGTGTGGGGGAGGCCGCCGGTGGACGGGCTGCCGGAGCTGCGCGAGTGGTTCGCGCGGAGCGTCGGCGACACGGTCACCGCCGCCGAGGTGCTGATCACGTCGGGCGGTCAGTCGGCGCTGACGACGGCCCTGCGCGCCCTGGCCCCGCCGGGTGCCCCGGTCCTGGTGGAGTCGCCCACCTACCCGGGCATGCTGGCGATCGCCCGTGCCTCGGGCCTGCGCCCCGTGCCCGTCCCGGTGGACGCGGACGGTGTGAGGCCGGCGCTGCTCGCCGACGCGTTCCGGGCCACCGGGGCACGGGTCTTCGTCTGCCAGCCGCTGTTCCAGAACCCCACCGGCGCCGTGCTCGCCACGCAGCGGCGCGGCGAGGTGCTGCGCATCGCGCGGGACGCCGGGGCGTTCGTGGTCGAGGACGACTTTGTGCGGCGGCTCGTGCACGCGGACGCCGGGCCGCTGCCGCCTCCGCTGGCCGCCGACGATCCCGACGGCGTCGTCGTGCACGTCTACTCGCTCACGAAGGCGACCTCGCCGAGCTTCCGGGTGGGCGCCCTGGTGGCGCGCGGGCCCGTGCTGGAGCGCTTGCGGGCCATCCAGGTGGTCGACACCTTCTTCGTGCCCAGGCCCCTGCAGGAGGCGGCCCTGGAGCTCGTCGGCTCGCCCGCCTGGCCGCGTCATCTGCGCGCGGTCTCGACGGAGCTGAAGGCCCGCCGGGACGCGATGACGGCGGCGCTCGCCCTGCGGGTGCCCGAGCTCGCGCTGCCGCACGTCCCCTCGGGCGGCTACCAGCTCTGGCTCCGCCTTCCCGAGGGCACCGACGAGGCCGCGTTCACCGCGGCCGCTCTGCGTGCCGGGGTGGCGCTCGCCCCCGGCCGGCCCTACTTCAGTGCCGAACCCCCGGCCGGCCATGTCCGCCTCAGCTTCGCGGCGGTGGCGGGGACGGGGGAGGTGACGGAGGGAGTGCGGCGGTTGCGCGCGGCCTGCGACGAGATCCTGTAGGCCTGGACTCCCGCCCCCTACCGTCCAGTAACATCGCCGCCACGTCGTTCCGAGGAGGCGCCATGGCACGGTCACATCGTTCGCCCCTGTTGCTCGCCGGCCTGCTGGCGGCCGCCGGGGTGACGCACTTCGTCGCCCCGAAGCAGTACGACGCGATCG
The DNA here is from genome assembly GCF_053593375.1 of Streptomyces sp. NPDC002309. Classification (NCBI taxonomy): domain Bacteria; kingdom Bacillati; phylum Actinomycetota; class Actinomycetes; order Kitasatosporales; family Streptomycetaceae; genus Streptomyces; species Streptomyces sp. NPDC002309. The sequence goes on along the minus strand of NZ_JBSFCI010000004.1, from coordinate 207,808 downwards.
TTCCCCGGGCCCTCCCGGGTCCGCCGCGGGCGTGGACGTACGCGAGCGGCGCCGTGGAACTCGCCCTGGCCGCCGGGCTCGCCGTGCCCAGGACCCGGCCGGCCACCGCGCGGGCCGCGGCGGCGTTCTTCGTCGGGGTGTTCCCCGCCAACGTCCAGATGGCCCTCGACTGGCGCCACCGGCGGCCACCGCTGCGGAACGCCGCCTTTGCCCGCCTGCCGCTCCAGGTCCCGCTGGTGCTGTGGGCGCGGAGCGTCGCACGCGACGAGCGCCCCGGCGCGTCCGGCGCGTGAGCGCGGGCCGCCGAAAATCCCTCGACCCGCGCTCCCGGGACCTGCGAGCCTCCCGGCATGACCGACGTGCCGAACCTCGCAGCGGGGTACGAGTTGTCCACCGACGCCGGGCGGATCGACGCCGAGTGGGTGCACCGCCGGCTCTCGGGCGACGCCTACTGGGCGATCGGGCGGTCGCGGGAGACACAGGACCGGGCCATCGCCGGGTCGCTCAACTTCGGCGTGTACGCCACCGTTTCAGGTGATCAGGTCGCCTATGCGCGGGTGATCACCGATCGGGCCACCTTCGCCTGGCTCTGTGACGTGTACGTCGATCCGTCGGTGCGCGGCAACGGCATCGGCACGGCGCTCGTCGAGGCGGTGCGCGAGCACCTGCGGGGGTACGGCGTGCGCCGCGTGCTGCTGGCCACGCGGGACGCGCACGGGGTCTACGGGAAGGTCGGATTCGCGCCACTGGCGCGGCCGCAGGAGTGGATGGCGCTGCATTTCGAGTGACTTGTCCGGCTGATCCTGGGCTTGGGGCATCGTTTCGCGCCGCCTCCATAACCCCCCGGTAACGCCTCTTGACCTGCCCACTCTCCAGGCGCACGATCCCCGCATGGCACTTCGGGTCACGTTTGTCGCCGCGGCGAGCAGCGGCCCGCTGCTCGCGGAACGTTTCGATGACGACCGGCCGCTGGACCAGGCCGGCTGGGACGAGGTGCAGCGTGTCGCCCGCGACCTGGTGCCGCTCGCTGCCGCCGAGCTGCGCTACTGCTCGCCCACACCCCGCAGCCGGTCCACCGGCGACGCCCTCGGTTACGCCCCCCTGGCGCAACTCGCGTTGCGCGACTGCGACATGGGGCGCTGGCGCGGGCTCACCCTGGGAGAGGCGATGGCCCGGGAGCCGGAGGCGGTGGACGCCTGGCTCGCCGACCCCCGCTCCGCCCCGCACGGGGGCGAGGCGCTGCTGACGTTCATCGGGCGCGTCGGCCACTGGCTGGACACGCGGCCCGTCGAGGACGGCGGCCGGATCGTGGCCGTGGCCGAGCCCTCGGTGATCCGCGCGGCCCTGGTCTACGCCCTGAAGGTGCCGCCGTCGACGTACTGGAGCATCGACGTCTGCTCCCTGTCCACCACCACGGTCGCGGGCCGCGCCGGGCGCTGGAGCCTGCGGCTGGAGAGCGGTCCGGCTCAGCCGACGCGGGTGTAGTCCGTCGCCAGCACCAGGTCCTTCGCCGGGCCGCGCACCCGCCACACCGACCGCCAGCGGTCCTCGTCGCCGACGGTGAACTCGCCGCGGTACAGATCGGCCGAGCACGGGTGGTCGGCGACATGCCGGCCGGTGGTCAGGTCGAGGTCGTGGAAGGGGCGGCCGTCGGCGAAGCGAACGTCCGCCGTGCCGGGCGCGGCGCCGGGCAGGAAGCGCAGCGTCCGCCCGGCCGGCCGCGCGACGCCCCGCCAGACGAACGTGCCGGACTCCTCGTGCAGCAGGCCGCCGCCCAGGGGCGCGAACTCCGTCGTGCCGTCGAAGTGCCCCTCGTCCCCGCTCGCGAGATCCCGCACCGACCTGCGGACCCGCCACCGCCCGGCCAGATACGCCAGCACCTCCGGCACCGGCCAGAACTCGCCCATCCCGCTCCGCTCCCGTCCCGTTCGTCACCGCGCCACCCGTGGACGCGCCCCGCCCGCCCTCTCTATCAGCCGGGGGTCCGCGTCCGCCGACCGGGCCCGGTGGCGGATGACCCGCGCTTTCCCGAAGGTTCGGCCGGACGCCCCCTGATCGTCACCGGCGACGGGGGTGGGTGGCTGGATCCTGCGGTCCGATGGCGTGAGTCCGGGATTGTATAAACGTGCAGGGAAGCGTATAGTCATGCCATCCATGAGGAGGGTTCATGACGGTACGTGCGGCAGTGGCCGGAGCGAGCGGATACGCGGGCGGAGAGCTGCTGCGTCTGCTCCTGGCGCACCCCGAGACCGAGATCGGCGCCCTGACCGCCAACGCCAACGCGGGCCGGCGGCTCGGCGAGCTCCAGCCGCAGCTGCAGCCGCTGGCCGACCGGGTGCTGAGCGAGACCTCCGCCGAGGTCCTCGCGGGCCATGACGTCGTGTTCCTCGCGCTGCCGCACGGGGAGTCCGCCGCCGTCGCCGAGCAGCTCGGCCCGGAGGTGCTCGTCGTCGACATGGGCGCCGACTTCCGGCTGAGGGACGCCGGCGACTGGGAGAGGTTCTACGGCTCCCCGCACGCCGGGACCTGGCCCTACGGCCTCCCCGAACTGCCGGGTGCCCGCGCCGCGCTGGAGGGGTCCAAGCGCGTCGCGGTACCCGGCTGCTACCCCACGGCCGTCTCCCTCGCGCTGTTCCCGGCGTACGGCGCGGGTCTGGCCGAGCCCGAGGCCGTGATCGTCGCCGCGTCCGGCACCTCCGGCGCGGGCAAGGCGCTCAAGCCGCATCTGCTCGGCTCCGAGGTCATGGGTTCCATGTCGCCGTACGGCGTCGGAGGCGGCCACCGGCACACCCCCGAGATGATCCAGAACCTCAGCGCCGCGGCCGGCGAGCGGGTCTCCGTCTCCTTCACGCCGACCCTGGCCCCGATGCCGCGCGGAATCCTCGCCACGTGCACCGCCGCCGCCAAGCCGGGGGTCACCGCCGAGTCGGTCCGCACCGCCTACGAGAAGGCCTACGCCGACGAGCCCTTCGTCCGTCTGCTCCCCGAGGGGCAGTGGCCCGCCACGGGTTCCGTCCACGGTTCCAACGCCGTTCACGTGCAGGTCACGTACGACGAGGCCGTCGGACGGATCATCGCGATCAGCGCCATCGACAACCTCACCAAGGGCACCGCGGGCGGTGCCGTCCAGAGCATGAACCTCGCGCTCGGGTTCCCCGAGGCGCTGGGCCTTTCCACGATCGGAGTCGCACCGTGAGTGTCACGGCAGCACAAGGGTTCACGGCGGCCGGCATCGCCGCCGGGATCAAGGAGAGCGGCAAGCCGGACCTGGCCCTCGTGGTCAACGACGGGCCCCGCCGCGCCGCCGCGGGTGTCTTCACCTCCAACCGCGTCAAGGCCGCGCCCGTGCTCTGGTCCGAGCAGGTCCTGAAGGGCGGCCAGGTCACCGCCGTCGTCCTCAACTCCGGCGGCGCCAACGCCTGCACAGGCCCGAAGGGCTTCCAGGACACGCACACCACCGCGGAGAAGGCCGCCGAGGTGCTCGGCAGGGGCGCGATCGAGATCGCCGTCTGCTCCACGGGCCTGATCGGCGTGCTGCTCCCGATGGACAAGCTGCTCCCCGGCGTCGAGGCCGCCGCCGCCCAGCTCTCCGAGCACGGCGGCGAGAAGGCCGCCATCGCCATCAAGACCACCGACACCGTCCACAAGACGTCCGTCGTCACCAGGGACGGCTGGACCGTCGGCGGCATGGCCAAGGGCGCGGGCATGCTCGCCCCGGGCCTCGCCACCATGCTCGTCGTCCTGACCACGGACGCCGAGGTGGACAACGCGGACCTGGACAAGGCGCTGCGCGCGGCCACCCGGGTCACCTTCGACCGCGTGGACTCCGACGGCTGCATGTCGACCAACGACACCGTCCTGCTCCTCGCCTCCGGCGCGTCCGGGGTCACCCCGGCCCACGAGGAGTTCGCCGAGGCGGTACGCCAGGTCTGCGACGACCTCGCGCAGCAGCTGATCCGCGACGCCGAGGGCGCCGGTAAGGACATCAAGATCGAGGTCGTCAACGCGGCGACCGAGGACGACGCCGTGGAGGTGGGCCGCTCGATCGCCCGCAACAACCTCCTCAAGTGCGCGATCCACGGCGAGGACCCCAACTGGGGGCGCGTCCTGTCCGCGATCGGCACCACGTCCGCCGCGTTCGAGCCCGACCGGCTGAACGTCGCCATCAACGGCGTCTGGGTCTGCAAGAACGGCGGTGTCGGCGAGGACCGCGAGAAGGTCGACATGCGCTACCGCGAGGTGCACATCGTCGCCGACCTCGCCGCCGGCTCCGAGACCGCCACGATCTGGACCAACGACCTCACCGCCGACTACGTCCACGAGAACAGCGCCTACTCGTCATGACGACGACCCGCAAGCACACCGCGCTGCCCAAGGCGCAGATCCTCATCGAGGCGCTGCCCTGGCTGACCCGGCACCACGGCAGGACGGTCGTCATCAAGTTCGGCGGCAACGCCATGGTGAACGAGGACCTGAAGGCCGCCTTCGCCCAGGACGTCGTCTTCCTGCGCCACGCCGGTCTCAAGCCGGTCGTCGTGCACGGCGGCGGCCCGCAGATCAGCGCCGCCCTCGACCGGCACGGCATCGTCAGCGAGTTCAAGGCGGGCCTGCGCGTCACGACCGAGGACGCCATGGACGTCGTCCGCATGGTGCTGGCCGGTCAGGTCCAGCGCGAGTTGGTCGGCCTGCTCAACCAGCACGGGCCGCTCGCCGTCGGCATCACCGGCGAGGACGCCCACACCATGACAGCCACCAAGCACCAGCCCCGGATCGACGGCGAGCTCGTCGACATCGGGCGGGTCGGCGAGATCACCGCGATCGACACGGGCGCGATCGAGGCACTGCTCGCCGACGGCCGGATCCCGGTCGTGTCGTCGATCGCCCGCTCACAGGACGACGGACATGTCTACAACGTCAATGCTGATACGGCGGCTGCGGCACTCGCTGCTGCGCTGGGCGCCGAGACCCTCATGGTTCTCACCGACGTCGAGGGCCTCTACGAGGACTGGCCCCACAGCGACGAGGTGATCAGCCGCCTGACCGCCTCCCAGCTGGAGAAACTGCTGCCGGAACTGTCGAGCGGCATGGTGCCGAAGATGGAGGGCTGCCTGCACGCCGTGCGCAACGGCGTCACCACCGCCCGCGTCATCGACGGCCGGGTCCAGCACTCGATCCTGCTGGAGATCTTCACCGACGAAGGCATCGGCACGATGGTCGTGCCGGACGCGCAGGAGGGGGCCGCCGGATGAGCGCCAACCAGGAACTGACCGCGCGGTGGCAGGGCGCGCTCATGGACAACTACGGCACCCCGCGACTGCCGCTGGTGCGCGGCGCGGGCACGCGGCTGTGGGACGCCGACGGCAAGGAGTACCTCGACTTCGTCGGCGGGATCGCCGTCAACGCGCTCGGGCACGCGCACCCCGCGGTCGTCGAGGCGGTCAGCACGCAGATCGCGTCCCTTGGGCACGTCTCCAACCTGTTCGTCGCCGAGCCGCCCGTCGCGCTCGCCGAACGGCTCCTCCAGCTGTTCGGCCGGGACGGCAGGGTCTTCTTCTGCAATTCCGGCGCCGAGGCCAACGAGGGCGCGTTCAAGATCGGGCGGCTGACGGGGCGCACCCACATGGTCGCCACCGAGGGCGGCTTCCACGGCCGCACCATGGGCGCCCTCGCGCTCACCGGCCAGCCCGCCAAGCAGACACCCTTCTTGCCGCTGCCCGGTGACGTCACCCATGTGCCGTACGGGGACGCGCAGGCGCTGGCCGCCGCCGTCACCGAGGAGACGGCGCTGGTCGTCGTCGAGCCGGTCCAGGGCGAGAACGGTGTGGTCGTCCCGCCCGCCGGCTATCTGAAGGCGGCCCGCGCCATCACCGCCGCCACCGGCTCGCTGCTGGTGCTCGACGAGGTGCAGACGGGCGTCGGGCGGACCGGGCACTGGTTCGAGTACCAGGCCCACGAGGGCGTCCTGCCGGACGTCGTCACGCTGGCGAAGGGCCTCGGCGGCGGGCTGCCGCTGGGCGCCACGGTGGCCTTCGGGCGGGCGGCCGAGCTGCTCCGGCCCGGTCACCACGGCACGACCTTCGGCGGCAACCCCGTCGCCTGTGCCGCCGGACTCGCCGTGCTCGACACCATCGAGAGCGAGGGACTGCTGGAGAACGTCAAGCGGCAGAGCGAGAGGTTGCGGGAAGGAATCGAGTCCCTGAACCATGGATTGATCGACCATGTCCGGGGTGCGGGGCTGCTCCTGGGTATCGTGCTCACCAAGCCGCTCGCGCCGCAGGTCCAGCAGGCGGCCCAGGACGCCGGTCTCCTGGTGAACGCGCCCGCCCCCGACGTCGTACGGCTCATGCCGCCGCTGAACCTCGGCGACGACGAGGTGGCGGCGCTGCTCCGGGCGCTGCCCGGTGTCCTCGACGCAGGTCACGGGGACGGACGAGCCGGAGAATGAGACGACGATGAGCCAGCCGCAGGACAACGGGTACGCGGGAGTCAACGGGCCCGCGGTGCCACAGACCCGCACCGCACGCCATCGCCGGATCGTGGACATCCTCAACCGGCAGCCGGTGCGCTCCCAGAGCCAGCTGGCGAAGCTGCTCGCCGACGACGGTCTGACCGTCACCCAGGCGACCCTCTCCCGCGACCTCGACGAGCTGAACGCGGTGAAGATCCGCAACACCGACGGCGACCTGATCTACGCGGTGCCCAGCGAGGGCGGCTTCCGCACGCCGCGCGCGCCGCTGGGCGGGTCGGCGAAGGAGGAGCGGATGCGGCGGCTCTCCCAGGAGCTGCTCATCTCCGCGGAGGCGTCCGCCAACCTCGTCGTCCTGCGCACCCCTCCCGGCGCGGCCCAGTTCCTCGCCTCCGCGATCGACCAGGCCGAACTGCAGGACATCCTCGGCACGATCGCCGGTGACGACACACTGATGCTCATCAGCCGGCATCCGGACGGCGGGCAGGCGCTCGCCGACCATCTGCTGCGGCTGGCGCAGAACGGCCACTGAGCCGGGGGCTCCGTCGAGCATGCCGGCACCGTACGGGCAGATATGCCGTCAGCGAGCCAGGGGAGAGGCCATGACCGCCGAACGCCAGGAAGCGGAGACACCGAAAGCGCTGTGGAACGGGGTCGCGGGGCGCAACTGGGTCGCCGCGCAGGACCTGCTCGACGTGCTCCTCAAGCCGTTCGAGCCACTGCTCGCCGAGCCGGTCGTCGCCGGTGCGCGCGTCCTCGACGTCGGCTGCGGCACGGGCGCCACGACGGTCGCCGCGGCACGGCGAGCCGGCGCGGAGGGCAGCTGCGTCGGTGTCGACGTCGCCGAGCCGATGATCGCGGCCGCCCGGGCGCGCGCCGAGCGGGAGGGAGTGCCGGTGGAGTTCGTCCACGCCGACGCCGCGACCCACGACTTCGCACCGGGCGGCTTCGACCTGATCGTCTCGCGGTTCGGCGTGATGTTCTTCGACGACTTCGCCGGGGCCTTCGAGAATCTGCGGCGCGCGGCGCGGCCCGGCGCGGAGCTCCGGCTCATCGTCTGGCGCGGTCCGCAGGACAACCCCTTCATGACGACCGCCGAGCGGGCGGCGGCGCCGCTGCTGCCGGACCTGCCGCACCGCGACCCGGACGGGCCGGGGCAGTTCGCCTTCGCACGGGAGGACCGGGTGCGCGGCGTCCTCGCCGAGAGCGGCTGGACGGGGGTCGCCGTCGAGCCGCTCGACGTCTCGTGCGCGATGCCGCGGAAGGAACTGGAGCGCTACTTCACGCTGCTCGGCCCCGTGGGACGGATCCTCCAGGAGACGGAGGAGCCGACCAGGTCCCGGGTGATCGCAGCACTCCACGCGGCCTTCGCCCCCTACGTGCGGGGCACGGAGGTCGCCTTCACAGCGGGCTGCTGGCTGATCAGCGCCTCCGCGTAGGGGACCCGCTTCCCGACCCGGTCACCAGGCCGCGCCGCCCCGTCACCCCGCCATCAGGGCCGCGCCGCCCCGTCACCCCGCCATCAGGGCCGCGCCGCCCCGTCACCCGGTCCGTGCTCACCCCAGCCACCCGCCGAGCCCGCCGGTGCACCACACCTCGTCGCCCGCCGTGATCAGGAGTGCCTCCACGTCCGGCAGGGACTCCAGCCAGGTCAGGCCGTCTCGGGCGCCCATGGCGAAGGCGGCCGTGGCCCAGCAGTCCGCCCACGTCAGACGAGGAGCGACGACCGTCACCGCGAGCAGGTCCGTCACCGCCGACTTCCCGGTGCGCGGGTCCACGATGTGGGCGCCGCGCTCGGCGGTGCCGGACGTCGCGACGGCCAGCTCGCGGGCGCCCGCCGCGGAGATGACCGCAGCCAGCCCGCCGGGCCGCAGCGGATCCGAGACGCCGACCCGCCAGGGGCGCTCCGCGCCGGGCACGCCGAGCAGCTGGACGTCCCCGCCGCCGTTGACGCTGACCCCGCTCGCCCCGGCAGCCGCCAGCAGCCGCGCCGCCCGCTCGACGGCCCAGCCCTTGACGATCCCGGTCGGGTCGAGTCGGCCCTCGTACGTGGTGCTGAACCACCCCTCGCTGACCCGTTCCGCCTCGGCGGCCAGTTCCAGCACCTCGGCGACCTCGGGATCGCACTCCTCGACGGTCAGCTCGCCACGGCCCAGCCGGGTGATCTGGCTGTCCTCGCGGTAGGTGCTGAACACCGCGTCCACCTGGTGCAGTCCGGCGACCGCCGTGGCGAGCGCCGCTCGCACGGTTCGGGGATCCCCGCCGCGGACGTCGAAGGAGAAGACGGTCCCCATCACCTCCTCAGCCCGGCGCACCGCGGCGGGAGCCTGCGCGGGCTCCGTCACCGGCTCAGCCACCGGCCTGGTCCAGTGCCGACTGGAGGGACTCCCGGTAGCCCGCGCTGGTGTAGGTGGCCCCGGAGACGGCGTCGATCTGCGCGCTGCCCGCGGCGACGGCGGCCCGGTTGAGCTGGGGCACGGCGTCGGCGGTGATCTGGGTGCTCTGCCCGCCGCTGGGCGCCTGCACCGCCTCCGCCTGCGTGATCTTCCCGCCGCTGACGGTGATCCGGACCTGCACGGGACCGTACTGCGTCTGGGCCACGGCCCCGTCGACCGTCCGCGCGGCCTGCGCCTCGCCGGCCCCCTGCCCGCCCGAACCCTGCCCGCCCGAACCCTGCCCGCCCGAACCTTGCTCTCCCGAGCCCTGCCCGCCCGAACCCTGCTCTCCCGAGCCGCCGCCCGCCGGCACCTTGTCCAGTGCCGACTGGAGCGACTCCCGGTAGCCCGCGCTGGTGTACGTCGCCCCGGACACCGCGTCGATCTGCCCGCTCTGCGCCGCCACGGCGGCCTGGTTGAGCTGGGGCACGGCGTCGGCGGTGATCTGGGTGCTCTGCCCGCCGCTGGGCGCCTGCACCGCCTCCGCCTGCGTGACTTTCCCGTTGTTCACGGTCAGCCGCACCTGCACGGGACCGTACTGCGTCTGGGCCACCGCGCCGGTGACCGTGGCGGTCCCCGCGGCCTGCGCGCCGCCCTGCGGAGCCGCCGCGCCCGGCGGTTGCCGGGGTATCGCGGCGGCGGCGGAGCCGGGGTCGGTCGCCGGTTTCAGCGACAGCAGCAGCACGATGCCGGACACGGTGGCGGCGGTGGCCAGCACGGCACGCCGGATGGGATGGCTCTTCTTCATGGTTGCCGGTCTCCTGGTGGCCCGTCGCTCACATCTCGAACGACTCGTGATGGATACGGCGGGCGGGAACCCCCGCGCCGCGCAGTGCCTCGTACACGGACTGCGCGAAGCCGGGCGGCCCGCACAGGAAGACGTCGTGATGGTCGATGTCCGGGATCTTCCGCTCCAGCGACTCCGCCGAGATGTCCGGGCGTTCCCCGTCCGGGCTGTTGACCGCGTACATCAGCCGGGCGCCGCGCTGGTCGGCGATCTTCGCCAACTCGTCCCACAGGGCCAGGTCCTGGGTGCTGTTGGCCCGGTACAGCAGCGTGATGTCACCGGCCGCGCCGGGCAGGGTCTCGAACAGCGCCCGCATCGGTGTGATACCGACGCCGCCCGCGACCAGCAGTACCTTGCCGCGGCTGCGGCGCTGGGCCGTCAGCGCGCCGTACGGCCCCTCGGCCCACACCCGCGTGCCGGGCTCCAGCTCGCGCAGCCGGGTGCTGTGGTCGCCGATCGCCTTCACGGTGATCCGCAACATGTCGGGGCGGGGAGCCGCCGACAGCGAGTACGGGTGGGAGCTGAACCGCATGCCGGGCGCCAGGAACCGCCACCGGAAGAACTGCCCGGCCTCGGCCCCCATCCGGTGCAGCTTGCGCCCGCTGATCAGCACCGACACGATGCCGGGCGTCTCCTCGATGACCGCCTCGACCCGCATCCGGTGCCGCAGGTTGAGCCGGATCGGAGTGATGACCCGGAACCACACCACCAGCGCCGTGACCGCGCCGTACAGCCCGTACCAGAAGGTCTTCGCGGCGGGCTCGACGGCGAAGTCGTTGCCCGTGCTGATCTGGTGCCAGAACGTCAGGTACAAGGCCGCGTACGTCATCAGATGGACGTGGTACCAGGTGTCGTACGGCATCAGGCGGCGGACCGGGCCGATCGAGACGAGGCCGATGAGCAGCAGCAGTCCCGTGCCGATGGCGGCCTTGCCCATGTCCGGCAGCTGGTTGACGGAGTCGACGGTCTGCTGGACGACGTCACCGAGGGTCTTGCCCGCCTGCAGGGCGTACCCCCACATGATGAGGAACACATGGGCGATGACCAGGCTCAGCGTGTACCGGCCGGTCATCGCGTGCCAGCGCGCCACCCGGTCGGAGCCCACCCGCCGCTCCAGCGCGGGCACCCGGGCCATCTGGAGCACCACCAGCGCCATCAGATACCCGGCGAGCAGCCCAGTGATGCGGCCGGCGTTGACGATCCGCCCGGTGGTGTCGGCGACGGCCGGGGTGTTCTGCCACCACAGCCACAGCACCGCGGCGGCGCCGGCCCACACGGCGAGCAGCAGGGGGACGGCGGGCGAGCGGCGCGGCCTGATGCGGCGCATGGTCTGACGCCGGGCGGCGCGCCCGCCTGACAGCGTGGTGGTCACGGTTCCTCCGGGGACGGGGGCAACGGTTCGACGTGGTCCCTTGGCCCAGAGATACGTGCGGTGGCGGCCGTGTGTTCAGCTCAGTACCGGGTGATCGCGGTGGTTCCGCTCTCCGTCCCCACCGCGATGTGCGGCCTGCCCCCGGCCTTGGCCCACAGCAGGATCCGCCGCATGGCGTCCTCGGGCACCGACACACAACCCGCCGTCGGCCCCTTGCCCGTGACGTGCAGGAAGATGCCGGCTCCGCGCCCGCGCACCGGTTTCCCGTAGTTGAAGCCGATCACCAGCGCGTGCGTGTACAGCGGCCCGTACGACACCAGGTGCTCCGCCTCCTGCGCCCGGCAGTCGGCGGGGCGGGGCTCGGTCCAGCGGTTGTACGAGGCCGAGTCGTTGTCCTGGCACCACCAGGAGTCCTGGCGCACCGGGCGGTAGGCGTACGTCGTGCCGGCCGGCGCCGGCTCGATGCCGAAGGCGTACGGCAGGGAGAACAGCCCCGTGGGGGTGGTGTTCGCGCCCTGCTTGCGCGTCGCCCCCTCGACCAGCCCCTTCGCCCCGAACCGCGCCGGTGCCGAACCGGCCGCGACCCACCGCCCGTCCACCCGGTCCCACCAGGTGACCGTCCCTGTCGTGGCGTCGGCCTGCGGCGCCACGGCGGTGACGAGCTGACTGCCGCCGCCGGTGTCGGCCATGCGGTCGGGCAGCGCGTCTCCCTCGGCGGGGGCGGCGCCCAGGAGGGCGGCGCAGAGGAGGACGGACACGGCGGCGACGGCGGCGGGGCGCATGTCCCCGACGCTAATGGGGCCTTCCCGCACCGGCAGCGCGGATGGTCCGTTCGGACCCGGAGGTCACCCCACGCGCCGGCGACGTGCACGGGCGGCGGTTCACGTCGCAGGGCCGTCGAACGTCATCGGAGCCGGCGGCAGGGGCACTCGCGGGAGCCCGTCGAGGCTCGTGGCGATGTGGTCCTTGCCCGCGAAGGAGGAGCTGAGCGAAAAGGTGTCCTCGCGCGCGAAGCGCCGGGAAGAGTCGGCTGTCCGACGGCCGCGTCGTCAGCGAGGTGTCCTCGCGCGCGAAGCGCCGGGCGTGCAGTTCGCGATCGCCGTCGTACGTCATCAGCGGCACCGCGAAGCCGCAGCTGTCGCGGACCGGTTCGGCCGTCACGACGACGATCGCGCACAGCCCGTGCGTGCTCGGGTCGATGTCCGGTAAGCGGGCCGGCAGTTCCCCGAAGCGCGGGTCGTCGCGGAAGACCGGCTCGCCGCGCCCGTGCACGCGGACGATGTTCGGCGGGCTCTGGAAGGCGCACCACATGAGGGTGATCCGCCCGTTCTCCCGCAGGTGTGCGACCGTCTCCGCGTTCGAGCCCGCGAAGTCGAGGTAGGCGACGGTGAGTTCGTCGAGCACCACGAACGAGCCCTTGAGGCCCTTGGGGGAGAGGTTGACCGTGCCCTCGCCGGAGAGCGGTGCGGTCGCGGTGAAGAAGAGGGGCTGCTCCTCGATGAACGAACGGAGTCTGCCGTCCATGCGCTCGTACGTCTTTCCCATGGCAGGTGATTGTCCGCGAAGTTAGTTCGTCTGCCTGAGGATTTCGCACGGAGAGCTTCGACCGTGGCCGCCCCGGCCGGCGCTCGAGCGGGGCGGCCACAGCGCCTGTCACGTCACCGGGTGAGTGTGCAGGCGGCCAGGGAGGTGAGGCCCTGGGGCTCGGTGGTGGTGGTGCGGCCGACGGCGACGGCGATGCGGTCGATGGCGGCCGTGCGCTGGGAGGCGAGCGGGCCGAGGACGGCGTTGCGTGCGAAGTCGGGTCCGCCTTGTCCGGCGGTCTCGCGCAGTCGCCGTTCGGCCTCGGTGATCTGGGTGGCGAGCAGTGCGAGGTCGCGGTCGACCTCGGCCCGGGCGGAGGCGGGCACGGCGGGCAGACGGGACGCCACATCGGGGCAGGAGAGCGTGCCGGGTGCCGCCTTCGTCGACGCGCGGGCCGGATCGCTCGACGGCGTCTCCCCGGCCAGCGCGGCTTGGGCGATCACCGTGGCGGACAACACCACGGCGCACTCGCCGCCGATCATCGCGAGGCGGCGCCGGTGGTACTTCGGAAGAGCGCTGGACATGTGAATGCCTCACTGGGGGTGTCGTGACCTAGGGGGCGCCGGCGTTCGGTGAGGAGTACGGGAAAGCGATTTCGGATGTTCAACGGCGGCGGCGATCCGACTCACCGACGGCGACCGGATTGACGAACCATGCAGACTCCTGCATACTCATGCATGTCAGCGAATGCAGTGTGAGGAGAAACCCGTGACCGAGCGCGTCGTACTCGCCTACTCAGGCGGTCTGGACACCTCCGTCGCCATCGGCTGGATCGCCGAGGAGACCGGCGCCGAGGTCATCGCCGTTGCCGTGGACGTCGGCCAGGGCGGCGAGGACCTGGACGTCATCCGCAAGCGCGCCCTCGCCTGCGGTGCCGTCGAGGCCGAGGTCGCCGACGCCAAGGACGAGTTCGCCGAGGAGTACTGCCTCCCGGCGATCAAGGCCAACGCCCTCTACATGGACCGCTACCCGCTGGTCTCCGCCCTCTCCCGGCCCACGATCGTCAAGCACCTCGTCGCCGCCGCCGAGAAGCACGGCGCCACCACGGTCGCCCACGGCTGCACCGGCAAGGGCAACGACCAGGTCCGCTTCGAGGCCGGCATCGTCGCCCTCGCCCCCGACCTCAAGTGCATCGCGCCGGTCCGGGACTACGCGATGACCCGCGACAAGGCCATCGCGTTCTGCGAGGAGAAGAACCTCCCGATCGCGACCACCAAGAAGTCGCCGTACTCGATCGACCAGAACGTCTTCGGCCGCGCCGTCGAGACGGGCTTCCTGGAGGACATCTGGAACGCCCCGATCGAGGACATCTACGAGTACACCCAGAACCCGGCCGTCGCGCGTGAGCCCGACGAGGTGGTCGTCACCTTCAAGGCGGGCGTCCCGGTCGCCGTCGACGGCAAGCCCGTCACCGTGCTCCAGGCGATCCAGCAGCTCAACGAGCGCGCCGGCGCGCAGGGCATCGGCCGGATCGACATGGTCGAGGACCGCCTCGTCGGCATCAAGTCCCGCGAGGTGTACGAGGCCCCCGGCGCGATCGCGCTGATCACCGCTCACCAGGAGCTGGAGAACGTCACCGTCGAGCGCGAGCTCGCCCGCTACAAGCGGCAGGTCGAGCAGCGCTGGGGCGAGCTGGTCTACGACGGCCTGTGGTTCTCCCCGCTCAAGCGCGCCCTGGACGGCTTCATCAACGAGGCGAACCAGCACGTGAGCGGGGACATCCGGATGACCCTGCACGGCGGCCGCGCGGTGGTCACGGGCCGGCGCTCCGAGGCCTCGCTGTACGACTTCAACCTCGCGACCTACGACACGGGCGACACCTTCGACCAGGCCGCGGCCAAGGGCTTCATCGACATCTACAGCCTGTCGTCGAAGATCGCCGCCAAGCGCGACCTCGCCTGACGGGTCCGCCCTTCGGGTCACCTCCCACGCATCGATCTGACAGCCGCCTCCTCACCTGCAAGGGTGGGGAGGCGGTCGCACAACGGCGGTCCCACGGGCGGCCGAGGCCCACCGACTTCTCCGAGGAGCAACGCAAGTGAGCAGCAACAGCGGTGACGTACGCAGCGGTGACGTACGGCTCTGGGGCGGCCGTTTCGCCGACGGTCCCGCCGAGGCCCTGGCGAAGCTGTCCGCGTCGGTCCACTTCGACTGGCGGCTCGCGCCCTACGACATCGCCGGTTCGCGTGCCCACGCCCGTGTGCTGCACAAGGCGGGCCTGCTCACCGCCGACGAACTGAGCCGGATGATCGAGGGGCTCGACCGGCTCGACGCCGACGTGGCCGCCGGCGACTTCGTCGGCACCCTCGCCGACGAGGACGTCCACACGGCCCTGGAGCGGGGCCTGCTGGAGCGCCTCGGCCCGGACCTCGGCGGCAAGCTGCGCGCGGGCCGGTCGAGGAACGACCAGGTGGCGACGCTCTTCCGGATGTACCTGCGCGACCACGCCCGTACGGTGGGCGGCCTGATCGCCGACCTCCAGGACGCCCTGATCGGCCTCGCCGAGGCACACCCCGACGTCGCGATGCCCGGCCGCACCCATCTCCAGCACGCCCAGCCGGTCCTCTTCGCCCATCACGTCCTCGCGCATGTGCAGTCCCTGTCCCGGGACGCCGAGCGGCTGCGTCAGTGGGACGAGCGGACGGCCGTGTCGCCGTACGGCTCGGGCGCCCTCGCGGGCAGCAGCCTCGGCCTGGACCCGGAGGCGGTCGCGAAGGACCTCGGCTTCGAGCACGGCAGCGTCGCCAACTCCATCGACGGCACGGCCTCCCGGGACTTCGTCGCCGAGTTCGCCTTCGTCACCGCGATGATCGGGGTGAACCTCTCCCGGATCGCCGAGGAGGTCATCATCTGGAACACGAAGGAGTTCTCCTTCGTCACCCTGCATGACGCCTTCTCCACCGGCTCGTCGATCATGCCGCAGAAGAAGAACCCGGACATCGCGGAGCTGGCGCGCGGCAAGTCCGGCCGACTGATCGGCAACCTCACCGGCCTGATGGCCACCCTCAAGGCGCTCCCGCTCGCGTACAACCGCGACCTCCAGGAGGACAAGGAGCCGGTCTTCGACTCCATCGACCAGCTGGAGGTCCTCCTCCCCGCCTTCACCGGCATGATGGCCACCCTCACCGTGCACCGCGAGCGCATGGAGGAGCTGGCTCCGGCGGGCTTCTCGCTGGCCACGGACATCGCGGAGTGGCTGGTCAGGCAGGGCGTGCCGTTCCGGGTGGCGCACGAGGTGGCCGGTGAGTGCGTCAAGGCCGCCGAAGCCGAGGGCAAGGAACTGGACGAGCTGACCGACGAGCAGTTCGCGAAGATCTCCGCCCATCTCACCCCCGAGGTCCGCACCGTGCTCGACGTCGCCGGCGCCCTCGCCTCCCGCGACGGCCGCGGGGGTACGGCCCCCGCCGCCGTCGCGATCCAGCTGGCCGAGGTGAAGACGGACGTGGCGGCCCAGCACGCGTGGGCGACGGCGCGCGGCGGGCGGTAGGGCAAAGCCCTCGGCTGCCGGGGGCGAGGGCCGTCGCGGGTTACGTTGGTCGCGAGCCGTACCGGAGCCGACCGAACGGAGCCCGCGATGCCCTTCGCCCGACTGGCCACAGCGACGACCCCCACCTGCCATATCGGACTGGGTCTCGCCGCCGTCGGCCGCCCCGGCTACATCAACCTCGGCCGGGAGCGGGACCTCGGTCAGGACCGCGGCGTCGAGACGCTGCGGGCCCGCACCCATGAACTCCTGGACGCCGCCTACGCGCAGGGCGTGCGCTACTTCGACGCCGCCCGCTCCTACGGCCGCTCCGAGGAGTTCCTCGCCGGCTGGCTGAACGCCCACCCCGAGGCCGACGACGTCGTCGTCGGCAGCAAATGGGGCTACACCTACACCGCCGACTGGTCCACGGACGCCCAGCGGCACGAGGTCAAGGACCACGGCCTCGCCACCTACGAGCGGCAGCGCGCCGAGAGCGCCGAACTGCTCGGCGACCGGCTCGACCTCTACCAGATCCACTCGGTGACCCCGGACAGCCCCGCCCTCTCCGACAGGCGACTGCACGCCGCGCTCGCCGAGGCCGCCGCCGGGGGACTGACGATCGGCTTCTCCACCAGCGGCCCCGAGCAGGCCGCGGCGATCCGGGCGGCGCTGGAGGTGACGGTCGACGGTGAGCCCCTCTTCCGTACGGTCCAGTCCACGTTCAACGTCCTGGAGACCTCGGCCGCCCACGCCCTCGCCGCGGCGCACGACGCCGGGCTCACCGTCATCGTCAAGGAGGGCATGGCCAACGGGCGGCTGGTGGAGCGGCACGCGCCGGGCGGGCTCAAGGCCGTGGCCGCGGAGACGGGCCTGGGCTGCGACGCCGTCGCTCTCGCGCTGATCCTCAGCAAGCCCTGGGCGGGCGTGGCCCTCTCCGGCGCCGCGACCACCGGCCAGCTCGCCTCGAACCTGCACGCCCCGGTCGTGGACCTCGACGACGATCAGCTGGCACGACTCGCCGTCCTCGCAGAGGACCCGCAGGTCTACTGGGAGCAGCGCGCGCGGCTGCCCTGGCACTGACCCTGGCGTCACCTCGTCGCTCAGGTGAGGCACACACGGCAAGATGAGACACGAGTGTCTCATCTGGGGTATTCTTGTCTCATGGCCGTCGATCGCGAGTACGTGCTGCGCACCGCAGCAGCCCTGCTGACCAGAAAGTCCACCGCGACCATGGACGAGGTCGCCAAGGCCGCGGGGATCAGCCGGGCCACACTGCACCGCCAGTTCGCGGGCCGCGACGCGCTCGTCCGGGCGCTGGAGGCGCTCGGCCTCGCGGAGTGCGAGGCGGCCCTGGAGGCGGCCCGGCTGGACGAGGGCGGCGCGCGCGACGCCGTACGGCGGCTGGTGCGGGAGGTCGAGCCCGTGGCCGGACTCGTCGCCTTCCTCTACACCGAGAACCAGCTGTTCGAGGGCGACGAGCAGAACGAGGGCTGGGACCGGCTCGACGCCCGGATCTCGGCGTTGTTCCGGCGGGGCCAGGACACCGGCGAGTTCCGCATCGACCTGTCCCCCGCCTGGCTCACCGAGGCCCTCTACGGCCTGATCGCCGCCGGCGCCTGGTCCGTCCATGACGGCAGGGTCGCCGCGAAGGACTTCCAGCACATGATCGTCGAGCTGCTGCTCGGCGGCGCGACACGGAGAGAGGAATCATGACCAGCACCCTGCGGCCGGCGTACACGCACGACGCGGTGAGGCGCCCAGGGCGTTGGCTCGCGCTGTCCGTGCTCATGCTCGCCGTGCTGCTGGTGGCGGTGGACGCCACCGTGCTCGGCCTCGCGACTCCTTACATATCGGAGGACCTGAGCCCGTCCGGCGCCCAGCTGCTATGGATCGGTGACGTCTACTCCTTCGTGATCGCCGGTCTGCTCGTCTCCATGGGCAGCCTCGGCGACCGCGTCGGCCGCAAGCGGATCCTGCTGATCGGCGCCACGGCGTTCGGCGCGGTGTCCGTGCTCAACGCCTACGCGACCACCCCCGAGATGCTGATCCTGGCCCGGGCGCTGCTGGGTGTCGCGGGCGCGACCCTGATGCCGGCCACGCTCGCCCTGATCCGCAACCTCTTCCACGACCCGCGCGAGCGCAGCCTCGCCATCGGTGTCTGGGGTGCCACCGCGGCGGCCGGCATGGCGATCGGGCCGATCGTCGGCGGGTTCCTGCTGGAGCACTTCTGGTGGGGCTCCGTCTTCCTGATCAACCTGCCCGTGATGGTGGTCCTCGTCCTCGTCGGCATCAAGCTGCTGCCCGAGTCGAAGAACCCCGGGCACGGCCCCTGGGACCTGCCGAGCGTGGTGCTGTCGCTGGTCGGCATGATCGCGGTGGTGTACGCGGTCAAGGAGGCCGCGACGCACGGGTTCGGCTGGGAGGCGGTCGTCGTGGGCCTGCTGGGCGCCGCCGCGCTCCACGGCTTCGTCCGGCGTCAGTTCACCCTGCGGGCCCCGCTGCTGGACATGCGGCTGTTCCGCCACCGCGGCTTCAGTGGGGCGGTGCTCGCCGATCTGCTGACCGTCCTCGGCATGTCCGGTCTGGTCTTCTTCCTCTCGCAGTATCTGCAACTGGTCCAGGGCAGGCGACCGTTGGAGGCGGGCCTCGCCGAACTTCCCGCCGCCATCGGTGCGGTGGCGGCCGGCCTGGTCGCCGGGCGGGCGGCCCGGCGGTACTCGGTGCGGGCGGTGGTCGCGGGCGGTCTCGCCGCGGTCGGCCTGGCGCTGGGCGCGCTGACCCTGCTCTCCCGGGACACGGGGTACCCGCTGCTCGGCACCGCGCTGCTGGTCGTCGGTGTCGGCGCCGGATTCTCGTTCACGGTGACCGCCGACGTGATCCTCGCGTCGGTGCCCAAGGAACAGGCGGGCGCGGCGTCGGCCGTCTCTGAGACGGCGTACGAACTGGGCGCAGCCCTCGGTATCGCGCTGCTCGGTTCGATCGTGACCGGCGTCTACAAGGGCTTCGCCGCGCCCGCGGGCACGCCGGAGGCCGCGCACGAGTCACTGGGCGGAGCCGTCGAGGCCGCGGCGGGCCTCCCGGCCCCCACCTCCGCGGCCCTGCTGGAAGCGGCCCGCGAGTCCTTCGTGGACGGCCTGGCCCTCGCGTCGGGCGTGGGTGCGACGGTACTGCTGGCGGCGGCGGGAGCGGCATGGTTCCTGCTCCGGAACCAAAAACTGGACTGACCGACCGCCCCGCGCCCCAGGGTCGCGGGTAACCACGCACCCGCGCGCAGCAACGACCGGCACCCTGTACGACCTCGCCCGAGCCTCAAATCCCCCGCGGAGGGAAACCAACCGCAGGGGCGCGGGGAACGGCGCGCCAAGCCCCCACCCACCTGCAGCGCAGCAACGACCCGCACCCCGCGCGAACCGGCCGGAGCCTCAAAACGACGCCGAGGGCAACGACCCCAGGGGCGCGGGGAACGGCGCGCCAAGCCCCCACCCACCCGCAGCCGAACCCGAACCGCACCCCCCGACGACCCGCCCCGCCAACCAGCGGAGCTAAGCCGCTTCCTTGGCCTTCGTGGCGTACATGTCCACATACTCCTGCCCCGACAGCCGCATGACCTCCGTCATCACGGAGTCCGTCACGGCCCGCAGCACATAGCGGTCCCGGTCCATCCCGTCGTACCGGGAGAACTCCAGCGCCTCACCGAAGCGCACCGTCACCCGCGCGGGCCGGGGGAAGCCGGCACCGCCGGGCTGGATCCGGTCCGTCCCGATCATGGCGAAGGGGACGACCGGAGCCCCGGTCATCAGGGTGAGCCGGGCGATGCCGGTACGGCCCCGGTACAGACGCCCGTCGGGCGAGCGGGTGCCCTCGGGGTAGATACCGAAGACGCGCCCCTCCTCCAGGATCCGGCGCCCGGTCATCAGCGCCGCGACGCCGCCCCTGGCGCCGTCGCGGTCGACGGGGATCATGCCGACGCCGGTGAAGAACCACGCCATCAACCGGCCCTTGAGCCCCTTACCGGTGACGTACTCGTCCTTGCCGATGAAGAAGACCTGACGGTCGCAGACCAGCGGCAGGATCATCGAGTCGATGAACGTGAGGTGGTTGCCGGCCAGGATCACCGGACCGGAGCCCGGGATGTGCTCCACGCCCTCCACCCGAGGGCGGAACATCAGGCGCATGATCGGACCGAGCACTGCCTTGATGAGCGCGAAGCGGGACAACGGGCCCTCCGGGGTCAACGGTTTCGGTATGAGTCTGTGCAGGTGAGGACGATACTCGCGGCCCCCGGGCAAAAGCACATCGGGGACATCGGGTTCACCGAGGTCTTACGCACTGTTGACGTACGTTCACCTGCGGTGGCGCCTCGCAGCCTACGCGTATCCCGGCCGCGACGATGTGACCGACATCGCGTCGAGCCGCTACCGACCGGCTACCCCGCCACACACCGCCGAAGCCGACACCTCGTCACCTCGGCCGAACATACGGTCCTCATACGACATCCGTAGTCATCCACGCGTTCGACATGACGCCTCCCGGCTGACACGTCTACACCCCTACCATCGGCCGGCACCATCGACATTCACGGCAGGGAGGCCGCTGATGGCAACGCAGGAGTCGAACGAGCGGGAGCAGGCGCACCACGGGCGGCGGGCGCTCCTCGGCGCCGCGATGCTCGGCGCCGGCGGCGCCGTCCTCGGACTGCCCGGCACGGCCAGAGCCGACGCACGCCAGGGAGGCCGAGGAATGAAGAGCCTGCCCGTGCCGACGATCGTCGGTCACCGCGGCGCCAGCGGCTACCGCCCCGAGCACACCCTCGGCTCGTACCAGCTGGCCCTCGACATGGGCGCCGACATCGTCGAGGCCGGCGACCTGGTGCCCACCAAGGACGGCCACCTCGTCTGCCGGCACGAGCCCGAGATCGGCGGCACCACGGACGTCGCGAGCCACCCCGAGTTCGTCGACCGCAGGACCACGAAGCTGCTGGACGGTGTCTCCACCACCGGCTGGTTCACCGAGGACTTCACCCTCGCCGAGCTGAAGACCCTGCGCGCCACCGAGCGCATCCCGGCCAACCGCCCGCACAACACCCTCTACGACGGCCGCTGGGAGATCCCCACCTTCGAAGAGGTGCTCCGTTGGCAGGACGAGCAGGCCCGCAGGCGCGGCAAGGAGGTGTGGATCTACCCCGAGCTCAAGCACCCCACCTACTTCCGCGCACTGGGCCTCTCCCTGGAGGAGCGCGTCGCCAAGGTGCTGCGCAAGTACCGCAGGGACCGCTGGAACTCGCCGGTCATCCTCCAGTCCTTCGAGCCGACCAGCATCCAGCGCCTGCACAAGCTGGTCGACAACCCGCTCGTCGTGCTGCTGTCCGGCGCCACCACCCGCCCCTGGGACTTCGTGGAGACCGGTGACCCGCGCAGCGTCGCCGACCTGATCAAGCCGGCCGGCCTGCGCGAGATCGCCTCCTACGCCCAGGGCATCGGCCCCACGCTCGACCTGGTCATCCCGAGGGACGCCGCGGGCAACCTCACCCGGCCGACCACCCTGGTCGCCGACGCCCACAAGGTCGGCCTCAAGCTGCACCCCTACACCCTGCGCAACGAGAACCCCTTCCTGCCCGCGAACTTCCGCAAGGGCACCGACGCGGACGCCTACGGCGACGCCTTCGGCGCCTACAAGGCGTACTTCGCCACCGGCATCGACGGCATCTTCACCGACCAGCCGGACACCGGTCTGCTGGCCCGCGAGGACTTCGTCAACGGCTGAACCGCCCCACCCCGATCGGGGTGACTGCCGCCCGCCCGGGCAACCCGACGCCCGGGCGGGCGCGTCGTGCCGCATATGACGCACGATCTGGTCACCGCACTGCGCCCCCTGCTCGCCGCCGAGGCCTCGGCCGAGGCGCCCGCCGCCGGCACCGAGCCCGCAGACCTGGAACAGGCGGTCTGGCTCCGCCTGCTGGAACTCCTCGACTCCGGCGGCCCGCCCCGCGACCCCGAGCGCTGGCTGCGCCGCGCCGTGCGCTCCGAGGCCCGCCGCTCCCGCCGCACGACCCGACGGGAACGCCCCTACGGCACCGAGCCCGCCGACGCCGCCGAGCGCACCCCCGAACAGCTCGTCCTCAGCGCCTCCCGCACCCGTGCCCTGCGTGCCGCGGTGCGCAGGCTGCCCGGCCGCTGCCCCGTCCTGCTGGAGGCGCTGATGTCCCCCAGGGACCCCACATACCGGGAGATCGCGGGGGAGTTGGGTATCTCACAGGGGAGTCTCGGGCCGGAACGTTCCAGATGTCTGGGATGTCTGCGGCGATTGCTCGCCGCGGAGGTTGCGGCTCAGGGAGCGCGGGGATAGGAGTGAGGGACATCAGCAACAGGTGAGCGGGAGGCGTGCACACATGGGCATGAGCGTGATCATCTCCGAGGCGACCGACCAGGACGTCGAGCAGATCTTCAAGCTGCAGTACCTGTGCTTCCAGAGCGAGGCGGCGCTGTACGGCAACTACCGCATCGACCCGCTCGTCCAGACGCTGGATTCGGTCCGTCAGGAGGTCGCCGAGGACTGCGTCTTCGTGGCCCGGCTCGGCGACGAGGTGATCGGCTCGGTGCGCGGCACGATCACCGACGACGGCGCGGCCTCCATCGGCGGCCTCTGCGTCCACCCCCGCCTCCAGGGCCACGGCATCGGCGCCCGCCTCCTGCGCGCGGCCGAGTCGGCACTCGCTGAGCAGCGCGGCGCCAAGAAGTTCCGCCT
Source organism: Streptomyces sp. NPDC002309 (assembly GCF_053593375.1). NCBI lineage: Bacteria > Bacillati > Actinomycetota > Actinomycetes > Kitasatosporales > Streptomycetaceae > Streptomyces > Streptomyces sp. NPDC002309. Next base: position 184,954 of record NZ_JBSFCI010000004.1, on the reverse strand, counting down.
CCACACCGGCCACCGCAGCGAGAGCAGCCTCCGCCTCTACCGCAAGGTCGGCTACGAGACGGTCGGCACGTCGAAGGGGACGGACGGCGTACCCATGATCGTCCTGGAGAAGCAGGCGGGCGCCTACGTGGCGACGGCCTGAGCGGCCACGCCCTGGACGCGGGGTCGCCCGCGTCCGGCCTCGCGAACCCGCGTCCTGCGACGGTGCTCAGCCCGCCTGCGCGTGTCGCGCCTTCCGCAACCACCACAGCGCCGACACCGGCAGCAGCACCGGGATGAACAGATAGCCCATGCCGAAGTCGGACCACACGGTCGCGTCCGGGAACGCCGACGGCTCGACCAGCGTCCACGCACCGACGACCAGCACGCCCACCAGCTCGGCGCCGCAGCAGACCTGTGCCGCCCTGCGGGCCGTCTCCCCGCCGCGCACCAGCGTGTACGTGATGAACCCGTACACGACCCCGGCCAGCGCCGACAGCGAGTAGGCGAGCGGCGCCCGGTCGAACTCGGTCGCGATCTGGTACGCGGACCGCGACACGGCTCCCACGACCATCACGCCGTACAGCCAGACCAGCAGTACGCCGGGCCCGCTGATCAGCCGTGTCCTGGCTGTCGTGGTCACCTCAGCCTCCCCAGATGTCATAGAGCCGCACCTGCAGCACGGCGAGCACCACGCCGCCCGCGGCGACCGTGACCGAACCCCACCTGGACCGCTCGGCCAGCGACATGAACCCGGCGGCCGGGACGCAGGCGAACGCGCCCAGCAGATACGCCACGAAGATGGTCGTTCCCTGGGCCGGCTTCTCGCCGCGCGCCAACTGCACGATGCCGATCACCAACTGCGCCAGCGCCAGCACCGACACCACGGCCATGCCGATGAAGTGCCAGTCCTTCGTCGGCTGATCGCGGTACGCGGCCCAGCCGCACCACGCGCCGAGCAGCAGGGCGGCGACAGCGGTCGCCACCGTCAGGGCATCAAGCATGGACCGACCCTATTACGGCCCGAAAGGCCTGGTGCGGTCGCCCCCGGGCTGCCCCGTAGGGTCGAGAGCATGAAGATCCGCGCTCAAGCCCTCCTCTTCGACAACGACGGCACTCTGGTCTCCTCGCTCGAATCCGTCCACCGCTGCTGGACCCTCTGGGCCGGCGAGTACGGCCTCACCGCCGAACGTTTCGCGGAGGTCGAGCTGCACGGCCGCACCGCGGCCGAGATAGCCGCCGACCTGCTGCCGTCCGAGATCGTGCCCGAGGCCGTCGCGCGGATCGAGGCGCTGGAGGTGGAGGACGTCCCCAACGGCGGTGTGCGCCTGCTCCCCGGCACCCACGACTTCCTCACCGCCCTGCCCGCCGAGCGCTGGGCCGTCGTCACCTCCGCCACCCGCCGTCTGGCCGAGGCCCGCCTCGACGCCGTCGGCATCCTGCCCAAGACGCTGATCGCCGCCGACGACGTCACCCGGGGCAAGCCCGACCCGCAGCCCTACCTGCTCGGTGCCCGCGCGCTGGGCGTCGACCCGGCCGCCTGCGTCGTCTTCGAGGACGCCCCCGCCGGACTGCGGGCGGGGCGTGCCGCCGGGATGACCACCGTGGCCTTGGCCACAACCCACCCCGCCCACGAGCTGACCGCCGACCTGGTGGTCGAGGACCTGTCGGCCCTGTCCGTGCTGGTCACCTCCCAGGGCGTGGAGATCTCCGTACGGCACTGAGGACCGTCCACCGCTGTCCGCAATGCGGACTGCGTTTCCTGATTGCCTGTGTACGTCTGCTTTACTGATCGCATGACCACGACGAGCAGCCGCATCCCTGCGACCGAGGCGACCCCCACGCCCGGTGCCGGCTGTATGTGTCGTCGAATGTGCGCCTTCTAGAGGGCCCCCGATCCCCCTGAGCCTCGCGCCCCGAAGCGAGCCGCCGCGGCATGTCCGTACCTCTTCGCCGTACGTGACCCCCTTGCCCCGCGCACCACCTCCCTCTCGTATCCGGGCACACCCGTGCCCCGGTACTCGACAGTGACGGAACCCCCACGTGATCACCACATCGGGCCTTACCAAGACCTACCGCTCCCGCGGTCGCGAGGTCACCGCCCTGGACGGCGTCGATCTGCACGTCCGCGAAGGCGAGGTGTACGGCGTCATCGGCCAGTCCGGCGCGGGCAAGTCCTCGCTGATCCGCTGCGTCAACCTCCTGGAGCGCCCGACCTCCGGCACGGTCACGGTGGCGGGCCAGGACCTCACCGCCCTCGTCGGGCGCGGTCCGCGCGCGGGACGGGAACTGCGCCGGGCGCGCAGCCACATCGGGATGGTCTTCCAGCACTTCAATCTGCTGTCCTCGCGGACCGTCCAGGACAACGTCGAGCTGCCGCTGGAGATCCTCGGCAAGTCAGGGAAGGAACGTTCCCGCAAGGCGCTCGAACTGCTCGACCTGGTAGGCCTCGCCGACAAGGCGAAGGCCTACCCCGCCCAGCTCTCCGGCGGCCAGAAGCAGCGCGTCGGCATCGCCCGCGCCCTGGCCGGCGACCCCAAGGTGCTGCTCTCCGACGAGGCCACCAGCGCCCTCGACCCCGAGACCACCCGCTCGATCCTGAAGCTGCTGCGCGACCTGAACGAGCAGCTCGGTCTGACCGTCCTGCTCATCACGCACGAGATGGACGTCGTCAAGAGCGTCTGCGACTCGGCCGCCCTGATGGACAAGGGCCGTATCGTCGAGTCCGGCACGGTCGGCGAACTGCTCGCCACCCCGGGCTCGGAGCTGGCCTCCGCGCTCTTCCCGGTGGGCGGCGAGGCGTCCGGCGACGACCGCACGGTCCTCGACGTCACCTTCCACGGCGAGTCCGCCACCCAGCCGGTCATCTCCCAGCTGGCCCGCACGTACAACATCGACATCTCCATCCTGGGCGCCGCGATCGACACCGTCGGCGGCCTCCAGGTCGGCCGGATGCGCATCGAGCTGCCCGGCCGCTACGAGGACAACGTCGTGCCGATCGGCTTCCTGCGCGAACAGGGCCTGCAGATCGACATCGTGGGCGCCGCGGACGACGCGCCCCTGCTGGTGAAGGAAGATGCCAAGTGACCTGGTCCGAGATGCGGCCCCTGCTGGAGCAGGCCTGTACCGAGACGCTGATCATGGTCGGCTGGTCGACTCTGATCGCCGTCGTCCTCGGCCTGCCGATCGGCGTCCTGCTCGTCCTCACGGACAAGGGCGGACTGCTGCAGAGCACCGTGCTGAACAAGGTCATCGGGCAGATCGTGAACGTGGGCCGCTCGCTGCCGTTCATCATCCTGATGGTGGCGCTGATGAGCTTCACCCGCTGGGTCACCGGCACCACCATCGGCAGCGGTGCCGCCATCGTGCCGCTCGCCATCGGCGGCATCCCGTTCTTCGCCCGCCTCGTCGAGACGGCCGTCCGCGAGGTGGACCACGGCCTGGTCGAGGCCGTGCAGTCCATGGGCGGCAACAACTGGACCGTCGTCCGCAAGGTCCTCGTCCCCGAGGCCCTGCCGTCCCTGATCGCCTCCACCACGACCACGGTCATCGCCCTGATCGGCTACTCGGCCATGGCGGGCACCGTCGGCGGCGGCGGACTCGGCGACCTCGCCGTCCGTTACGGCTACCAGCGCTTCGAGACCGGACTGATGTGGATCACCGTGGCGGTCCTCGCCGTCGCCATCTCCCTCATCCAGTTCGCCGGCGACTGCACGGCCCGCTCCCTGCACCACCGCGGCGCGGGCTCCGGCCCCGGCCCCAAGCTCCGCCTGCTGAAGGCGAAGGAGCCCGCCGTGGCCGACGTGGACAAGGTCGCGTAACCCCCCAAGAACCCCCCGCACACCATCGCGGGGTCGCACCACCCTTAAGGAAAGGCACTTTTCGTGCGTAACACCGCCAAGATCACCGCCGCCGCCCTCGCCGCCGGAGCACTCACCCTCGGGCTCACCGCCTGCGGCTCGGGCCAGGACGCCGCCTCCGACACCTCGGGACCGCTGGTCGTCGCCGCGACGCCCGTCCCGCACGCCCAGGTCCTCCAGTACGTCAAGGACAACCTGGCCGCGAAGGCCGGCCTCGACCTCGAGGTCAAGGAGTTCACCGACTACGTCACGCCGAACACGGCGACGGAGGACGGCTCCGTGGGCGCCAACTACTTCCAGACCGCGCCCTACCTCGAGGACTTCAACAAGAAGAACGGCACCCACCTGGTGTCCGTCGCCTCCGTGCACCTCGAGCCGCTCGGCCTGTACTCCGAGAAGACCGACAAGGTCGCCGGTCTGAAGAACGGCGCGACCATCGCCGTCCCCAACGACACCGTCACCGAGGCGCGCGCCCTCCAGCTGCTCGCCGCGAACGGGCTGCTCACGCTCAAGGACGGCGTCGGCACCGCGGCCACCACCGCCGACATCACCGAGAACCCGAAGAACCTCAAGTTCAAGGAGCTGGAGGCGGCCCTGACGCCCCGCGCCCTGAAGGACGTCGACGCGGCCGTGATCAACGGCAACTACGCCCTGGAGGCGGACCTCGAGCCGGCCCGGGACGCCCTCGTCCTGGAGTCCCCGGACAACAACCCGAACGTCAACCTCCTCGTCGTCAAGGAAGGCAGCGAGGACGACCCGCGCGTGAAGAAGCTCGCGAAGCTGCTCACCTCCCCCGAGGTCAAGAAGTTCATCGAGAAGGAGTACGCCGGCTCGGTCATCGCCTCCTTCTGAGCCGCGTCCGCCTTCCCGCGCACCCGGGGTCCGCTCCTTCGCACGGAGTCGACCCCGGGTGTGTGGCGGAGTGCTTTCATACTGCATGCTGGGCAGTTCAGCAGTCCCTGACGGTTCGAAGGTTATGGAGCGACGTCATGACGAGCAGCTTCCCCAGCGTCTCCATCAGCACGGAGCGGTTGGTGCTGCGTCCGTTCGACGAGGACGACGTCCCCGCCCTCGCCGAGATGATGAACGACGAGCAGGTCGTCGCCTGGACCGATGTGCGGCTGCCCTTCACCGAGGACAGCGCCCGCGCCTGGATCACCGGACAGGCCCCCGCCGAGCGCGCCCGGGGACGCGGCGTCGCCCTCGCCGTCACCGAGTTCCTCACCCAGCGCCTGGTCGGCCTCATCCAGCTGAACCGCGCCAACTGGCACGTACGCGCCACCGAGCTGTCGTACGTCGTCGCCCCCTGGGCCCGCGGGGAGGGCTACGCCTCGGAGGCGGCGCTCGCCACCGCCCAGTGGCTGTTCCACGACCAGAAGTTCGAACGCATCGAGCTGCGCACCGCGGCCGACAACACCGCCTCCCAGCAGGTCGCCCAGAAGATCGGCTGCATCAGCGAGGGTGTCCTGCGCGGCGCCTGCATAGCGCGCGCCCGCACGGACGACGGCCGCTGGACCGAGGTGCGCACCGACTACATCGTGTGGAGCCTGCTGCCCGAGGACCTGGAAGGTGCGGGCGAGCAGTTCGCGGACACCGGCGGTTTCACGTCGTACTCGGACTGGAACTGAGGCCGGCGGGGAAGCCGCACGAGCGCGCCCGGACCGCACCAGGTACTCTCACGGAGCCCGCCCGCCGGCTGCCGCCGACGACCTGCGCGAACCCAGGAGACTGACGACGATGGCCGACCGGGTCACGGTGATCGGCTGGGACGGCTCTCCACTGACCGCCACGGCACGCGGCGCGCTGGGCGCCGCCACCCTCGTGGCGGGTGCCGGACACCACCTGGGACTGCCCGAGGTACCGCCCGGCGCCGAGCGCGTCCGGCTCGGCAGCGTCGCCCTCGCCGCCCGCCGGATCGCGGCCCATCGCGGCACCGCCGTGGTCGTCGCCGACGGCGACCCGGGCTTCTTCGGCGTGGTCCGTACCCTGCGCGCCCCCGAGTTCGGCCTGGAGGTCGAGGTCGTCCCCGCCGTCTCCTCCGTGGCCGCCGCCTTCGCGCGGGCGGGCATGCCCTGGGACGACGCACAGGTGGTCGTCGCACACCCCCGCACCCTGCGACGCGCGGTGAACGTATGCCGCGCCCATGGCAAGGTCGCGGTCCTCACCTCGCCCGGCGCCGGTCCCGCCGAACTGGGGCTGCTCCTGGACGGCGTCCACCGCACCTTCGTGATCTGCGAGGAACTGGGCACCGCGCGCGAGCAGGTCACCGTCGTCACCTCCGACAAGGCCGCCGACCACACCTGGCGCGACCCGAACGTCGTCATCGTCATCGGTGGTCCCGCCGCGGCGCAGGAGGGCGGCGGCTGGATCGCCGGCCGCGATCCCGCCCCGGGCCCGCGCGGCTGGACCCTGCCGGCCGAGGCGTACGACGGCGCCCTGGGCGAGGGTGAGACCGAACTGCTGCGCGCGGCCCAACTCGCCCGGCTCGGCCCCCGCGTGGGGGACCTCGTCTGGGACATCGGCTGCGGCAGCGGCGCCTTCGCCACCGAGGCCGCCAGGGCCGGCGCCGCCGTCATCGCCGTCGACCGCGACCATGGCGCCTGCGCCCGCACCGACGCCGCCGCGCGCCGCCTCGGGGTCCAGCTCCAGATCGTCCAGGGCATCGCCCCGCAGGTCCTGGAGAACCTGCCCGAACCCGACGTCGTGCGGGTCGGCGGCGAGGGCGCGGCCGTGGTCTCCGCGGTCGCCGACCGGCGCCCGCAGCGCATCGTCACCCACGCCGCCACCCGCGACGCGGCCGAACTCATCGGCCGCGACCTCTCCGAGCACGGCTACGAGGTCGAGTGCGCCCTCCTGCAGTCCGTGGAACTCGACACGCGGTCCTGGACGGAGAAGGAGCGGAGCGTCGCGTTCCTGCTGACCGGCGTGCTGCCCGATCGCGCCCCGTGATCTGTTTGTCGTACTGCGCGCGGTAGGCTGGCCGATCGTTGTACCGCATTCGGGCGCCCGGCACTTCGTCGGTCAATGTCCGGAAAACATGCTCGTTCTGGGGTGGGTGCGGTACGGCACAACCCGGGGACGCGCAACGTGGCACAGTCCACAGCGGGCCGTCGTGAATGAAGCTGACGTGGCGGTGGAACGGCCGCGACAATGCCACTGAATGGCTTTGTCGCCTTTTCCGGCGGGTCGTTCGTGCCGCTGGGCACGCGCGCTCGTTCTTCACGGCGGGGCGGTCGGTGCGCCGTTCCGGGTGAGCTGGACGTAGGAGCATCAACCGATGGGCGAGGGGTTACGCATGACCGACACCGGCCAGGTCCCGGGCGAGGGGCTGCCGGAGAACGCAGGGCTGGTCGAACAGCCCGACGTCTCCGTTCCCGGCGCGTACACCTACGTCTCCGAGACGTCCGTCGAGGAGGAGGACCTGCTGCTCCCCGGCGCGCAGGGGGCCTGGGGCAACGAGGTCGCCCCGCCCGCGCCCGAGCCGGTCGTCGAGGCCCTCCACGAGCCGGGCGCCCACGAGATGTCCGGCCGCGACAGCGGTTCGGTCGACCTGACCGGCGTCCGCCTGCCGGGTCCCACGCCCGTGCCGCCGGCGCCCGTGCCCGCCGCCGTGCCGCGCCGCCCGCTCCACCTGGGGCCCCTGATCCCCGACGCCTCCGCGAGCCCGGTCCGCTCCCTCGCCGACCGCGGCCCCGCGGGCGCGCCCGTCCGGCAGATGGGGCCGCCCACCGCGGGACCCGAGTACCTCGACGTCCCGCATGTGCGGGAGACGCCGCAGCAGGCCGCGGTGGTGCAGGACGCCACGCCGTGGAGCGGCACCCGGACCGCCGCGCCGCAGCCCACCGGGGCGCGGACCCCGGTCGGCGCGGAGGCGGCGGTTGCGGAAACGGTTGTTCCGGTGGCTGTTCCGGCGGGTCGGCCCTACGAGTACGCGGACGGCCCCGTGCAGGGCGCGCCGGCCGTGCCGGCTCCCGTGCACGAGGAGGCCCGGGCCGAGGTGTACGCGCAGGCGATGGCCGCGGTCCCCGCCCCGGGTGAGCTGCGCCGGCAGCCGGTGGCGCAGGTCCATGAGCAGGTCGAGCCGCACGCGCCGGCCGAAGCGCCGGCAGCCGCCCTCGCGGAGGTACCCGGACCGCCGCAGGCGCAGGCCGCGCCGGCGCGGATCGCCGCGGATGCCGGAGCCCCCGGGGCGCCCGGTCACGGCGAGGCCCACACCGCGGAGGTGGGGGCCGCCACCGAGCCCGCGTTCGCACCCGAGCCGGGCGCTGAGGCGGCGCCTCCCCCGCAGCAGGGTGCCGCCCCCGACGGACAGCCCTTCGTGCCGGAGGCGGGTGAGCCCGCGAGCGCCCCCGCCGCCGCGCAGGAGGAGACGCCGATCGCCGGACCCGCGTCCGCCGCCGTGCCGGAGCAGCCCCTCGTGGCCGCGGAGGAGGCGCCCGCTGCCGGGGCCGAGAACGCTCAGGCCGCCGCGCCCGTGGAAGCCCCGCAGCCCGTGCGGCGGCCGGACCACGACCTGGCGCGGGCCCAGGACACGCCCGCGACCGAGCCCGCCCGCCTCGCGCCCGAGCCGCAGGACGTCGCCGAGCAGGTCGTACCGGCCGGCGCCCCCGAACCCCCGGTGACGGACGAGCCGCCCCTCCAGCCCGTCCCGCACCCCGTGGACGTGGCGGCGGAGGCGGACCCGGCCGCGCCCGTCGAGCAGCCGCACGAGATCGCGCCCGAGGCGGTCCCCGATCAGCAGTTGGGCCGGTTCGTCCCGGTGGACGGCACGGTGCCGACCACCCCGCACCTCGCGCCGACCCCGCCGCACGCCATCGTCCTCCCCGCCCAGGAGCAGGCGCCCCGGCCTTCGGCGCAGCCGGAGGCCGTGGCCATGGTTCCCGGCCCCCGCGAGGCCGCTCCCGCGTCCGCCCCCGAGGCCGTCCAACTGGTGCAGAACGCCGAGGACTTGGACACCCGGGCCGCCGAGCAGGAGGACCAGAGGGTGCTCGACCAGCAGCACCGGCAGGGACCGCAGGACCAGCGGGTCCCGCAGCAGCCGCAGAGGCCGCAGGACCCCGAGGAGACGGCAACGGCCCCCGTGGCGGAGGCCCGGCAGGCCATGGGCCCCGCCGCGCCCGCCTACGACGACGCCGAGCGCGAGGCCGTGCTGAAGGTCATGCGTGAACGGCGGGACATCCGCAACGGCTTCCGCGGCGACCCCATCCCGCACGAGGTGCTCCTGCGCGTCCTGGAGGCCGCCCACACCGCGCCCTCGGTCGGGCACTCGCAGCCCTGGGACTTCGTCGTCATCCGGTCCGCCGACACCCGGCGCACCATGCACGAACTGGCCATGCGCCAGCGCGAGGCCTACGCCAAGTCCCTTCCCAAGGGCCGGGCGAAGCAGTTCAAGGAACTGAAGATCGAGGCCATCCTCGACACCCCGGTGAACATCGTCGTCACCGCCGACCCGACCCGTGGCGGCCGGCACACCCTCGGCCGGCACACCCAGCCGCAGATGGCCCCCTACTCCTCCGCGCTCGCGGTCGAGAACCTCTGGCTCGCGGCCCGCGCCGAGGGCCTCGGCGTCGGCTGGGTCAGCTTCTTCGACGAGCGCGAGATGGTCCGCACGCTGGGCCTGCCCGAGCATCTGGAGATCGTGGCCTATCTGTGCGTCGGGTACGTCGACGAGTTCCCGGAGGAGCCCGAGCTGATGCAGGCGGGCTGGTCCAGGCGCCGCCCGCTGTCCTGGGTCGTGCACGAGGAGACGTACGGCCGCCGTGCCCTGCCCGGGGAGGAGCCGCACGACCTGCTCGCGGAGACCGTCGCCCAGATCCGGCCGCTGGACGCGAAGGCGCTCGGCGAGGCGTGGGAGCGGCAGAAGCGGATGACCAAGCCGGCCGGCGCGCTCGGCATGCTGGAGATCATCTCCGCCCAGCTGTCCGGCCTGTCCCGGCAGTGCCCGCCCCCCGTCCCGGAGCCGGCGGCAGTCGCGATCTTCGCGGGCGACCACGGTGTGCACGCCCAGGGCGTCACCCCGTGGCCGCAGGAGGTCACGGCCCAGATGGTGGCGAACTTCCTCGGCGGGGGAGCGGTCTGCAACGCCTTCGCGAACCAGGTCGGCGCCGAGGTCTGCATCGTCGACGTCGGCGTCGCCGCGGAGCTCCCGTCCACCCCGGGCCTGCTGCCGCGCAAGATCCGCCCCGGCACGGGCGACATGACCACCGGCCCCGCGATGACCCGCGAGGAGGCCACGCAGGCCATCGAGGTGGGCATCGAGACGGCCCGCGACCTGGTGGCGGCGGGCAACAAGGCCCTGCTCACGGGTGAGATGGGCATCGCCAACACCACGGCGTCCGCCGCCCTGATCTCGGTCTTCACCGAGGCGGACCCGGCGGAGGTCACCGGCCGGGGCACCGGCATCAACGACGAGACCCTCGCCCGCAAGACCGAGGTCGTCCGCCGTGCCATCGAACTCCACCAGCCGGACCCGGCGGACCCCATCGGCGTCCTCGCCGCGATCGGCGGTCTCGAACACGCCGCCATCGTGGGCCTCCTCCTCGGCGGGGCGTCCCTGCGGACGCCGGTCATCCTGGACGGCGTCAGCGCCGGCGCCGCGGCCCTGGTCGCCCGCGCCATCGCCCCCGAGGTCCTCGCGGCCTGCATCGCGGGACACCGCAGCGCGGAGCCCGGCCATGTGGCCGCCCTCAACAAGCTGGGCCTGCGCCCCCTGGTCGACCTCGACCTCCGCCTCGGCGAGGGCACGGGTGCGCTGCTGGCCCTGCCGATGGTCCAGAGCACGGCGAGGGCGATGCATGAGGTGGCGACGTTCGACTCGGCGGGAGTGACCGAGAAGTAGGCACCCCGCGCGCAGCGGGCCGGACGGGCGCTCGTGGCACCCGTCCGGCCCCGGCCGCGTACGCTGAACGCACTCCGACATCCGCACGTCAGGGCCGCTCCGGAGCCGTAGCGCCCACCGCACGCCCGCACGAGGAGCCTTACCCTCATGGCCGAACACCCCGCCTACCCCGTAGGCCTCCGCCTCAGCGGCCGTCGTGTGGTCGTCCTCGGCGGAGGCCAGGTCGCCCAGCGCCGGCTGCCCGCCCTGATCGCGGCCGGCGCGGACATCCTCCTGGTCTCCCCGGACGCCACGCCCTCGGTGGAGGCCATGGCGGACGCGGGCGAGATCACCTGGGAGCGGCGGCCCTACGCCGAGGGGGACCTGGCCGACGCCTGGTACGCCCTGATCGCCACCAGCGACCACGGGGCGAACACCCACGCCTCGGCGGAGGCCGAACGCCACCGCGTCTGGTGCGTCCGCTCCGACGACGCCGAGGCGGCGACCGCCTGGACCCCCGCCACCGGCCACAGCGAGGGTGTCACCGTCGCGATCCTCACCACGGACGCCAAGGCCCGCGACCCCCGGCACACCGCGGCCGTTCGTGACGCCGTCGTCGAGGGCCTGCGCGACGGCACCCTGGTCGCCCCGCACCACCGCACCCGCACCGCCGGTGTCGCCCTGGTCGGCGGCGGCCCCGGCGACCCGGACCTGATCACCGTGCGCGGCCGCCGCCTGCTCGCCGAGGCCGACGTCGTCATAGCCGACCGCCTCGGTCCCCGCGACCTCCTCGCCGAACTGCCCCCGCACGTCGAGGTGATCGACGCGGCGAAGATCCCGTACGGGCGCTACATGGCCCAGGAGGCCATCAACAACGCCCTGATCGAGCACGCCAGGCAGGGCAGGTCCGTCGTGCGCCTCAAGGGCGGCGACCCCTTCGTCTTCGGGCGCGGCATGGAGGAGGCCCAGGCCCTCGCCGAGGCCGGGATCCCGTGCACGGTCGTCCCCGGGATCTCCAGCTCCATCTCCGTCCCCGGCGCGGCCGGCATCCCGGTCACCCACCGCGGGGTCGCGCACGAGTTCACCGTGGTCAGCGGTCATGTCGCCCCCGACGACGAGCGTTCCCTCGTCGACTGGCCGTCCCTCGCCAAGCTCACCGGCACCCTGGTGATCCTGATGGGTGTCGACAAGATCGGCAGGATCGCCGAGACCCTCGTCGCGCACGGCAAGCCGGCGGGCACACCCGTCGCCCTGGTCCAGGAGGGCACGACCGCCGCCCAGCGCCGGGTCGACGCGACGCTGGCGACGGTCGCCGAGACCGTGCGTGAGCAGGAGGTCAGGCCCCCCGCCGTGATCGTCGTCGGCGAAGTCGTCGACGTCGGCCCCGGGGCCCCCGCGTAACCCCGGGTAACGCAACCCGTTCCGAGCCGTTGGCACCGTACGTACGACAAGGCAGTATCACCCTGTGGCCGATCTCATCACCGTCGAGGACCCCGACGACCCGCGCCTGCGCGACTACACGGGCCTGACCGACGTCGAACTGCGCCGCAAGCGCGAACCCGCCGAGGGTCTCTTCATCGCCGAGGGCGAGAAGGTCATCCGACGCGCGAAGGACGCGGGCTACGAGATGCGCTCCATGCTGCTGTCCGCCAAGTGGGTCGACGTCATGCGCGACGTCATCGACGAACTGCCCGCCCCCGTCTACGCGGTCAGCCCGGAACTCGCCGAACGCGTCACCGGATACCACGTGCACCGCGGCGCCCTCGCCTCCATGCAGCGCAAGCCCCTGCCCACGGCCGCCGAACTCCTGCGTTCCGCACGCCGGGTCGTCGTCATGGAGTCGGTCAACGACCACACCAACATCGGCGCCATCTTCCGCTCGGCCGCCGCGCTCGGCATGGACGCGGTCCTGCTGTCACCGGACTGCGCCGACCCCCTGTACCGGCGCAGCGTCAAGGTCTCCATGGGCGCCGTCTTCTCCGTGCCGTACGCCCGGCTGGAGGTCTGGCCCAAGGGCCTCGAGTCGGTCCGCGAGGCCGGCTTCGCGCTGCTCGCCCTGACCCCCGACGACAAGGCCAGGGCGCTCGACGAGGCCGCCCCGCACCGGATGGACCGCGTCGCGCTCATGCTCGGCGCGGAGGGCGACGGCCTGTCCACCCAGGCCCTGGTCGCCGCCGACGAGTGGGTCCGCATCCCCATGTCCCACGGGGTCGACTCCCTCAACGTGGGCGCGGCGGCGGCCGTCGCGTTCTACGCGGTCGCGACGGGCCGGCCCCTGCCGTAAGGCGGTTCGTACGGTCGGCGGGTCCTACGGGGACTCCACGAGCGCCGTCGGCCGGTGCTCGGCGAGCGAGGCTCCCGTGTCCGACGGCCGGTGCTCGGCGAGCGAGGCCCCCGCGTCCGACGGCCGGTCCCCGCCGGGCTGTACCTGTTCCTGCTGTGCGCCTGGGCGGCCCCGCTCGTCGCCGAGCCCGCGCGTCGCCGCCTGGCAGCCCTGCACCACCCCGATGCCGAGCGCCACGAGCAGGGTGACGACCACGAACACGAACAGCCGCTGCCGCAGCAGCCGCGGATTGGCCGGCCGCCGCCCGGTCCCGGTGGGCCGCGACGCGGGACGGCCGGCGCCGCCGCGCGGTGCCGTACGACTTCCGCTGCCGGAGCGGGTGGTGTTGCGCGCCGGCGTGTTCCGTGAGGCGGGCGTGGGCCGCGCCCCGGACCGGGACGACGGACCGCCGCTGCGGGAAGGAGCGCCACCGTTCCGGCTCGCCGACGCGCCCCGCGGCGCCACCGGCCCCCGCGGACTGCCGGCACCGCGCGGCGCCGGAGTCACGGGCCCGCCCTGCTGCTGCCGGCGCGGCGCGCGGTCGGGATAGGTGTCGGCCAGCCGTCCGGTGGGCCGGTCCGCCTCGCCGCTGCGCGGCGCCGGAGGCCGCCCCTCGATCAGGCCCTGCGCCTCGCGTGCCGCGATCTCCTTGAGCCGCAGCGACAGCTCCAGCGTGCTGGGCCGCTCCTCGGGGTCCTTCGCCAGACAGGCCCGCACCAACGGGGCCAGCGCGTCCGGCACGCCGTGCAGCTGGGGCTCCTCGTGGACGACGCGGTACAGCATCACCTCGGAACTGCCGTGCCCGAAGGGGGAGTCGCCGGTGGAGGCGTACGCCAGGGTGGCGCCCAGCGAGAACACGTCCGTGGCGGGCGTGACGGTGGCTCCGCGCACCTGCTCGGGCGCGAGGAAGCCGGGCGAGCCGACGGCCGTGCCGACATGGGTGAGCGTGGAGGCCCCGGTCGCCCAGGCGATCCCGAAGTCGATGATGCGGGGGCCCTTGGGGGAGAGCAGGATGTTGGACGGCTTCAGGTCCCGGTGGACGACCCCGGCCTCGTGTACCGCGACCAGCCCCTCGGACAGGGCGGCGCCGACCGCGGCGACGTCGGCGGCGGGGAGCGCCCCCTCGTCGGCGACCTTGTCGTGCAGGGAGGGGCCCGGCACGTACTGCGTGGCGAACCAGGGCCGGTCCGCCTCCAGGTCCGCCGCGACGAGCCGCGCGGTGCATCCGCCGCGGATCCTCCGGGCCGCCGACACCTCACGGGCGAAGCGGGAGCGGAACTCCTGATCCTCCGCCAGATCGGGCCGGATCACCTTCAGGGCGACCCGCTGGCCCTTCTTGTCGGACCCCAGGTAGACCACGCCCATCCCGCCCGCGCCGAGGCGTCGGTGCAGTCTGAACGAGCCGACGACGCGCGGGTCCTCGCGCCTCAGGCGCATCATCGCCATGTTCATCCCCGCTGCCCGGTCCGTGTGACGTGGCACAGCTTACGTTTCCGCGGCCGCCTGCGCGCAGAGGCCGCGCCCTCTCGGCCGGACGGATTGTCAGTGCCGGGTGCGAGACTTGAGTGGTGGTCAGGGAGCGTGCCGTCGACGCGCCTTTGGGCCGTCCGCGTTTCCAACCACCTGTTGCAGAAGGGGGATTGGGCACTTGAAGGGTGACCGTGTGGAGATAGTCGTGGACGCCGGGGACACGACACGTACGTACGAGGTGGTGGCGAGCAGAGCGGGCCGCCGGGTGGAGACGGCCGTACGCCGAGGTGTCGTCGAAGTGAGCGAAGTCACGCGAACCGGCGTTGTGGTCCGTACGGCGCGGTTCATGGCGAACCGGGTGTTGGCCCTGGTCGAGCAGCCGGTGCCCCGCGAGGACAGCTCGGAAAACACCGGACACACCGGGCGGCCCCTCCGGGAAGACCCCGAGACCTAGGTCCTCTTCTCCACCCAGGGGAGTACGCCCTGGCCCATGGCTCATCCTCCGGGAGGCCCGCCAATCGGTACGAGGGCATGACGCCCGCCTTCCGCCGCGGACCTAGATTTGAGGTCAAGCGGCGGGTGCAGCACTCGTCCCCCGAGGTCAGGCACTCGCCGCTGCCGACGACAACTGAACGGTCAGGAGAGGGGCCATGGCCTACACGGCACCGCGGACACTGATCCGCGAGCAGGGACGCAAGGCGCACGCCGCGTTCCGCCCGCGCCGCACCGGCCGCCGCCACCCCGTGGTGGCGACGGCCATGGCCCTTCCTCTCGCGGTCCTGCTCCTCGTCGTCTTCGACGGCTGGGAGACAGTGGCCACACAGGCGTCGTCCGTGGGCGTGATGCTGGGGCGCTGAGCGGCGACCCCAGGCCCGGAAGAGCGGTCCGGGCGGGGACATCCACCCATAACCCCGTGGGGACGGGGGTGCGGCGGACGGCAATGATGCCGGCGCAGCTGGGGAGCTGCGCCGGCATTGCTTTTGCCTCCGGCGTCGTGCCGGGGTGAGAGCGCCGCGCCGACCGGCACGAGCCCGGCCACCCGCTTCCCTTTTCACCTCCCACCCGCACAGCCGCAGGCGCACTGCGGGGGCGCCGTCGTCGTACCGGCCCCGTGAGGGGCCCCCTGCCCGACCCCGTCCCCGCCCACGTACCCTCCCTGCACCAGCCCCGCTCCGAGGAACGCCCCGTGACCCCACCCCTCGTCGTCGACCTGGCCGCCTGTGCCAGGGCCGCGGCTCACCCGCGCGCCGACGTCTGCGCCTGCGGAGCGGTGGTCACCCTCGCCGATCGTCCCGACGCCACGGTCGTCCGGCACGCCGGCACCGTGGCCAAGGCGCACGCCCCGGACGCCGATCCCGCCGCGCTCGGCGCCCGCCTCACCGCGGCGGCGCGGATACCCGGCGTACTGCTGGCCCCCCTCAGGCCCACGCCGGTCGCCCTGCACGGCAGGCCCGTGACCCTCTGGCCGTACGGCAGCCCGGTCGACCCCGACGCCCCGGACGCCGCCCCCTGGGAGGCCGCCGCCGGCCTCCTCGCCCGCCTGCACCGCACCCCGCCGCCCGTCCCGCTCCCTCCCATGCGCGGCCCCGAGAAGGCCGCCCGGGCGGTCGCCGGGCTCCGGGCCGCGGCGCGGGGCTCCGCCGCGCGTGCCGTACTCCGGGCCTGGGCCGCCCTCCCCGCCTGGGCACGCGGCGAGGGCCCCCTTCCCGACACCGGCACCCTCTGCCACGGTGACCTCCACCTCGGCCAGCTCGTCCGGCACCCCGCGCCGGACGGCCCCTGGCTGCTCATAGACGTCGACGACCTCGGGGTGGGCCCGGCGGCCTGGGACCTGGCCCGGCCGGCCGCCTGGTACGCCTGCGGGCTGCTCCCGCCCGACGAGTGGACCCGCTTCCTGACCGCGTACCGGACGTCCGGCGGCCCGGCGGTTCCCCCGGACACGGACCCCTGGCCCGCTCTGGACGTCCCGGCCCGCGCCCTCACCGTCCAGACGGCCGCGCGGATGGTGACGAAGGCCGTCGAGGCGGACCGGCGCCTGGACGAGGTGGAGCAGTCCCTCGTCGACGCCTGTGCCCGAATGGCTTCCGTCCCCGCCCAGTTGTCCCGCGACCTCGCGAAGTAGTGTGCAACCGACCGCAGCCGGACAGAGTCTGTCCTGGCGAATGGCGAAGCAGGACCGACCGGCGAGGAGTTGAACCGACGATGCAGTGTCCGAAGTGTCATGCGCCCATGCACACGTACAACCGCAACGGCGTCCAGATCGAGCAGTGCTCGGGCTGCCGCGGAATCTTCCTGGACTACGGCGAGCTGGAGGCGCTGACCCGTCTGGAGTCCCAGTGGTCCCAGCCGGCGCCGCCGCCCCCGCCCGCCGCGCAGGCGTACCCGGCGCCGCCCGCCCCCGCCTGGGGCGCCCCGCACGGTGGGCACCACGGCGGCCACCACGGCCACCACCGCAACAAGAGCTTCGGGCGCATGCTCTTCTCCAGCTGAGCCGCCGGCACCACGACGAAGCCCCCGGCCGTACGAGACGGCCGGGGGCTTCGGTGTGTGGACGATACTGGGATTGAACCAGTGACCTCTTCCGTGTCAGGGAAGCGCTCTCCCGCTGAGCTAATCGTCCTCGGGACCACGGTCGTGACTCCGGGGAGTCGTTCGTGGGCACTGCGTGCGCGATACTGGGATTGAACCAGTGACCTCTTCCGTGTCAGGGAAGCGCTCTCCCGCTGAGCTAATCGCGCGGGAACGGACCTTCGAGAAGATCCAGTGGACGATACTGGGATTGAACCAGTGACCTCTTCCGTGTCAGGGAAGCGCTCTCCCGCTGAGCTAATCGTCCTTGGAGGTGGAGACGGGATTTGAACCCGTGTAGACGGCTTTGCAGGCCGTTGCCTCGCCTCTCGGCCACTCCACCAGGAGTGTAGGGGTTCGGGAAGATCCCCTTGCTCTTTCGAGCGAACGACGAGGTTCGAACTCGCGACCTCAACCTTGGCAAGGTTGCGCTCTACCAACTGAGCTACGTTCGCCTGTCATTCCGGTCGGCTTGCGCGTCGCGGCGACGTGTTGAACTCTAGCGGATTCCTGGGCCAGTACAAAAACGCGTTTGTGCAGCGTGCTGCGCTGTGTCTGGTCGCACGCGAGCCCGCACCACCCGGAGGGACACTGCCGGACCGCCCGGAGGACACCCGCCATAGACTCGGCAGCGTGCTGGACTTCCCCCCTCTCGCCCGCTTCGGCGACCGCGTCGCCACCGGACTCCTCGATGTCACGAGCGACCCGGCGGCACTCGACTCGTCCGGCTTCTGGGCCGTCGCCGCCGACTTCGAGGGCCGTCTGACCTGCGCGCGTTTCGCCGACGTGAGGGAGGAGCCCGTTCCCGCGCCGGCCCGGCGGGCCTGGCACGGCCCGGCCGTCGGCGACTGGACGTCGTCACTGGACCACGCCTCCTACACGGAGGGAGTGCGCCGGATCCGACGGCACATCGCGGCGGGCGATGTGTACCAGGTGAACCTCTGCCGCGTCCTGTCGGCCCCCGTCGCCCCCGACGCCGACCCGGACGCCCTCACCGCGCTGCTGGCCCGAGGCAACCCCGCGCCCTACGCCGGAACGATTCGTCTGCCCCGGTACGGAGTGGAGATCGCGACCGCTTCCCCCGAACTCTTCCTGCGCCGCGCGGGGCGTGTCGTCGAGTCGGGCCCGATCAAGGGCACCGGCCGCACCGAGGCGGACCTGCTGGAGAAGGATCATGCCGAGAACGTGATGATCGTCGACCTGGTCCGCAACGACCTCGGCCGTGTCTGCGCGTCCGGCACGGTGACGGTCCCCGATCTGTGCGTGCCGGAGAAGCACCCCGGCCTGGTCCACCTGGTGTCCACCGTGCGCGGTGAACTGCGCGAGGGCGCGGGCTGGCCCGAGCTGCTCGACGCCGCCTTCCCGCCCGGCTCGGTCACCGGGGCGCCCAAGTCGAGCGCCCTGCGGATCATCGACGCCCTGGAGACGGCACCCCGGGGGCCGTACTGCGGCGGCATCGGCTGGGTCGACGCCGACCGGGGGACCGGCGAGGTGGCCGTCGGTATCCGCACCTTCTGGTTCGACCGGGCCGAGGGCCGCCTGCGTTTCGGAACCGGAGCGGGGATCACCTGGGGATCGGACCCCGAGGACGAGTGGCGGGAGACCGAACTGAAGGCGTCCCGGCTGCTCGCGATAGCGTCGGGGGCGTACGAGGTGAGTGGAGAGGGACTGTGATCGTGCCGGGCCCGACGGGGGAGGACCCCCGGCGCCCCGGCCGCGGCCAGGTCCCCGGCACGGAAATGTGAGGTGGGGACCAGTGAAGATCTGGCTCGACGGCGGGCTCCAGGATGCCGGGTCCGCCCGTGTCTCCGTCTTCGACCACGGGCTGACCGTGGGCGACGGCGTCTTCGAGACCATCAAGGCTGTCGACGGCGCCCCGTTCGCCCTCACCCGCCACCTCGACCGGCTGACCCGCTCGGCCCGGGGCCTCGGCCTGCCGGACCCCGACCTCGACGAGGTCCGCCGCGCGTGCGCCGCCGTGCTGGACGCCAACCCCATGCCGCTGGGCCGGCTCCGCCTCACCTACACCGGTGGTCACGGCCCGCTCGGCTCCGACCGCGGCGACCAGGGTCCGACCCTGGTCGTGGCCCTCGGTGAGACCCGGCGCCGCCCGGACTCCACCGCCGTGATCACGGTCCCCTTCACCCGCAACGAGCGTGGCGCCCTCACCGGCCTGAAGACCACCTCGTACGCCGAGAACGTCGTCGCCCTCGCCCGCGCGCACGAACAGGGCGCCTCCGAGGCGCTGTTCGCCAACACCGTCGGACAACTCTGCGAGGGCACCGGCTCGAACGTCTTCGTCGTCCTCGACGGCGAGATCCACACTCCTCCGGTCGCCTCCGGCTGCCTCGCGGGCATCACCCGCGCGCTGGCCGCGGAGTGGACCGGCACGAAGGAGACCGATCTGCCGCTGGACGTGCTGGAGCGGGCCGACGAGGTCTTCCTGACGTCCACCCTGCGGGACGTCCAGGCCGTCCATCGCGTCGACGGCCGCGAACTGCCCGGCGCCGCGGGCCCGGTGACCGCGAAGGCGATGCGGATCTTCGACGAGCGGTCGGGCGACGACCTCGATCCGTAGAACGCCGCGGAGATTCGGCGGACTCGGGGGGCGGGAGCGGGTAGAACACCCCTGATGACCACCACCCTGCGGCCGACCCAGCCGCTTCAGCGCGCGGCCGACGGTACGCGCTCCCGCCACTACCAGGTGTGCGTGAACAGCCGTCCCGTCGGCGCGGTGCGCCTCGGCACGTCCCCCACCCTGGGCGACTCCGTGGCACGCCTCCTCGACCTGCGCATCGAGGAACCGGACCGCCGCCGCGGACGCGGCACGGTCGCCGCCCTCGCCGCGGAGGAGGTCGCGCGCGGCTGGGGCTGCCGCCAGATCGAGGCGTCCGCCCCCGGGGACGCGGAGCCGGCGCTGCGGCTCCTGACGGCACTCGGGTACGTCCCGCGCAACCGCGGTATGGAGAAGCACCTCGGCGCCACCCCGCCCGAGTTGCCCGCCGGAAGTCACGCGCGCCCGATGACGGAGGCCGAGTTCGCCCGCTGGCTGGAGCACGAGTCGGAGCATTACGCGCGTACCTGGATGGAGCGGGGGGTACCGGAGACCGAGGCGTACGCCAAGGCGCGGGACGACCACGACAGGCTCCTGCCGGACGGCCCGGCCACCCCGGACACGCTGCTCACCGTCCTGGAGCGGGACGGCACGCGGGTGGGCAC
Organism: Streptomyces sp. NPDC002309; assembly: GCF_053593375.1. Taxonomy (NCBI): domain Bacteria; kingdom Bacillati; phylum Actinomycetota; class Actinomycetes; order Kitasatosporales; family Streptomycetaceae; genus Streptomyces; species Streptomyces sp. NPDC002309. The sequence goes on along the minus strand of NZ_JBSFCI010000004.1, from coordinate 164,718 downwards.
GCTGTGGGTGGCGCTTCAGGACGACGGGGCCTACGTCTACGACGTCGAGGCCGACGCGGCACACCGGGGGCGGGGTCACGGCCGTACGCTCATGCTGCTGGCCGAGCGTCAGACGATCGCGGCCGGCCGGCGTCTTCTCGGCCTCAACGTCTTCGCCGGGAACACCCCCGCCGAGCGGCTCTACGAGTCACTCGGCTACACGACGACGCGGCACACCCTCTACAAGCACCTGATCTGAGGAACCCGGCCGTCAGTCCTGGCCGGCGAGCAGCCGGTCCGCGATCTCCTCGATCCGCTCGCGCAGTCCCTCCTGGCTCTTGCCGCCGTCCAGCCGCAGGCCGTCGATGACGTACGTGGGGGTGCCGGTCACGCCGATCGCCTTGCCCTCGGCCTGGTCGGCGTCCACGATCAGGATGTGCCGTCCGTCGATCAGCGCCGTGTCGAACTCCTCGGCGTCCAGGCCGAGTTCCCGGGCCACCTCGACCAGGAGGGGCTCCCCCTCACGGGCCAGTTCGTCGACCCGTGACAGCACCGCCTCCACATAGGGCCACCCCTGCCCCTGTTCCAGGGCCTCCTCGGCGGCCTGCGCGCCGGCGAAGGCGTGCTTGTGCTTCTCCAGCGGAAAGTGCCGCAGCCGCAGTTCGAGCCGGTCGCCGTAACGAGCGCGCAGGGCGCGGAGGTCGTCCAGCGCGCTGCGGCAGTCCGGGCACTGGAGTTCGCACCAGACGTCGAGGACGGGTGCGGGGCGGTCGGGCGAGGAGTCGTTCATGAGGCCAGTCTCCCAGCCCGGGAGCGACGGTCCCAATCGGCTCCGGCGCTCCCGGACGCGCGGCCGACCCGGAGCGGGCGGGTTCCGGCCCGCGCCGCCCCGGCGCCCGGCGATCGTGCTGTTCGGTACCTGCGTGCGCGCGGGCGCCGCCCACCATAAGAAGGGCGGGACAGCTACCGTCCGCGAGCGCGGGTCAGGGGCCATCCGCCCACTGAGGCCCGGCGGTCGAGCCCTCGTCGCGGCCGGCCCGCGGGGGCCTCGGGGTCGGCCGCAGCGCCGTCCCGCCCGCGGTCGTACGTCCCACCCGCACGCGCGCAGGAGCCGACCCGGAGATGTCCCTGATCTCCGGGCGGAGCATGGCCCGGCGGGGTGCGCCGGGTGCACGATGGAGGAGGCGAAGCGCTCCGCCCGCCCGAGGCAGCCTGGAGGACCGGATGATCGCCGAGACCGTGTGTTCCGCCGTCGCCGCGGCCGGGCTGGGTATCTCGGCGGTGTCGGCCTTCCGCAGGCGTTTCCTCACGGCCACCCGTGTCGCCGCCTATGCGCTGGTCCCGCTGGGGCTGGTCATGACCGGTCTCGTGCAGTGGGCCGCGGACACCGCCTTCAGCCCTGTGGCCTGGGCGGGCTTCGGTGTGCTCGGCGGTGCCTGGCTGCTCCTGCTGTCCGTGCGGGCGGTGGAGCGGCGCCGCGGCCGCAAGGGGCGCGCCGTCGCCGGGGAGCCCCGGCGCGACCCGGTGGCCCCGCGGGCGTCGTCGCCCTCCCTGGGCCCGGCGGCCCGTCCGGCTGCCACGAAGAGCAAGAGCACCGAACCGCAGGCCGCGCCCCGTGCGGACGCCGCGGACGACTTCAGCGACATCGAGGCCATCCTCAAGAAGCACGGCATCTGAATCCGGCCATGACCGTCTGGAACGACCCCACGCTGCGGATGATCGGAAGCTGTCCGGCTCGCACCACAGACGTGCAGGTCATCACGGATTTCGGCGAACTCCCGCATCTTCGTGCGTCTTGATCGCGTTCTGGCCGCCGCCTGCGTCATCATCAGCGCGAGATGCTGGACACGACACAGAGCGATGCCGCGCCGCAGAAGGACGAGCCGCGCGGGTGCCTCTTCGCCCTATCCCAGCCACCGCTGATGATCTTCCTTGCGGTGATCGGGTGTCTGCTGCTCATGGCTGCGTTGCACGATCTGTTCCTGCTGTGAGCCGTACGCGCGGTGCCCGGCGCCACCCGCCGGGCACCGCGTCGGCATCGGCCTTCCACCGGTCGGCCCGGCGGCCGTGCACCGGCCGGGCGTCAGCCCGTCGCCTCCCGGCGGCGCGCCCGGTAGGCGGCCACATGCAGACGGTTGCCGCAGGTGCGGCTGTCGCAGTAGCGCCGCGAGCGGTTGCGGGAGAGGTCGACGAAGGCGCGGCGGCAGTCCGGCGCCTCGCACCGCCGCAGCCGCTCCTGCTCTCCCGCGACCACGAAGAAGGCCAGCGCCATCCCGCAGTCGGCGGCCAGATGGTCGGCGACGGAGGCGCCGGGCGCGAAGTAGTGCACATGCCAGTCGTAGCCGTCGTGGTCCGTGAGACGCGGTGTGGTGCCGGCGGCGGCGATCAACTCGTTGATCATCCCGGCCGCGGTACGGGCGTCCGCGGTCGCGAAGATCCCGGCGAACCGGCCGCGGATCCTGCGCACCGCCGAGAGGTCGAACTCCGAGAGCGTCCCGACATCGCTGATCGCGTGGTTCCGCACGAAGTGCTTGAGGGTCGCGACGTCCGGCAGCCCGTCCGGTGTCGAGTCGTCCTCCGGTGCGGTGTTGACCAGATCGACCACGGTGTCGAGGGCGCACCGGGTGTCGTGGGTGATCAGCACGTTACGCTCCCTGGCCTGATGGTCGGGCGGGCGCCCGCCGATGGTGGCCGATGGTAGTGGCTCCGGGCCACCGCTCCACCGCCTCCGGCGAGACTCACGGCCCGTGCCTGCCCTGGGAACGCGCCGGGACGCCCTGCGGTTCCCCCGAGGGCCCGGCGGCGCCGGAGGCGTGCTCGCCTCCACGCGGACCGGCGCCGCCCCCGCTGGAACGCGCGGTGGCGGCGCCGGTGTGTGCCGTATGCGGTTGTCCTGGCGCGTGCGGGCCTGCCCGGAGGATCCTGCCGGAGACAAGCCCTGGCACGCTTCACGGTGGCCGATCAGCGCCGTCGGCTTGCTCCGACCTGATCCGCCGGACAGGCCCGAGCCGTCTCCCCGAGTGGACGGCCGGGCGGCTTGGTGCTGGTCTCGCCCTAGCTTTCCGCCAGGATGTGCGAGAGCTCCTGGTCCAGATCGAAGTGCCGGTGCTCCGTGCCGGGCGGCACGGCGGCGTCTGTTCGCTTCAGGAACGATTCGAGAGCCCGTGCCGGGGCCTCGAGCAGTGCTTCCCCCTCGGGGGAGCTGAGGGCGATGCACACGACGCCCTGACCGTGACTGCGCGACGGCCAGACACGGACGTCGCCGGTACCTGTGGGTCGGTGAAGCCCTTCGGCGAGGAGGTCGCGGGCGAACACCCACTCGACGGTCTCCTCGGCTCCGGTGTGGAAGGTGGCGTGCACGGCGTAGGGGTCGGCCGTGTCGTACCGCAGGCCTGCGGGGACAGGCAGGGAGGACTCGCTCGACACAACGAGGCGCAGGTGCAGCTCGCAGCTGACCGTGGTGTTCATAAGCGCCAGGGCCTTTCGCTCAGTGTGCGCTCGGGGATTCGCACGTCGGCGAAATCGACATGCCACCTACGGTGCCGTTGTAAACCCCTCTGAGGGTTTTGCGTGTGTTTACGTAACTCTTCCGGCCGAGAACGACTTCGTCCGATACGCCCATTTCGGTGACCGGAAACGTTCGGGTAGGGTTTGGCCGTATGAATACGGGGAGTAGCAAGCCTGGCGAGGTCGCCATGGCGAGGGACGAGTCGGGGACGCGCGCGGCGCAGGGCGAGCGCGCCCTCGGGTCGCGTGCGCCCGAATTCATCAAGGCGCGGCGCCTGCTGCACGTGAGCTGGCAGGCGGGCGTCTTCCTCGTGGGGCTTGCGGTCGTGGTGACCGGCATCGTGCTGCTGCCGCTGCCGGGCCCGGGCTGGGTGATCATCTTCGGCGGCATGGCGATCTGGGCGACCGAGTTCGTCTGGGCCCAGCTGGTGCTGCGCTGGACGAAACGCAAGGTCACCGAGGCGGCACAGCGTGCACTCGACCCGAAGGTGCGCCGGCGCAACATCATCCTGACGTCGATCGGCTGTGTGATCGTCGCCGCGATCGGCGCGTTCTACGTCTGGAAGTTCGGCTTCATGATGCCGTGGAAGATCAAGGACCAGTGATCCGCGTGGCGGGGTGCGGGGGCGGTCCGGCGTGGTCATCCGCACCCTCTGACATGGGGTAATGTTCTCCCTGCGCCCGGGCGATTAGCTCAGTGGGAGAGCGCTTCGTTCACACCGAAGAGGTCACTGGTTCGAACCCAGTATCGCCCACCCGGAACACGGCCCGTCTGCGGAAGCGGACGGGCCGTTGTCGTTCCGCGCCGGCGTCGTCACCGTGGGTGTCGGCGCGTACCGGCCACCCGGAGCCCCGTCGGGCAGACTCGGCACATGGACTGGACGCACTACCGCTTCCGCAGTCTGTGGCACCTGCCCGCTCCGCCCGCCGTCGTGTACGGCGTGCTGGAGCGGCCCGAGGAGTACCCGCGGTGGTGGCCTCAGGTGCGCGAGGCCGAGCGGACCGACGACGCCACCGGTGTGATCCGGATCCGGTCGCTCCTCCCGTACGACATGACCTTCACCGCGCGCGAGGTGCGCCGGGACCCCGGGGCCGGGGTGCTGGAGATCGCCATGTCCGGTGACGTCGAGGGCTGGGCGCGCTGGACGGTGACACCCGCCGGGGCGGGCTGCCTCGCCCGCTACGACCAGGTGGTGCATGTGAACACACCTCTGCTGCGACGGTTGGCCGTGCCGGGGCGGCCGGTGTTCCGCGTCAACCACTGGCTGATGATGCGGGCCGGACGGCGCGGTCTGCGCGCGTACCTGGGCCGCGATTCCCCAGCGGTTTGAAGGAAGCGCGGGGGCACCTGTATTGTTCAGTCCGTTCCCGGGCGATTAGCTCAGTGGGAGAGCGCTTCGTTCACACCGAAGAGGTCACTGGTTCGAACCCAGTATCGCCCACCGGGAGAGGGCCGGTCCGCCCAGGCGGACCGGCCTTTCGCATGTCGGACGGCCGGTCAGGCTGCCGCCGCGAGCCCTGGCCGCAGGGGCCACGCCGGGTCCACCGCCTCCTCGTTGCCGCTGCGCGCGAACCACGCCTGCAGGCCCCGCGCCTGAGCCGCGTGCCATATCGCCTGCAAGGTGTGCAGCTCGGCGGGCGACAGGCGCTCCAGCCGGGACGCGAAGCGGCGCCCGACGGCCCGTACGACCTCCAGCGACGCGGTCGCGTCCGCCGCCGCGTCGTGCGCGCCGTCCAGCGGGACGCCGTAGTGCTCGCACAGGTCGGTGAGCGTGCGGCGGCCCTTGCGGTAGCGGTCCAGATGCTTGTCCAGGACCCGCGGGTCGAGCACCAGCAGGGGGACCGTCTCGAACCAGCGCCCCAGCGACGAAGCGCGATGCCGGCGCAGCTCGCGATCCAGGAGCGTCAGGTCGAACGGCGCGTTCATCACCACCAACGGCCGTCCGGTGCTCGCCTGTTCGGCGAGCTCGGTGGCTATCTCGTGCATCACCGGCGCCGGCCAGCGGCCGTTGCGCGCCAGATGATCCTCCGTCAGCCCGTGCACCGCCGTCGCCCCGGCGGGCACCGGCACGCCCGGGTTCACCAGCCAGTGGTGCACCCGGGGGCGCGTGCCAGGGGCGTCCTGGACGACGAGGGCGGCCGACACGATCCGGTCGGTCTCGACGTCCACGCCTGTTGTCTCCGTGTCGAATGCCGCCAGGGGGCCCTCGTACCAGCACGTCATACCTACACAACTCCTCGTTCACCCACGGCAGCTGACGCACCGTCTTCTGCCCGTTTGGTGATACCCGGGCTGTTTGCGCCGTACGCCGGGGGGAGACAACAGAAGTACGGGTCCGCGCAGTTCAGCGGCATGTTCCGCGGGCACGGCCCGGCGCGGGGAAATTCACTTTGCTTGGAAGGCTGCCGGCCATGGCGATAGCGCAGCCCGAGCGAGGCGGGCTGCTGCCCGAACGCACGGGCACCCATCGCGGTTCACTCGCCACCACCGCCTGCATGGAGACACTGCAGGTGGGCTATCTGCACGCCGTCGCGGCCGCCGCCGGATGCTCCCTCTCCCAGCCCTTTCCGGACAACGGCATCGACTGGCACGTCAGTCACAGCGCGCCCGGGCACACGATCGACGACGAGGTCACCATCAAGGTGCAGCTCAAGGCCACGTACCAGATCGCGCCCAAGCCGCCCGGCCGCTTCTTCTCCTTCACGCTCGACAACGACCACCTGGCGAAACTCGCCCGCACCCCGGTCTCGGTGCACAAGATCCTCGTCGTGATGCTCGTCCCGCGCTCGCAGGACGACTGGCTGCGCGCCAGCCACGACCGGCTCGACCTGAGGCACTGCTGCTACTGGGTCAACCTCGCCGGCCACCCCGTCACCGGCCGGTACCGGACCAACGTCCGCGTACCGACCTCGCGGATCTTCGACGACCGGGTGCTGTGCGAGATCATGACGCGGGTCGGGACGGGAGGCAGGCCATGACGCACCGCCCGCTCGACGAGCCCCTGAGGGCCGTACGACCCCACCCCGAGCCCTGGGACCAGCCGCCGGAGGCCGGCCAGGTCGACCCCGCCGTGCTCGGCGCGCTGCTGCGCCGGCACGGCTGGCAGCGCCGCGGCGGCGCCGCCGGACGCTACGGCCGCTGGACACCGCCGGGGCCCGGCTCGGCCGGCACCAGCCTGCTCGTCCCCGAGAGCCGGGCCTTCCCCGACAGCGACGACCTGCTCGCCGAGGCGCTTCTCGCGCTCTCCCGCAGCGCCCTGCCGTCCGCGCGCGAGGTGCTCGTCGGGCTGAGCGTGCCGAGCGACGAGATCCGCTGGTGGCGCGATGTGCCGGGCGGACCCGCGGGTGCGGCGTCCTGGACCGTGGAGGAGCAGTTGCGCTCCGCCGCCCGCCAGACGCTGCTCGCCGGTGCGCTCGCCACCCGCGCGCGTGCGGGCTACTACGGCGCGCGGCACAAGCGCTCCGCGGCCGTGATGCTGGAGAGCGTGCTGGTCGGCGCCGCGACCGGCGGGCGCGGCCTGACCGCGTTCGTCCCCGTCGACCCGGCCCGCCCGCTCGCGGTCCGCCTCCACCAGGCGCTCTACGCCGTCCGCGAGGCCATCGACTACCAGCGCGCCACCGGAGGCATGGACGCCTTCGACGGCGCCGTGGAAGCCGGCGTGAGCCGGGAGCTGACCGAGGCCCTCGTGGCCCTGGTGCGAGGCACGGAAGGCGCCCGTGTCGCCGTCGAGTGGGCGCCCGGCGCCGGTCCCCCCGAGGGCGGGGCCGGACGCGGCGAGGCCGTCGAGTTCTCACCGGGCGATCTGCCCGTGCTGCGTGAGGCCGGAGCCCGCTATCTGCGCGAGGAGCCGTCCATGCCGGTCCGGATCACCGGCGAGGTGGTCCGGATGCGCAGGTCGGAGCGGCGCGGCGAGGGAACCGTACGGCTGCGGGTGCTGGCCGGGGCCGAGATACCGCATGTGCGGCTGACACTGGACGAGGAGGACTACCGCATCGCCGGGCAGGCCCACCTCGTCGGGCTGCCGGTGCGGGTGCACGGCCGCCTGGAGAGCCGCGGCGGCTTCCGCCGGCTGACCGGCGCCTCCGGGGTGGTGCCGGTGCAGGTGGACGAGGTGGAGCGGGACCAGCTGCTGAAGTCGCTGCAGGAGAACCTCGACTTCTTCGAGGAGGCCTGCGGCGGGGATTGATTTCGCCTGGGGTGGTCCGGGGTCGGTACGATCCCTTAATGCGTGCGCTCTCGGTACGGCGCCGCACCCACCTTCAGTCAGGAGAGACCGGTGTCAGACGTCCGTGTGATCATCCAACGCGATTCCGAGCGGGAAGAGCGCACGGTGACGACGGGCACCACGGCCGCCGACCTCTTCGCCGGCGAGCGCTCGATCATCGCCGCGCGCGTGGGCGGCGAGCTCAGGGACCTCGCGTACGCGCTCGCCGACGGGGACGAGGTCGAGGGCGTCGAGATCTCCTCCGCGGACGGCCTGGACATCCTGCGTCACTCGACCGCGCACGTCATGGCGCAGGCCGTGCAGGAGCTGTTCCCCGAGGCCAAGCTGGGCATCGGCCCGCCGGTCAAGGACGGCTTCTACTACGACTTCGACGTCGAGAAGCCCTTCCACCCCGATGACCTCAAGGCCATCGAGAAGAAGATGCAGGAGATCCAGAAGCGGGGGCAGAGGTTCTCCCGCCGGGTCGTCACCGACGAGGCCGCCCGCGAGGAGCTGGCCGACGAGCCGTACAAGCTGGAGCTGATCGGCCTCAAGGGCTCCGCCTCGCACGACGACGGCGCGGACGTCGAGGTCGGCGCCGGTGAGCTGACGATCTACGACAACCTGGACGCCAAGACCGGCGAGCTGTGCTGGAAGGACCTCTGCCGGGGTCCGCACCTGCCCTCCACCCGCCTGATCCCGGCGTTCAAGCTGATGCGCAACGCGGCCGCCTACTGGCGCGGCAGCGAGAAGAACCCGATGCTCCAGCGCATCTACGGCACCGCCTGGCCGTCCAAGGACGAGCTGAAGGCGCACCTGGACTTCCTCGCCGAGGCCGAGAAGCGCGACCACCGCAAACTCGGCAGCGAGCTGGACCTGTTCTCCATCCCGGAGCAGATCGGCTCCGGGCTCGCCGTCTTCCACCCCAAGGGCGGGGTGATCCGCCGGGTGATGGAGGACTACTCGCGGCGCCGCCACGAGGAGGAGGGCTACGAGTTCGTCTACACCCCGCACGCGACGAAGGGGAAGCTCTTCGAGACCTCGGGCCACCTGGACTGGTACGCCGACGGCATGTACCCGCCCATGCAGCTCGACGAAGGTGTGGACTACTACCTCAAGCCCATGAACTGCCCGATGCACAACCTGGTTTTCGACGCGCGCGGCCGGTCCTACCGTGAACTGCCGCTGCGGCTGTTCGAGTTCGGCACCGTGTATCGCTACGAGAAGTCCGGCGTCGTGCACGGCCTCACCCGCGCGCGGGGCTTCACTCAGGACGACGCGCACATCTACTGCACCCGTGAGCAGATGTCCGAGGAGCTGGACAAGACGCTCACCTTCGTCCTCGGCCTGCTGCGCGACTACGGCCTGACCGACTTCTATCTGGAGCTGTCCACCAAGGACCCGGAGAAGTTCGTCGGCTCGGACGAGGCGTGGGAGGAGGCGACCGAGACGCTGCGCCAGGTCGCCGAGAAGCAGGGACTGCCGCTGGTGCCGGACCCGGGCGGCGCCGCCTTCTACGGGCCGAAGATCTCCGTGCAGACCAAGGACGCCATCGGGCGCACCTGGCAGATGTCGACCATCCAGCTCGACTTCAACCTGCCCGAGCGGTTCGATCTGGAGTACACCGGCGCCGACGGCACCAAGCAGCGTCCGGTCATGATCCACCGCGCGCTGTTCGGCTCGATCGAGCGGTTCTTCGCGGTGCTCCTGGAGCACTACGCGGGCGCGTTCCCGGCGTGGCTCGCGCCCGTCCAGGCGGTCGGCATCCCGATCGGCGACGCGCACATCGATTACCTGGAGAAGTTCGCCGCGACGGCGAAGAGGCGGGGGCTGCGGGTCGAGGTGGACTCGTCGTCCGACCGCATGCAGAAGAAGATCAGGAACGCCCAGAAGCAGAAGGTGCCCTTCATGGTCATCGCGGGCGACGAGGACATGGCGAACGGCGCCGTCTCCTTCCGCTACCGCGACGGCTCCCAGGAGAACGGCATCCCCGTGGACGAGGCCATCGCCAAGATCGCGAAGGTCGTCGAGGAGCGCACGCAGGTCTGACGCATCCGGCGTACCGCGAGGACCCCCGGGAGGCCGACCGGCCTTCCGGGGTCTTTCGTTCGGCGGGGTTCCGTCGGCCCCCGTCCGGCCCCGGCGGGTTTCGACGAGCCCCGACGACACGCCGCGAATGGGCGAAGCCATATGCTGCCTTGCATGACGAGTGAGCCGGAGCAGCAGATCGGAGTGGGGACGCAGGACGCGTTCCAGCGCCTGTGGACGCCCCATCGGATGGCGTACATCCAGGGTGAGAACAAGCCCACCGGTCCGGGGGCCGACGACGGCTGCCCGTTCTGCTCGATCCCGGCGAAATCCGACGAGGACGGACTGGTCGTCCGTCGCGGGGCGCAGGTGTACGCGGTGCTGAACCTGTACCCGTACAACGGCGGCCACCTCATGGTCGTGCCCTACCGTCACGTCGCCGACTACACGGACCTCACCGAGCCCGAGACGGCCGAGCTCGCCGGGCTGACCAAGCAGGCGATGACGGCGCTGCGCACGGCGTCGGGCGCGCAGGGCTTCAACATCGGCATGAACCAGGGCGGGGTCGCCGGCGCGGGCATCGCCGCGCATCTGCACCAGCACATCGTGCCGCGCTGGGGCGGGGACACGAACTTCATGCCCGTGGTGGGGCACACGCGAGTGCTGCCGCAGCTGCTGGCCGACACGCGGAAGATGCTGGCGGAGGCCTGGCCGGCGGCCTGAGGCCGCCGGCCGGGAGTCGCTTACGCGTCGTACAGGTCCGCCTTCCGCGGCGACGGGTCCTGCACCGCCGTGCTGAGGAACGCCGAGCGGTTGCCGAACTTCTCGGTGTCCACGCCGTTCTCCTGCAGCACCCGGATCGCGGCCGAGTGGACCACGCGGAGCACGGGCGTGGCGGCGCGCAGCGCGTCGTCGGCCATGAACCGGTGCCGCCAGGGCTTCGCGGCCCACGCGTGCCGCAGACCGAACGGCTCGGGCAGGGTGATCGAGCCGCCGAGCCAGTTCAGCAGCGGCGGGTACCAGGTCAGCGGCGCCCGGGCGGCCACCCGTACCACCTCGTCGGTGTCGACCAGGGGGAGCTTCACCGTCCGTGTCTCCCAGCGCTTCACGGACTTCTGCACCGACTTCTCCTTCGCCGCCGGCTTGGAGGTGAAGAGCGGGTGCACGGGGCCCAGGGCGTGGCCGGTCACCTCGATGCGCAGCGTCTCGAACAGCACCGTCACGGTGATCAGCATGGTGATCACCAGCTGCCCGTCCCAGAGCGTCCACTGCACGCCCAGGTAGTGCCGGTCGCCGCTGCCGAACTGCTGCTTGTTGCAGATGTCCTGTATGGCGTGCGACTTGACCTGGTACGCCTCCACGTCCGTGCCCTCCGGACGGGACACCGCCGTCGCGTTCTCGCCGATCGGCGTGACGACCCAGTGCCGTATCGACGGCTTGGGGAAGCCGCCCGTGTTCAGCGGGCCGCGCTCCAGCATGCGCAGCTGGTCGTGGATGGCCCGCACCACGTCCCAGCTGCGGAACGGGTGGATCTCCCGGTCGGGATCGGCGGGGGAGAGGTCCTCCGCGAGCTGCCAGCTGCCCCAGCGGGTGCCCATGCCGAGTATGCCCTTGGGGCCGGCGTAGAAGACCGAGTTGGACTGCTGCTCGGCCCCGAGCCGGGCGAGGGACTGGCGCAGCTGCTCGGCGGCGGTCTCGCCGGGGTTGCTCGGCACCGCCTCGGGCACCTTCGCGCCGACGCTGCCGCCCGACAGCAGGCTGTCCCAGCGCTCCCGCAGGTCCTTCGCGGTGCGCTCGCAGATCTGCTTGGCCCAGAACCAGCCGATCACCGGCATCACCACCGCCGCGCGCGCGTACCAGGCCCAGAAACCCGTGAACGGCATCTGGATCAGGAAGATCACGGCCAGCGCGCCGACCGCGACGAGCAGCGTCGTCGCGAGCGTGGAGGCCCGCTTGTCCTCGCGCCGGGCGATCGTGGTGCGGATCGTGAACACCATCAGCCAGACCAGCAGCCCCGGCAGGAAGAGCAGACCGCACAGGACCATGACGATCGCGAGCAGGTTGTCGCGCTCCCTGCGGATGCGGTTCGCGGCGAGACAGTGCTCGACGACGACCTGCGGCTCCGCGCCGAAGGACTGGATCAGCGGCGCCCGGCCGGAGCCCAGCATGCGGTCCACCACCGCCCGGGAGAACGCCTCGCCGAGGTTGGGCCGGAAGATCTTCGCCCACGGCTGGCCGGGCTTCACCTTCGACTCGTGCCACTCGTTGTTGGCCTTGAGCATCTCCTCGATCTCGTTGTCCCGGTACGCCGCCGAGGCCAGGGCGTACGTCGCCGTCTGCCCCTCGTCGCCGGTGCGCGGCACCTGTGGTCCGAAGATGTCCGCGTAACCGCTGTCAACGGTCATTCCCGCCCCCCGATCGCCGCCGTCGTCGCTCCTGCGGCCTTCCCGACTTCCCTGCTCCGCACACCTGTTGATCAGGTCGTCAAAGCCTAGCCGCAGGCACCGACATACGTCGGCGGACGGCCGAAGCCGCCCGCCGAACCGGACACGGGCCGCGTGCTCGGGCCTCCCGTCGCTAAGAGGCGTCCTGCTCCATCTTCCGCAGCCGCTCGGCGACTTGAGGGGGCATCGGCTCGTGGCGTGCGTACCGCCGGCTGAAGCGCGCGGTCCCGTGCGACAGGGAACGCAGATCGACGGCGTACCGCCCGATCTCGATCTCCGGTACCTCGGCCCGCACGAGGGTCCGTCCGCCCGGGGTCTGCTCGGTGCCCAGCACCCGGCCGCGCCGCCCCGACAGGTCGCTCATCAGGGCGCCCACGTAGTCGTCGCCGACCAGCACGCTCACCTCCGCCACCGGCTCCAGCAGATGGATCCGCGCGTCGGCCGCGGCCTCCCGCAGCGCGAGGGCGCCCGCCGTCTGGAACGCGGCGTCCGAGGAGTCCACGGAGTGCGCCTTGCCGTCGAGCAGGGTGATCCGCACGTCCACGAGCGAGTGCCCCGCGGCGATGCCCTTGGCGGCCTGCGCGCGGACGCCCTTCTCGACCGACGGGATGAACTGCCGGGGCACGGCCCCGCCGACCACCTTGTCGACGAACTCGATCCCCGAGCCGCCGGGCAGCGGTTCCACCTCTATCTCACAGATGGCGTACTGCCCGTGGCCGCCGGACTGCTTCACATGACGGCCGCGCCCGCCGGCCTTGGTCGCGAACGTCTCCCGCAGGGGGACCCGGTGCGGTACGACGTCCACCTGGACGCCGTACCGGCTGCGCAGCCGTTCCAGCGCGACGTCCGCGTGTGCCTCGCCCAGGCACCACATGACCACCTGATGGGTGTCCTGGTTCTGCTCCAGGCGCATCGTCGGGTCCTCGGCGACCAGCCGGGCCAGGCCCTGGGAGAGTCTGTCCTCGTCCGGTTTGCTGTGCGCCTGGATGGCGAGCGGCAGCAGCGGATCGGGCATGTCCCAGGGCTCCATCAGGAGCGGATCGTCCTTGGCGGAGAGGGTGTCGCCGGTCTCCGCGCGGTTCAGCTTCGCCACGCACGCGAGGTCGCCCGCGACGCAGTGCGGGACGGGGCGCTGCTGTTTGCCGAACGGCATGGACAGGGCGCCGACGCGTTCGTCGACGTCATGGTCCTCGTGGCCCCGGTCGGTCAGTCCGTGCCCGGACACGTGCACGGTCACGTCCGGACGCAGCGTCCCGGAGAAGACCCGCACGAGCGAGACGCGGCCGACGTACGGGTCCGACGAGGTCCGCACGACCTCCGCGACCAGCGGCCCGTCCGGATCGCAGAGCGTCACCTCGCGCGGCCTGCCGTCGATCGTGGTGACCCGGGGCTGGTCGTGCTCCAGCGGGGTCGGGAACCCCCCGGTGACCAGCTCCAGCAGTTCGACCGTGCCGAGGCCCTGCCGGGCGCCGTCCTCGGGGGGACCGGCGGCCAGGACGGGGAAGAACGTCCCGCGCGCGACGGCCCGCTCCAGGTCCTGCACGAGCGTCTCGACGTCGATGCGCTCGCCGCCGAGGTAGCGGTCCATGAGGGTCTCGTCCTCGCTCTCGGCGATGATGCCCTCGATGAGGCGGTTGCGGGCCTCCTCGATCAGCGGCAGCTGTTCCTCGCCCGGCTCGGACTCCTTGCGCTCACCCGTCGAGTAGTCGAACAGCTTCTGCGACAGCAGCCCGGTCAGCCCGGTCACGGGCGCGTGCCCGTCCGGCGCCTGAGGACCGTGCAGCGGCAGGTACAGCGGCAGCACCGCGTCGGGGTCGTCGGCGCCGAAGGCCTGCGCGCAGATCCGCGTCATCTCCCCGAAGTCGGCGCGGGCGGCCTCCAGGTGTGTGACGACGATGGCGCGCGGCATGCCGACGGCCGCGCACTCCTCCCACACCACGCGGGTCGAGCCGTCCACCCCGTCCGCGGCCGAGACGACGAAGAGGGCCGCGTCCGCCGCGCGCAGACCGGCCCGCAGTTCCCCGACGAAGTCGGCGTATCCGGGGGTGTCGAGGAGGTTGACCTTGATGCCGTCCCACTCGACGGGCACCAGGGAGAGCTGCACCGAGCGCTGCTGCCGGTGCTCGATCTCGTCGTAGTCGGAGACGGTGCCGCCGTCCTCCACACGGCCCGCCCGGTTCACCGCTCCCGCCGCAAGCGCGAGAGCCTCCACCAGAGTCGTCTTCCCGGCCCCGCAGTGGCCGACCAGCACCACATTCCGTACGGACGTGGGCCGGTCGGCCGCCACTGCTCTGCCGGCGGCTCCGGGGTGTGCGTGGGTCTTGTCGCCCATGATCCTGCCTCCCGTGCACGGTGAGGTCCCTGTGGGCGCGGACACGCGGGATCCGCGTGCTGGGCGGCTCCTGCGACGCCCGCGATCCTTCGAGCTTTGCACTCCCGTCACGGTGCGTCCATACAAAGGACGCGAAGGCGCCGACCGCCTGCGGTTGCGGGCCGTCAGCCCGGCGGCCCGACGAGGCGAGGGTGCCGAGCGGTCGCCCGCCCGCGCGCGTGGCTACGATGGGCCCGCCGACGGTCAGCAGGGCCGCGCGGCGCAAGCGACCCTCCGGGAAGGCCATGCTGAACAAGTACGCGCGTGCATTCTTCACGCGTGTCCTCACACCGTTCGCCGCGTTTCTCATCCGCCGGGGCGTGAGCCCCGACACGGTCACGCTGATCGGCACGGCGGGCGTGATGGCGGGCGCGCTGGCCTTCTACCCCCGGGGCGAGTTCTTCTGGGGCACGGTCGTCATCACGCTGTTCGTCTTCTCCGACCTCGTCGACGGGAACATGGCCCGCCAGCTGGGCCGCTCCAGCCGCTGGGGCGCGTTCCTGGACTCCACCCTGGACCGGGTCGCCGACGGCGCCATCTTCGGTGGCTTCGCGCTCTGGTACGCCGGTGGCGGCGACGACCTCGTGCTGTGCGCCGTCTCGATCTTCTGCCTGGCCAGCGGCCAGGTGGTGTCGTACACCAAGGCGCGCGGGGAGTCGATCGGCCTGCCGGTCGCGGTGAACGGGCTGGTCGAACGCGCCGAGCGCCTGGTGATCTCTCTCGTGGCGGCCGGGCTCGCGGGCCTGCACGCGTTCGGCGTCCCGGGGGTCCAGGTGCTGCTGCCGATCGCCCTGTGGCTCGTCGCCGGCGGGAGCCTGATCACCCTGGTCCAGCGGGTCGTCACGGTCCGCCGCGAGTCCGCGGAGGCGGAGGAGGCGGAGCGGCGGAACACCGGCGATGCCTCCCACGGGAGGGAGGCGGCGAAATGAGTGCTCGGGACAGCCTGACGGACACCCTGTACGGCCTGGGCTGGAGCACGGTGAAGAAGCTGCCCGAGCCGGTGGCCGCGAGGCTCGGGAACACCGTGGCCGACCTGGCCTGGAAGCAGCGCGGCAAGGGCGTGCGGCGGCTGGAGGCCAACTACGCGCGCGTGGTGCCCGGGGCGTCCCCGGAGCGGCTCGCGGAACTCTCCCGCGCGGGAATGCGCTCGTACCTGCGCTACTGGATGGAGTCCTTCCGGCTCCCGGCCTGGAGCGCCGAGCGCGTCAAGGCCGGTTTCGAGGCCAAGGGCCTGCACCATCTGACCGACGGCCTGGCCGCGGGCAAGGGCGTCGTAGCGGCGCTGCCGCACCTGGCCAACTGGGACCTGGCCGGCGCCTGGCTCACCACCGCGATGGGCATTCCCTTCACCACCGTCGCCGAGCGGCTGAAGCCGGAGTCGCTGTACGACCGCTTCGTGGCCTACCGCGCGGGCCTCGGTATGGAGGTCCTGCCGCACGCCGGCGGCTCCGCCTTCGGCACCTTGGCCAGGCGGCTGCGTGACGGCGGTCTGGTCTGCCTGGTCGCCGACCGGGACCTGTCCGCCTCCGGGGTGGAGGTCGGCTTCTTCGGCGAGACCGCCAGGATGCCGGCCGGACCGGCGCTGCTCGCCCAGCAGACCGGAGCCCTGCTGATACCGGTGACGCTCTGGTACGACGACTCACCCGTCATGAAAGGCCGTCTGTTTCCCCCGATCGAAGTACCCGAGTCAGGCACCCGGGCGGAGAAGACGTCTGTCATGACGCAGGCCCTGGCGGACACCTTCGCGTCGGGGATCGCCGAGCATCCGGAGGACTGGCACATGTTGCAGCGGCTGTGGCTGGGGGACCTCGACCCCGCCAGGGGCGGTCCGGCGGCCCCGGAGGCCACGAAGGGGACCCCGTGAGGATCGGCATCGTCTGCCCGTACTCGTGGGACGTGCCGGGCGGCGTCCAGTTCCACATCCGGGATCTGGCCGAGTACTTCATCCGCCAGGGGCACGAGGTGTCCGTCCTCGCCCCCGCGGACGACGACACCCCGCTCCCGCCGTACGTCGTCTCCGCGGGCCGCGCGGTCCCGGTGCCGTACAACGGCTCGGTGGCCCGGCTGAACTTCGGCGTCCTGTCGGCCGCACGGGTGCGCCGCTGGCTGCACGACGGCTCCTTCGACGTGATCCACATCCATGAACCGGCGTCCCCGTCGCTGGGGCTGCTGGCCTGCTGGGCGGCGCAGGGCCCGATCGTCGCCACGTTCCACACCTCCAACCCCCGCTCGCGCGCGATGATCGCCGCGTACGCGATCCTGCAGGCGGCGCTGGAGAAGATCAGCGCCCGGATCGCGGTCAGCGAGTACGCCCGCCGCACGCTCGTCGAGCACCTCGGCGGGGACGCCGTGGTGATCCCCAACGGCGTCGACGTCGACTTCTTCGCCGAGGCCGAGCCCCGTCCCGAGTGGCAGGGCGACACCCTCGGCTTCGTCGGCCGGATCGACGAGCCCCGCAAGGGACTGCCGGTGCTGATGCGGGCGCTGCCCAAGATCCTCGAGGAGAGGCCGCAGACGCGGCTGCTCGTCGCGGGCCGCGGGGACGAGCGCCAGGCGGTGGAGTCGCTCCCGGCCGAGCTGCGCTCCCGGGTGGAGTTCCTCGGCATGGTCAGCGACGAGGACAAGGCCCGCTTCCTGCGCAGTGTCGACGTGTACGTGGCCCCCAACACCGGCGGCGAGAGCTTCGGGATCATCCTGGTCGAGGCGATGTCGGCGGGTGCCCCCGTGCTCGCCTCCGACCTGGACGCCTTCACCCAGGTCCTCGACCAGGGCGCGGCGGGCGAGCTGTTCGCCAACGAGGACGCGGACGCGCTGGCCCGGGCGGCGCTGCGGCTGCTGGACGACCCCGAGCGGCGCAAGGAACTGCGGGAGCGGGGCAGCGCGCACGTCCGCAGGTTCGACTGGTCCACGGTCGGCGCGGACATCCTGTCGGTCTACGAGACGGTCACGGACGGCACCACGGCGGTCGCCGCCGACGAGCGGTCCGCCGGACTGTGGGGCCGGTTCGGGCTGGCCCGCGACTGACCGATCACGCCCGGCCGGTCCCCCGGTAGCCTTGCCGCCCGTGACCGCAACCCTGATCTGGATCCTCGTCGCCCTCGTCGCCGTCGGTGTCTACCTGAGCTGGACGGCGGGCCGCCTGGACCGGCTGCACGCCCGGATCGACGCCACGCGGGCCGCCCTGGACGCACAGCTGCTGCGCCGCGCCTCGGTGGCCCAGGAGGTGGCCACGTCCGGGGTGCTGGACCCGGCGGCCTCGATCGTGCTGTACGAGGCGGCACACGCGGCCCGGCAGTCCGAGGAGGAGCAGCGGGAGGTCGCCGAGAGCGAGCTGAGCCAGTCCCTGCGGGCCGTGTTCGCCGATCCCCGGCAGATCGAGACGGTCCGCCGGGCGCCCGGGGGCGAGGCTGCCGCCCGTGAGCTGACGGAGGCGGTCCGCCGGGTGCCGATGGCCCGCCGCTTCCACAACGACGCCGTGGGCGCCGCCCGCAGGCTGCGACAGCACCGCAAGGTGCGCTGGTTCCGGCTGGCGGGGCACGCCCCGTTCCCCATGGCGTTCGAGATGGACGACGAGCCCCCGACGGCCCTGGCGGACCGCGCGGCCTAGCCAGCCGGTGCCGCGTCGGTCGAGGTCTGCCCGACACGCGGCGGACCTCGGCTGACGCGGCACCGGCCACGCATGGCGGAAAACGATCCACCGGCTGCGCATTGGCCCTTGCTGTGGCCTGCGCATATCCCGTTTCCTCGGTGCTTGCAGAAAGCCCTCTTTCACGTCAGTGAGGTCACCCGTGTCCAGCACGCTCCCGAACCCCGCCCCGTCCCAGGACAACGCCGCCACCGGCACCGCGCGCGTGAAGCGCGGCATGGCCGAGCAGCTCAAGGGTGGCGTGATCATGGACGTCGTCACGCCGGAGCAGGCGAAGATCGCCGAGGACGCGGGCGCCGTCGCCGTCATGGCTCTGGAGCGCGTCCCGGCCGACATCCGCAAGGACGGCGGAGTGGCCCGGATGTCCGACCCGGACATGATCGAAGGCATCATCGACGCCGTCTCGATCCCGGTCATGGCCAAGTCCCGCATCGGCCACTTCGTCGAGGCCCAGGTCCTGCAGTCGCTCGGCGTCGACTACATCGACGAGTCCGAGGTGCTCACCCCGGCCGACGAGGTCAACCACTCCGACAAGTGGGCCTTCACCACCCCCTTCGTCTGCGGCGCCACCAACCTCGGTGAGGCCCTGCGCCGCATCGCCGAGGGCGCGGCCATGATCCGCTCCAAGGGTGAGGCCGGCACCGGCAACGTCGTCGAGGCCGTCCGCCATCTGCGCCAGATCAAGAACGAGATCGCCCGGCTGCGCGGCTACGACAACAACGAGCTGTACGCCGCCGCCAAGGACCTGCGCGCCCCGTACGAGCTGGTCAAGGAGGTCGCCGAGCTCGGCAAGCTGCCGGTCGTGCTGTTCTCCGCGGGCGGGGTCGCCACCCCGGCAGACGCCGCGCTGATGCGCCAGCTCGGCGCCGAGGGCGTCTTTGTCGGCTCCGGCATCTTCAAGTCCGGCGACCCGGCCAAGCGTGCCGCCGCCATCGTCAAGGCGACCACCTTCTTCGACGACCCGAAGATCATCGCCGACGCGTCCCGCAACCTCGGCGAGGCCATGGTCGGCATCAATTGCGACACCCTCCCCGAGACCGAGCGCTACGCCAACCGCGGCTGGTAAGGCACTGCGTCCATGAGCCACACCCCCGTCATAGGTGTCCTGGCCCTCCAGGGCGACGTACGGGAGCACCTCATCGCCCTGGCCGCGGCCGACGCCGTGGCCAGGCCGGTCAGGCGCCCCGAAGAACTCGACGAGGTCGACGGCCTCGTCGTCCCCGGCGGCGAGTCCACCACCATCTCCAAGCTGGCCCACCTGTTCGGCGTGATGGAGCCCCTGCGCGCCCGGGTGCGCGCGGGCCTGCCCGTCTACGGCACCTGCGCGGGCATGATCCTGCTGGCCGACAAGATCCTCGACCCGCGCTCGGGCCAGGAGACGATCGGCGGCATCGACATGATCGTGCGCCGCAACGCCTTCGGACGGCAGAACGAGTCCTTCGAGGCAGCGGTCGACGTCGCGGGCGTCACGGGAGATCCTGTGGAAGGGGTCTTCATCCGCGCCCCGTGGGTCGAGTCCGTCGGCGCCCGGGTCGAGGTGCTCGCCGAGCACGGCGGCCACATCGTCGCGGTCCGCCAGGGCAACGCGCTCGCCACGTCGTTCCACCCGGAGCTGACCGGTGACCACCGTGTGCACAGTCTGTTCGTCGACATGGTGCGCGCGACCCGTGCGGCGCGGTCCTTGTAGGATCTCTGGCGTTCGTTGCAGAGATGGGTTACGCGAAGGAGACAGGCAGATGTCCGGCCACTCTAAATGGGCTACGACGAAGCACAAGAAGGCCGTGGTCGACGCCAAACGCGGCAAGCTCTTCGCGAAGCTGATCAAGAACATCGAGGTCGCGGCCCGTATGGGTGGCGTCGACATCGAGGGAAACCCGACGCTCTACGACGCCATCCAGAAGGCGAAGAAGCAGTCGGTCCCGAACAAGAACATCGACTCCGCGGTCAAGCGCGGCGGTGGCCTCGAGGCCGGCGGCGCCGACTACGAGACGATCATGTACGAGGGCTACGGCCCGAACGGTGTCGCGGTGCTCATCGAGTGCCTCACCGACAACCGCAACCGCGCCGCCTCCGACGTCCGTGTCGCCATGACCCGCAACGGCGGCAACATGGCCGACCCGGGCTCGGTGTCGTACCTCTTCAACCGCAAGGGCGTCGTCATCGTCCCCAAGGGCGAGCTCGGTGAGGACGACGTCCTGGGCGCCGTGCTCGACGCGGGCGCCGAGGAGGTCAACGACCTCGGCGAGTCCTTCGAGGTGCTCAGCGAGGCCACCGACCTGGTCGCGGTCCGCAGCGCCCTCCAGGACGCCGGGATCGACTACGACTCCGCCGAGGCCAACTTCGTCCCGACCATGCAGGTCGAGCTGGACGAGGAGGGCGCGAGGAAGATCTTCAAGCTGATCGACGCGCTGGAGGACAGCGACGACGTCCAGAACGTCTTCGCCAACTTCGACGTGAGCGACGAGATCATGGAGAAGGTCGACGCCTGACTCCGCCGCGGGCTCCAGAGCGCTCCACGGGCCGACGGGACACACACCCCGTCGGCCCGTCGCGTTGTCAGCGGCACCCGATAGCCTGCACGAACTGGGGGTACCGGCCGGCGGTGGCCGGTGCGGAGCGAAGGAGGGGCAGGTGCGTGTACTGGGTGTGGACCCGGGACTGACCCGGTGCGGTGTCGGTGTCGTGGAAGGGATTCCCGGCCGGCCGCTCACCATGCTGGGCGTCGGTGTCGTGCGCACCCCGGCGGACGCCGAGCTCGGGCACCGCCTGGTCGCCGTCGAGCGGGGCATCGAGGAGTGGCTCGACGCGCACCGGCCGGAGTTCGTCGCGGTGGAGCGGGTGTTCAGTCAGCACAACGTGCGCACGGTGATGGGAACCGCCCAGGCCAGCGCCGTCGCCATGCTCTGCGCGGCCCGCCGCGGCATCCCCGTCGCCCTGCACACCCCCAGCGAGGTCAAGGCCGCCGTCACCGGCTCCGGCCGCGCCGACAAGGCACAGGTCGGGGCCATGGTCACCCGGCTTTTGCGGCTGGCGGCCCCGCCGAAGCCGGCCGACGCCGCCGACGCCCTGGCACTCGCCATCTGTCACATCTGGCGCGCCCCCGCGCAGAACCGCCTCCAGCAGGCCATCGCCCAGCACACCGCAGGAACCACCGCATCGAAAGGCCGCACGGCATGATCGCCTTCGTCAGTGGCACGGTCGCCGCTCTCGCCCCCGACGCCGCGGTGGTCGAGGTCGGCGGGGTCGGCATGGCCGTCCAGTGCACGCCCAACACGCTGTCCACGCTCCGCACGGGCCGGCCCGCCAAGCTGGCGACCTCCCTCGTCGTGCGGGAGGACTCGCTCACCCTCTACGGCTTCGTCGACGACGACGAGCGGCAGGTCTTCGAGCTGCTCCAGACCGCGAGCGGGGTGGGCCCGCGGCTCGCCCAGGCCATGCTCGCCGTGCACACGCCCGACGCGCTGCGCCGCGCGGTCGCGACCGGCGACGAGAAGGCCCTGACCGCCGTCCCCGGCATCGGCAAGAAGGGCGCCCAGAAGTTGCTGCTGGAGCTGAAGGACCGCCTGGGCGAGCCGATCGGCGCCCCCGCGGTCGGCGCGCCCGTCAGCACCGGCTGGCGCGACCAGCTGCACGCCGCCCTGATCGGCCTGGGGTACGCGACCAGGGACGCCGACGAGGCGGTCGCCGCCGTAGCGCCCCGGGCGGAGGCTGCCGAGGGCGCGCCCCAGGTGGGCCAGCTGCTGAAGGCGGCCCTGCAGACGCTCAACAGAACCCGATGACCCGGGGCGCCGCGCACGGCACGCGACGGCGGCGGACGCGAGCCGCCCGCCGCGCCGATGAGACCGCCCGAGGAGCCGCGCCCGCCTTTCCGACCCACCCATCCGACCGCGAACGCACCCGAGGCCCCCGCACATGAACTGGGACGACCCGACCGACCCCGCCGACACCGAGCGGCTGGTGGGCCCCGCCGCCGACCGTGAGGACCAGGCCGTCGAGGCCGCGCTGCGCCCCAAGGACCTGGGCGAGTTCATCGGCCAGGAAAAGGTCCGGGAGCAGCTCGACCTCGTCCTGCGCGCCGCCCGCGCGCGGGGCGCCACCGCCGACCATGTGCTGCTGTCCGGCGCCCCGGGGCTGGGCAAGACCACGCTCTCCATGATCATCGCGGCCGAGATGGGCGCGCCGATCCGCATCACGTCGGGCCCCGCCATCCAGCACGCCGGCGACCTCGCGGCGATCCTCTCGTCCCTCCAGGAGGGCGAGGTCCTCTTCCTCGACGAGATCCACCGCATGTCCCGGCCCGCCGAGGAGATGCTGTACATGGCGATGGAGGACTTCCGCGTCGACGTCATCGTCGGCAAGGGCCCCGGCGCCACCGCGATCCCTCTGGAGCTGCCCCCGTTCACGCTGGTCGGCGCCACCACGCGCGCGGGCCTGCTGCCGCCCCCGCTGCGCGACCGCTTCGGCTTCACCGCGCACATGGAGTTCTACGAGCCGGCGGAGCTGGAGCGGGTCATCCACCGCTCCGCGAACCTGCTGGACGTCGAGATCGACACCGACGGCGCCGCCGAGATCGCCGGCCGCTCCCGCGGCACGCCCCGGATCGCCAACCGGCTGCTGCGCCGGGTGCGGGACTACGCGCAGGTCAAGGCCGACGGAATCATCACGCGCGACATCGCGTGCGCGGCGTTGCGGGTCTACGAGGTCGACCCGCGCGGCCTGGACCGCCTCGACCGTTCGGTGCTCGAAGCGCTGCTGAAGCTGTTCGGCGGCGGACCGGTCGGCCTGTCGACGCTCGCTGTCGCGGTGGGGGAGGAGCGTGAGACCGTGGAGGAGGTCGCCGAACCGTTCCTCGTACGCGAGGGTCTGCTCGCCCGGACACCGCGCGGCCGGGTCGCCACACCCGCGGCCTGGGCGCATCTCGGCCTCACCCCGCCCCGCCAGGGCACGGTGGGAACCGGACAACAGGACCTGTTCGGGGCGTGACGGCGAGGGCATTCGTCCCGGCAGGAACCCCGGTGCGATGCTGAGCGTTGTTCCCTGCGCGCGGACTCGCTTAGACTCCGCCGATGCCGCCTTCCCCGGCGGCTGACATACCCCCATCCAACAGGCCGCCCACCTGCGCGGTCGTGCGAAGGAAATCGTCCCGTGAATAGCCTCGTGACCCTCCTCCCGTTCATCGTGCTGATCGGGGCCATGATCCTGATGACCCGCTCGGCCAAGAAGAAGCAGCAGGCCGCGGTCGACATGCGCAACCAGGTGCAGCCCGGTTCCGGAGTCCGCACCATCGGGGGCATGTACGCAACGGTCAAGGAGGTCAACGAGGACACGGTCCTCCTCGACGCCGGCCCGGGCGTCGACCTCCTCTTCGCCAAGAACTCCATCGGCGCGGTGCTCTCCGACGACGAGTACAACCGCCTCGTCCACGGCATCGAGCACGACCTGAAGGACGACGCGGACACCGTCCCGGACGACGCCTCCTCCCTCACCGAGGACGACGAGCCCGCCGACGCCGCCCACGCCGACGAGAAGTCCGTCGACCTCGGGAAGAAGGACGTGGACGCCGCGCCCGCCGACGCCGCCGAGGCGAAGCAGGACGACGAGCCGAAGAAGACCGACGGCGAGGCCGACGCGAAGTAGTCAGTCCCGGAGCGCGCGGGCCGGGCCCGGGTGCCCGGGACAGGCGCAACCCGCACGGGATCCCGACACCATGTCATGGCCGTCCCGCCCGCTGACCCGGAGTGAGGCGGCCCGAGAGGGAGTACGAGAAGGTGGCAGCACCTAAAAAGGGCCGGAGTTCGAGCGCCCAGAGCAAGCCATGGCGCTCGTTGGCCCTGATTCTGATCGCCCTCGTGGCGCTCACCGGGGGAATGTTCGCCTCCGGACACACCACTCCGCGTCTCGGCATCGACCTGGCCGGTGGTACGAGCATCACGCTGACGGCGGTCAACGAACCAGGCGAGCCCAACGCGATCAACAAGACCAACATGGACACCGCCGTCGAGATCATGGAGCGGCGCGTCAACGGTCTTGGTGTCTCGGAGGCCGAGGTTCAGACCCAGGGCGACCGGAACATCATCGTCAACATTCCCAAGGGCACGAATTCCAAGCAGGCCCGGGAACAGGTCGGTACCACCGCCAAGCTCTACTTCCGCCCGCTGCTGCAGCGCGAGGCGTCCACCGGTGCGCAGCCTCCCGGCGAGGCCCCGAGCGGCAGCCCGTCGCCCAGCGCCTCCGCCACGGGCGACGGCAAGGACGAGGCGAAGTCCCCCGCCGCCCCGTCGGGCACGGCGACGTCCTCCGGCACCCCGTCGGCCACGGCCACCACGCAGGGCCGAGCCGTCACGAACGGGCTCAAGGCCGACGCGTCGCCGTCCGCCACCCCCACCCCCTCCGCTCCCGCGGAGAACGGCTCGGGTGACGTCAGCAGCGCTCTCCAGGCCCAGTACGCGGCGCTGAACTGCGCGGACCCGAAGCAGCGCGCCGAGGCCGGCAGGGCCGCCAAGTCCGACGAGGCCACCGTCGCCTGTGGCCAGGACGCGGGCATGTGGAACAAGTTCCTGCTCGGCCCGGTCGGCGTCGACGGCACCGAGATCGACAAGGCCCAGGCCGTCTTCGACACCCAGAGCGCGGCAGGGTGGAAGGTGGTGATGGACTTCAGCTCCGCCGGGGCCAAGAAGTTCGCCGACATCACCGGTCAGCTCTCGGCGAAGCCGTCCCCGCAGAACGAGTTCGCGATCGTCCTCGACGACGAGGTGGTCTCCCACCCGTACGTCCGCACGGCCATCACCGGCGGCAACGCCGAGATCTCCGGCAGCTTCACGCAGGAGGAGTCCCAGAACCTCGCGAACGTGCTGTCCTATGGTGCGCTCCCGCTCTCCTTCAAGGAGTCCAGCGTGACCACCGTGACCGCCGCCCTGGGTGGTGAGCAGCTCGAGGCCGGCCTGATCGCGGGCGCCATCGGCCTCGCCCTGGTCGTGCTGTACCTGCTGGTCTACTACCGCGGCCTGTCGTTCATCGCCCTCCTGTCGCTGCTGGTCTCCGCGGCCCTCACGTACACGCTCATGGCGCTGCTCGGCCCGGCGATCGGCTTCGCGCTGAACCTGCCGGCCGTGTGCGGGGCCATCGTCGCCATCGGCATCACGGCGGACTCGTTCATCGTCTACTTCGAACGGGTCCGGGACGAGATCCGCGAGGGCCGCTCGCTGCGCCCCGCCGTCGAGCGTGCCTGGCCGCGTGCCCGGCGCACGATCCTGGTCTCCGACTTCGTGTCGTTCCTCGCCGCCGCGGTGCTCTTCATCGTCACCGTCGGCAAGGTGCAGGGCTTCGCGTTCACGCTCGGCCTGACCACCGTGCTCGACGTCGTGGTCGTCTTCCTCTTCACCAAGCCCCTGCTGACGCTCATGGCGCGCCGGAAGTTCTTCGCGGAGGGTCACCCGTGGTCCGGGCTCGACCCCAAGCGTCTCGGCGCGCGGCCGCCCGTGCGCCGCACCCGCCGTCCCTCGCACCCCGCAGGCCCCGTCGAAACGAAGGAGGCCTGAGATGTCGAAGCTCGGCGACCTCGGAGCCCGACTGCACCGTGGCGAGGTCAGTTACGACTTCGTCGGCAACCGCAAGATCTGGTACGGCATCTCGATCCTGATCACCATCACGGCGATCGTGGGTCTGGCGGTGCGGGGCCTGAACATGGGCATCGAGTTCCAGGGCGGTGCCGTCTTCACCACCCCGAAGACGTCCGTCTCGGTCAGCCAGGCCGAGGAGTACGCGGAGGCGGCGTCGGGACACGACGCCATCGTCCAGAAGCTCGGCAACGGCAGCCTGCGCATCCAGGTCGCGGGCATCGACACCAGCCAGGCGGACCGGATCAACCAGGCGCTCGCCGACGACATGAAGGTCGACGCCGACAAGATCAACGCCGAACTGGTCGGCCCCAGCTGGGGTGAGCAGATCGCCAACAAGGCATGGCAGGGCCTGGGGATCTTCCTGGTCCTGGTGGTGATCTACCTCGCGATCGCCTTCGAGTGGCGGATGGCGGTCGCGGCGTTCGTCGCCCTGATCCACGACATCACCATCACGGTCGGCATCTACGCCCTCGTGGGCTTCGAGGTCACACCGGGCACGGTGATCGGTCTGCTGACGATCCTCGGTTATTCGCTGTACGACACGGTGGTCGTCTTCGACAGCCTCAAGGAACAGACGAGGGACCTCACCAAGCAGACCCGCTGGACCTACAGCGATGTCGCCAACCGGTCGATCAACAGCACGCTGGTCCGCTCGATCAACACCACGGTGGTCGCGCTGCTGCCGGTGGCGGGCCTGTTGTTCATCGGCGGCGGTGTGCTCGGCGCGGGCATGCTCAACGACATCTCGCTGTCGCTGTTCGTCGGCCTCGCGGCCGGTGCGTACTCCTCGATCTTCATCGCCACACCGCTCGTCGCCGACCTCAAGGAGCGCGAGCCGAAGATGAAGGCGCTGCGCAAGCGGGTCCTCGCGAAGCGGGCGCAGGGCGGCGAGCAGGACGAGACGTCGGTCGCCGACGCCGAGGGCGAGCCGTTCGACGACGAGCCGGACGACGCCGCTCACGCGGTGGTCGGCCCGCGCAACCAGCCCGTCTCCCGCACGCGTGGGCGCGGCCGGCCCTCCTCGGGGAAGCGTCGATGACCGACATCAGGGAGCTGCTGCTCAGCCGCATCCGTGATGTGGCCGACCACCCGGAACCGGGCGTGGTGTTCAAGGACATCACCCCGCTGCTGGCGGACCCGGCGGCGTTCACGGCGCTGACGGACGCGCTGACCGAGGTCGTGGAGCGCACCGGCGCCACCAAGGTGGTCGGTCTGGAGGCCCGCGGCTTCATCCTCGCCGCACCGGTCGCCGTGCGCGCCGGCGTCGGCTTCATCCCGGTGCGCAAGGCGGGCAAGCTCCCCGGAGCGACGCTGAGCCAGGCGTACGACCTGGAGTACGGCTCGGCGGTCATCGAGGTGCACGCCGAGGACCTGAGCGAGGACGACCGGGTCCTGATCATCGACGACGTCCTCGCCACGGGCGGCACGGCCGAGGCGTCGGTCCAGCTCGTCCAGAGGGCCGGCGCCACGGTCGTGGGTCTCGCGGTCCTCATGGAGCTGACGTTCCTCGGCGGCCGGCAGCGGCTCGCATCGCTGCCGGGCGAGGTTCCCCTGGACGCGTTGATCGCGATCTGAGTGTGTGTTCCACCCGCTGACGGGCGCCCCGGAAGGTTCCGGGGCGCCCGTCTCGTCCCTGGCCCGTCCGCGCAGCTCGAGCTCGGGGGGAGCCCAGCCGGCCGGCTGGGAGGAATCCGCTGCCCGCCTGCGGCGTTGAGCATGTACGCGGTCCTCGGATCGGCCTGAAGGAGATCCTGGAGCCGAGGATCGCTACCATGGGTTCTCCGGAGCCTGACCGGGGACCCGGATCGCGCACGAGGAGCCCGCTTGCCAGACGAGGCCCAGCACCTGACCGCCGCCAAGCCCGAGCGCGCCTCGGAGCACGCGGCCCAGCCCGCGCAGCACCCGAGGAACGACGCTCGCGGGTCGGTGGAGCACGCCCCGTCGGCGCCCCCCGCGAAGGGCAGCGAGCAGCCTCGCCCCAAGTCGGCCGCTGCCGAGCGCCCCGCGTCCGCAGCTCCGATCCGGCCCGCCGCGACGCCCCAGACGGCCCGCTCCGGCTCCTCCAACCGCGTCAGGGCCCGTCTGGCCCGCCTCGGCGTCCAGCGCGCCCACCCGTACAACCCGGTCCTGGAGCCCCTGCTCCGGATAGTCCGCAGCAACGACCCGAAGATCGAGACGTCGACGCTGCGCCAGATCGAGAAGGCCTACCAGGTCGCCGAGCGCTGGCACCGCGGCCAGAAGCGCAAGAGCGGCGACCCGTACATCACGCACCCGCTCGCCGTGACCACGATCCTCGCCGAGCTCGGCATGGATCCGGCCACCCTCATGGCGGGCCTGCTGCACGACACCGTCGAGGACACCGAGTACGGCCTGGAGGACCTGCGCCGCGACTTCGGCGACGTGGTCGCCCTGCTCGTGGACGGCGTCACCAAGCTGGACAAGGTCAAGTTCGGCGAGGCCGCGCAGGCCGAGACCGTGCGCAAGATGGTCGTCGCCATGGCCAAGGACCCGCGCGTCCTGGTCATCAAGCTCGCCGACCGCCTGCACAACATGCGCACCATGCGGTACCTCAAGCGCGAGAAGCAGGAGAAGAAGGCGCGCGAGACCCTGGAGATCTACGCGCCGCTCGCCCATCGCCTCGGTATGAACACCATCAAGTGGGAACTGGAGGACCTCGCCTTCGCGATCCTCTACCCCAAGATGTACGACGAGATCGTACGGCTGGTGGCCGAGCGGGCACCGAAGCGTGACGAGTACCTGGCCATAGTGACCGACGAGGTCCAGCAGGACCTGCGTTCCGCCCGGATCAAGGCGACGGTCACCGGCCGCCCGAAGCACTACTACAGCGTCTACCAGAAGATGATCGTCCGCGGCCGTGACTTCGCGGAGATCTACGACCTGGTGGGCATTCGCGTCCTCGTCGACACGGTCCGCGACTGCTACGCGGCCCTCGGCACCGTGCACGCGCGATGGAACCCGGTCCCCGGCCGGTTCAAGGACTACATCGCGATGCCCAAGTTCAACATGTACCAGTCGCTGCACACGACGGTGATCGGTCCCAACGGCAAGCCGGTCGAGCTCCAGATCCGGACGTTCGACATGCACCGCCGCGCCGAGTACGGCATCGCCGCGCACTGGAAGTACAAGCAGGAGGCCGTCGCCGGCGCCTCCAAGGTACGCACCGACGCGCCGAAGTCGTCCGGCAAGGGCAAGGACGACCACCTCAACGACATGGCGTGGCTGCGCCAGCTGCTGGACTGGCAGAAGGAGACCGAGGACCCGGGCGAGTTCCTGGAGTCCCTGCGCTTCGACCTGTCGCGCAACGAGGTCTTCGTCTTCACCCCCAAGGGCGACGTGATAGCGCTCCCGGCGGGTGCCACCCCGGTGGACTTCGCGTACGCGGTGCACACCGAGGTCGGTCACCGCACCATAGGGGCGCGGGTCAACGGCCGTCTCGTACCGCTGGAGTCCACCCTGGACAACGGCGACCTGGTGGAGGTCTTCACCTCCAAGGCCACGGGCGCGGGCCCGTCCCGCGACTGGCTCGGCTTCGTGAAGTCGCCGCGCGCCCGCAACAAGATCCGGGCGTGGTTCTCCAAGGAGCGCCGCGACGAGGCGATCGAGCAGGGCAAGGACGCCATCGTCCGCGCGATGCGCAAGCAGAACCTGCCGATCCAGCGCATCCTCACCGGCGACTCCCTGGTGACCCTGGCGCACGAGATGCGCTACCCGGACATCTCCGCGCTGTACGCGGCGATCGGCGAGGGCCACGTCTCCGCGCAGAACGTCGTGCAGAAGCTCGTCCAGGCCTTCGGCGGCGAGGAGGCGGCCACCGAGGAGATCGACGAGAGCGTGCCGCCGGTCCGCGGCCGCAGCCGCAAGCGCCGGTCCAGCGCCGACCCGGGTGTGGTCGTCAGGGGCGTCGATGACGTGTGGGTCAAACTGGCCCGCTGCTGTACGCCCGTTCCCGGTGATCCGATCATCGGTTTCGTCACGCGCGGTAGCGGCGTATCGGTTCACCGCAGCGACTGTGTCAACGTGGAGTCACTGTCCCGTGAGCCCGAGCGCATCCTCGAGGTGGACTGGGCGCCCACCCAGTCCTCCGTCTTCCTGGTCGCCATCCAGGTGGAGGCACTCGACCGCTCCCGGCTCCTCTCGGACGTCACACGCGTGCTGTCCGACCAGCACGTCAACATCCTCTCCGCGGCGGTCCAGACCTCCCGGGACCGCGTCGCCACCTCGCGCTTCACCTTCGAGATGGGCGACCCGAAGCATCTGGGCCATGTGCTGAAGGCGGTGCGGGGCGTCGAGGGCGTCTACGACGTCTACCGGGTGACGTCGGCGCGCAGCCGGGCGTAGACGCGGTCACGGCACCACGAGAAGGGGCCCCGTACCTGGCGGTACGGGGCCCCTTCTCGTGCGGGTGTGTCGTGGGTCAGCCCCCGAACTCCTGCAGACCCTTCAGGGCCTGGTCCAGGAGCGCCTGGCGGCCCTCCAGTTCGCGCTCCAGCTTGTCGGCCCTGGCGCCGTTGCCCTGGGCACGCGCCTGCTCGACCTGCTTGTGGAGCTTGTCGACGGCGGCCTGGAGCTGGCCGGTCAGACCCGCGGCACGCGCGCGTGCCTCCGGGTTCGTCCGGCGCCACTCGGCCTCCTCGGCCTCCTGGATGGCCCGCTCGACGGCGTGCATCCGGCCCTCGACCTTCGGCCGGGCGTCGCGCGGCACATGGCCGATGGCCTCCCAGCGCTCGTTGACCGAGCGGAAGGCGGCCCGCGCGGTCTTCAGGTCCGTCACCGGGAGGATCTTCTCGGCCTCCTCGGCGAGTTCCTCCTTGAGCTTGAGGTTCTCCGTCTGCTCCGCGTCCCGCTCGGCGAACAGCGAGCTGCGGGCGGCGAAGAAGACGTCCTGGGCGCCGCGGAAGCGGTTCCAGAGGTCGTCCTCGTGCTCGCGCTGGGCGCGGCCCGCCGCCTTCCACTCCGTCATCAGGTCGCGGTAGCGCGCGGCCGTCGGACCCCAGTCCGTCGAGCCGGACAGCCCCTCGGCCTCGGCGACCAGCCGCTCCTTGGTCTTGCGGGCGTCCTCGCGCTGCGCGTCGAGCTGCGCGAAATGCGCCTTGCGACGCTTGGAGAACGCCGACCTGGCGTGCGAGAAGCGGTGCCACAGCTCGTCGTCCGACTTGCGGTCCAGCCGCGGCAGACCCTTCCAGGTGTCCACCAGGGCCCGCAGCCGCTCACCGGCCGCCCGCCACTGGTCGGACCGGGCCAGCTCCTCCGCCTCGGCGACCAGCGCCTCCTTGGAGTGCCGGGCCTCGTCGGTCTGCCGCGCGCGCTGCACCTTGCGCTCCTCGCGGCGCGCGTCGACGCTCTGCACGAGCTTGTCCAACCGGGTCCGCAGCGCGTCCAGATCACCGACGGCGTGGTGCGCGTCGACCTGCTCGCGCAGATGGTCCACGGCCGCTGTCGCGTCCTTCGCGGACAGGTCGGTGGTCTTCACTCGCTTCTCGAGGAGGCCGATCTCGACAACCAGGCCCTCGTACTTGCGCTCGAAGTAGGCCAACGCTTCCTCGGGGGAGCCGGCCTGCCAGGAACCGACGACCTGCTCTCCGTCGGCCGTACGCACGTACACGGTCCCCGTCTCGTCGACGCGGCCCCACGGGTCGCTGCTCACAGCGCCTCCTCCACATGATGCCTGCGGGGGGCCTCAGCTCCCCCGGGCATCGTCCACAGTTTCGTCACGGCCAACATAGGCGACCGGCGGGTTGCCTGTCCGCATCCCGCGCGACCGAAATTTCGCAGATGAGGGTCAGGATTTCGTGACGGTTGCCTTGTTGACCACGACCGTCGCGTTGGGTGCCCCGTCACCGGCGCCGGTGTTCTCACCAGCGGCGGCGATCTTCTTCAGGACCGCCATACCGGACTCGGAGAGGGTACCGAACGGTGTGTAGCTCGGCGGCAGCTGGCTGTCCTGGTAGACGAGGAAGAACTGGCTGCCGCCGGAGCCCGGCTGGCCGGTGTTCGCCATCGCGACGGTGCCGGCGGGGTAGACGTTGGCCTTGAGGCTTTCGTCCTTCAGGTTCTCGTCCGGAATCGTGTACCCGGGACCGCCGCTGCCACTGCCCGTCGGGTCGCCGCACTGGAGCACGTAGATGCCGTTGGTCGTCAGCCGGTGGCACGTGGTGTGGTCGAAGTAGCCCTCGCCGGCCAGGAACTCGAACGAGTTGACGGTGTGCGGAGCCGCCGACGTCTTCAGGGCGACGTCGATGTCGCCGCAGGTCGTCGCGAGCTTCATCGTGTAGTCGGCGGACTTGTCGATGGCCAGCTCCGGCTCCTTCTTCCAGGTCTGCGTCCCGGGCTTGCCGGCGGCCGGCTTGTCGCACGGGTCAGGGGCCTTGGACGGCGACGGCGGCGCGCTCTCCGTGACCTCCGCGCCCGCGTTGGTCTTGCCGTCGTCCTTGAGCACGCCGGTCGTGTACAGCGCGAGGCTGCCGATCAGGACCACGCCGAGCACCGACGCGACGACGGCGCTGCGGGTGCGCGACTTGCGCCGGGCGTCGGTGCGCCGCTGCTGCTGCCGCAAGAACTTCTCCCGGGCGAGCTGACGCCGCCGCTGTTCCTGGGTGACCACCGGATCTACTCCTCATGCGTCTAGAACGTCGACCGGTACGTGTGCGTCCTGCGGGCCGACCACCTGCGTGTGCCCCGTACCGTATATGGGTTCGCTGAGGAATCGGCAGCGCCGGTAGGCTCTTGAGGTCGGCCACAGCCGTCGCGAAACCGCCCGAACCGACACAACGAAGGACGATCGTGCTCATTGCCGGGTTCCCCGCCGGGGCCTGGGGGACGAACTGTTATCTCGTCGCCCCCGCCGCCGGTGAGGAGTGCGTGATCATCGACCCGGGCCACCAGGCGGCCCCCGGAGTCGAGGAAGCACTGAAGAAGCATCGGCTC
Source organism: Streptomyces sp. NPDC002309 (assembly GCF_053593375.1). Taxonomy (NCBI): domain Bacteria; kingdom Bacillati; phylum Actinomycetota; class Actinomycetes; order Kitasatosporales; family Streptomycetaceae; genus Streptomyces; species Streptomyces sp. NPDC002309. The sequence goes on along the minus strand of NZ_JBSFCI010000004.1, from coordinate 131,974 downwards.
AAGCCCGTCGCCGTCGTCCTCAGCCACGGTCACATCGACCACGTGGCCTCGGTCGTCCCGGTCTGCGGGGCGCACGACGTACCGGCGTGGATCCACCCCGAGGACCGCTACATGATGAGCGACCCGGAGAAGGGCCTCGGCCGGTCGATCGGGATGCCGCTCATGGGTGAACTCACCGTGGGAGAGCCGGACGACGTCAGGGAGCTGGCGGACGGCACGAAGCTGGAACTGGCGGGACTGGAGTTCTCCGTCGCCCACGCGCCGGGCCATACCAAGGGGTCGGTGACCTTCCGGATGCCCGAGGCCGCGGACGTCCCGTCCGTGTTCTTCTCGGGGGATCTGCTGTTCGCCGGCTCCGTCGGACGCACCGACCTGCCCGGCGGTGACATGGCCGAGATGCTCGACTCGCTGGCCCGCGTGTGCCTGCCGCTCGACGACTCGACCGTGGTGCTGTCCGGTCACGGCCCCCAGACGACCATCGGCCAGGAGCGCGCCACCAACCCGTATCTGCGGCAGGTGGCCGCCGGCCAGGGAGTCCCCGGGACTCCCCGACGAGGAATGTGACGAGAGACCTTCCGTGAGCACCTTCAAGGCCCCCAAGGGCACCTACGACCTGATCCCGCCGGACAGCGCCAAGTACCTGGCCGTCCGCGAGGCCATCGCCGCCCCGCTGCGCAACTCCGGCTACGGCTACATCGAGACCCCCGGCTTCGAGAACGTCGAGCTGTTCGCACGCGGCGTCGGCGAGTCCACCGACATCGTCACCAAGGAGATGTACGCCTTCGAGACCAAGGGCGGCGACCGCCTCGCCCTGCGTCCCGAGGGCACGGCGTCGGTGCTGCGCGCCGCGCTGGAGGCGAACCTGCACAAGGCGGGCAACCTGCCGGTCAAGCTCTGGTACTCGGGCTCGTACTACCGCTACGAGCGCCCCCAGAAGGGCCGTTACCGCCACTTCTCCCAGGTCGGCGCGGAGGCGATCGGCGCGGAGGACCCCGCCCTCGACGCCGAACTGATCATCCTGGCCGACCAGGCGTATCGCTCGCTGGGCCTGAGTGACTTCCGCATCCTGCTCAACAGCCTGGGCGACAAGGAGTGCCGCCCCGTCTACCGGGCCGCCCTCCAGGACTTCCTGCGCGGCCTCGACCTCGACGAGGACACCCTGCGCCGGGCGGACATCAACCCGCTGCGGGTGCTGGACGACAAGCGCGAGTCGGTGCAGCAGCAGCTCACCGGCGCCCCCCTGCTGCGCGACTACCTCTGCGACGCCTGCAAGGCGTACCACGAGGAGGTCCGCGAACTGATCACCGCGGCGGGCGTCGCCTTCGAGGACGACCCGAAGCTGGTGCGCGGCCTGGACTACTACACGCGGACCACGTTCGAGTTCGTCCACGACGGACTCGGCTCGCAGTCCGCCGTGGGCGGCGGCGGACGGTACGACGGCCTGTCCGAGATGATCGGCGGCCCCGCGCTGCCCTCCGTCGGCTGGGCCCTCGGCGTCGACCGCACGGTGCTCGCCCTGGAGGCGGAGGGCGTCGAGCTCGAACTCCCCGCCGCCACCAGCGTGTTCGCGGTGCCCCTCGGCGAGGAGGCGCGGCGCGTGCTGTTCGCGAAGGTCACCGAGTTGCGCAGGCTCGGGGTCGCCGCCGACTTCTCCTACGGAGCCAAGGGCCTCAAGGGCGCGATGAAGAACGCCAACCGCAGCGGCGCCCGCTACACGGTCGTGGCCGGTGAGCGCGACCTCGCGGAGGGCGTGGTCCAGCTCAAGGACATGGAGTCCGGCGAGCAGACGGCCGTGGGCGTGGGCGAGATCGTGGCCGAACTGGAAGCCCGGCTGGGCTGATCACGTCGGCGAGGGCGCCGGAGGCCCCACAGGGCGTCCGGCGCCCGCACGCGTGTCCGGAACCCGCCGGTGCGCCGGGACTCCTTATGTGCAGCGAACGGTGGACTTACGCGCGCGTGCGGCACAATGTCCCCTGCCGGAAGCAGGCCCCCCACCCAAGTGACGGAATCGGCGTGATGAGCAAGACGACAGTCAAGGACGTCTCCACCGAGCCCGAGCCCGGGCCGCGCGGCCCGGCCGCCGAGGCGCGTACGGCCGGCGGCAGCCGGGCCTTCGCCCTGCTGCTGGTGATCACGGGCGCGGCGGGCCTGCTCGCGGCCTGGGTCATCACGCTCGACAAGTTCAAGATCCTGGAGGCCAAGGCCCGGGGCGAGACGTTCACGCCGAGCTGCAGCCTCAACCCGATCGTCTCCTGCGGCAGCGTCATGGAGAGTGCCCAGGCCACCGTCTTCGGGTTCCCCAACCCCATGCTGGGCCTGGTCACCTACGGCATCGTGATCTGCGTCGGCGTGAGCCTGCTCGCCGGGTCCCGCTTCCCGCGCTGGTACTGGCTCACCTTCAACGCGGGCACGCTCTTCGGCGTCGTCTTCTGCGCCTGGCTGATGTTCCAGTCGCTGTACCGCATCAACGCGCTGTGCCTGTGGTGCTCGCTGGCCTGGGTCGCCACCATCGTCATGTTCTGGTACGTGACCTCGTTCAACATCCGCAACGGCTTCCTGCCGGCCCCCGACGGCCTCAAGCGGTTCTTCGCCGAGTTCACCTGGGTGCTGCCCCTCACGCACATCGGCATCATCGTGATGCTGATCCTGACCCGCTGGGGCAGCCAGCTCTGGGCCTGACCACCGGGGCGGCGGCGTTGTCGGTGCCGTGACTTAGGGTTTCAGCGTGGAGCCCGACCTGTTCACCGCCGCCGCAGAAGAACGCCAGGAGAAGGACCCGACCGCGAGCCCGCTGGCGGTGCGGATGCGCCCCCGCGCCCTCGACGAGGTCGTGGGCCAGCAGCATCTGCTGAAGCCCGGCTCGCCCCTGCGCCGTCTGGTCGGCGCGGGCGACGGGGGACCCGCGGGCCCGTCCTCGGTCATCCTCTGGGGCCCGCCCGGCACCGGCAAGACGACCCTGGCGTACGTGGTCTCCAAGGCGACCGACAAGCGGTTCGTGGAGCTGTCCGCGATCACCGCCGGCGTCAAGGAGGTCCGCGCGGTCATCGACGGCGCCCGCCGCGCCACCGGCGGTTTCGGCAAGGAGACCGTCCTCTTCCTGGACGAGATCCACCGCTTCAGCAAGGCCCAGCAGGACTCCCTCCTGCCGGCCGTCGAGAACCGCTGGGTCACCCTGATCGCGGCCACGACCGAGAACCCGTACTTCTCGATCATCTCGCCCCTGCTCTCCCGCTCCCTGCTGCTGACCCTCGAACCCCTCACCGACGACGACGTGCGCGATCTGATCCGGCGCGCACTCGCCGACGAGCGCGGTCTCGCCGGCGCCGTCACCCTCCCCGAGGACACCGAGGGGCACCTCCTGCGGATCGCCAGCGGCGACGCGCGCCGCGCGCTGACCGCCCTCGAGGCCGCCGCCGGGGCCGCGCTCGACAAGGGCGAGGCCGAGATCGGCCTCACGACGCTGGAGGAGACGGTCGATCGCGCCGCCGTGAAGTACGACCGTGACGGCGACCAGCACTACGACGTGGCCAGCGCCCTCATCAAGTCGATCCGCGGCTCCGACGTCGACGCCGCGCTGCACTACCTGGCCCGGATGATCGAGGCCGGTGAGGACCCGCGCTTCATCGCCCGCCGCCTGATGATCTCCGCCAGCGAGGACATCGGCCTCGCCGACCCGGGGGCCCTGCCGATCGCGGTGGCCGCCGCACAAGCCGTCGCCATGATCGGCTTCCCCGAGGCCGCCCTCACCCTCAGCCACGCCACCATCGCCCTCGCCCTGGCCCCGAAGTCCAACGCGGCGACGACCGCGATCGGCGCCGCCCTGGACGACGTGCGCAAGGGCCACGCGGGGACGGTGCCCGCGCATCTGCGGGACTCCCACTACCAGGGCGCCGGCAAACTCGGTCACGGGCAGGGGTACGTGTACCCCCACGATCTGCCGGAGGGCATCGCCGAGCAGCAGTACGCGCCGGACGTCCTCAAGGACCGGGAGTACTACACACCGACCCGGCACGGCGCCGAGGCGCGGTACGCGGACGCCGTCGAGTGGACGAGGAGACACCTCGGTCGCAGGCGGTCCTGAGCACCCTGTAGAATCCCTCGCAGTGCTGAGTCCCGTGCAGTCAGAGCGGGACAGCCAGTCGGAGATCCAGTCCCCCGCGGACTGACTCCAGGAGCGTCGCGCACCGTCGAATGGTGTCGCGGGCAGCCCACCACCATCCCAGCATGACGGGACCGGTCGGTGGGCCGTTCGTGTGCTGCACGTATGTGCCCAGACCAGGGGAGCGGCTGCCCGGCAGGTCCCTCGTGGACCTGGTGGGTTTCCCCGGCTGCGGATGCGACCTCCCTCAGATCTGACAAGCCGGAAACTAGGAAAGAGACACAGAACGTGGCGAACCAGTCCCGTCCCAAGGTCAAGAAGTCGCGTGCCCTCGGTATCGCGCTGACCCCGAAGGCCGTCAAGTACTTCGAGGCCCGCCCCTACCCGCCGGGTGAGCACGGCCGTGGCCGCAAGCAGAACTCGGACTACAAGGTCCGTCTGCTGGAGAAGCAGCGTCTGCGCGCGCAGTACGACGTGTCCGAGCGTCAGCTCGTCCGCGCCTACGAGCGTGCCTCCAAGGTTCAGGGCAAGACCGGTGAGGCCCTGATCATCGAGCTGGAGCGTCGTCTCGACGCCCTGGTCCTGCGTTCGGGCATCGCCCGCACGATCTACCAGGCCCGTCAGATGGTCGTCCACGGCCACATCGAGGTCAACGGCCAGAAGGTCGACAAGCCCTCGTTCCGCGTCCGTCCCGACGACGTCGTGATGGTCCGCGAGCGCAGCCGCGAGAAGACCCTCTTCTCCATCGCCCGCGAGGGCGGCTTCGCCCCCGACGGCGAGACCCCGCGCTACCTCCAGGTGAACCTCCGCGCCCTGGCCTTCCGCCTGGACCGCGAGCCGAACCGCAAGGAGATCCCGGTGATCTGCGACGAGCAGCTCGTCGTCGAGTACTACGCCCGCTGACCCGGACGTAGCACCACCCGCGCATCAGCCCGCCGTCTCCCCGCCCTTCCGGGTGGGCGAGGCGGCGGGCTCTCGCATGTGCGCGACACCCCGCGCCTGCCGCACCGGCCCGCGCGGCTCCGGCAGCGCCGCCACCGGCCCCGGCCGGCCGAGCGCGAGACCCACCGCCTCCTCCCGGCCGAGCCGCGCGCCCTGCCGCACACAGGCCTCGTACCGCTCGTCGCCGAGCAGCTGCCGGGCCGTCGCCTCGCACAGCTCGTGCGGGGTGCTGTAGTAGGCCGAGCCGAACAGCGGCAGGCCCACCGAGCGCCACATCCCGTGCGCCGCCCCCTGGAGCACCGCGGCGTCGGCCGGGTCGCCGTCCGCCGTGGTGACCAGCGCCAGCAGCTCGATCGCCAGCACCGAGCCGAGCAGATCGTGAAAGGCGTGGGCGCCGGTCAGGCAGTCGGTGAGCAGGGCGCGGGCACCCGCCGGGTCGCCCTCGGCCCAGGCGGCGTACGCCAGCACGAACAGCGCGTAGCCGCGTGCCCAGCGCTCGCCGTGGTCCTCGCACACCCGGCGCACGTCGTCGCAGAGCTTCACCGCGTCCGCCAGATCGCCCTGGAACGCCCGCGCCATCCCCAGCTCCACCTGGCCCATCAGGACGTTGCTGTTCAGCTCGCCGATCTCCTGGTAGCGGTCCAGCGCCGAGCGCAGCAGCGTCTCCGCGCGCGGCATGTCGTCCGTCACCAGTGCCAGACAGCCCGCGCGGTGCTCCGCGTACGCCAGTGCCGTGGCGTTCCCGGACCGCTCCGCCTCCTCCCGGCACTCCTGCAACGCCGCCAGGGCCGGCACCGGATCGCCCTGGAGGACGGCCACGTAGCCGAGCACCCACAGGGCCTTCAGCCGGGAGTGCTCGTTGCCGGAGTCCAGTTGCAGACCCCGCTCCAGCCAGTGCCGGCCCTCCGACAGCCGGCCGCAGCCCGCCCAGTAGAACCACAGCGAGCCCGCGAGGTACTGGCCCAGGTGGGCCTCCTCCGGTTCGCTCAGGCAGTGGTCCAGGGCGCAGCGCAGATTCGGCAGCTCCACGTCGACCCGCGCCGCGACCTCGCCCTGGCGGGGCGAGAACCAGTCCAGCTCGCACCAGGTCGCCAGGCCCACGTACCAGTCGCGGTGCCGCCGCCGCAGCCGGGCCGCGTCCCCGGCGGCCGTCAGCCACCGGGCGCCGTACGCCCGGAGCGTGTCCAGCATCCGGTAGCGCAGCCCCGCCGGGGTCTCCTCGCGGGTCACCACGGACTGCGCGATCAGCTCGGTCAGCACGTCCAGGACGTCGGCGGCGGCCAGCCCGTCACCGCTGCACACGTACTCGGCGGCCTCCAGGTCGAAGGCGCCGGCGAACACCGACAGCCGTGCCCACAGCAGTCGTTCCCCGGGCGTGCACAGCTCGTGGCTCCAGCCGACCGCCGTGCGCAGCGTCTGATGCCGGTGCGGCGTACGGCGCCCGTTGCCGGTCAGCAGCCGGAACCGGTCGTCGAGCCGGTCCAGCAACTCCCCGGGGGACAGCGCCCGCAGTCGTCCCGCCGCCAGCTCGATCGCCAGCGGGATCCCGTCCAGACGCCGGCACACCTCGTGTACCGCCCGGTCGTCGTCGCACGCCGCCCCGTGCTGTGCGGCACGGTTCGCGAACAGTTCGACCGCCTCCACCTCGCCGAGCGGCGCCAGCGGGAACAGCCGCTCGCCCGCCACCCCCAGCGGTCTGCGCCCCACCGCGAGCACCCGCAGCCCGGGCGCCCGCCGCAGCAGCTCCGTGACCAGTGCGGCGCACGCGTCCACCAGATGCTCGAACCCGTCGAGGACCAGCAGGAGCCGGCGGTCGGCGACATGGGCGAGGAGGGTCTCGTGCGGTGGCCGCGTGGTCTGGTCGGTCAGCCCGAGCGCCTCGACGACCGCGTATCCCACGAACCCCGGATCGTGCACCGGCTCCAGATCCACGCGCCACACCCCGTCCGGCGCCGTGCGCCCGGCGGCCACCCGGGCCGCGAGCCGTGACTTGCCGACCCCGCCCGTCCCCGTCACGGTCACCAGCCGGGAGGCGTCCAGCGCCCGGGCCAGTCCCGCGAGTTCGGCCGACCGGCCCACGAACGCGTCCAGCTCCAAGGGGAGATTGCCGGGAGTGGGCACGCCGTCGCGCTGAGGTGATCGCATGGGACACGGAGCGTACTGAACCGTGTTCATTCCGTACAATCGCTTCCCGCGACCCGGTCGCGCCCGCCCCCTAATCCGGTACGGAGCGCGAGCCCCGGCGCGATAGGCTCGGTGCACGACTTTTTCGATGTTCAGGCACGTTCAGGGAGCGGGTGCGCAGTGTCCGGTGGAGAGGTGGCCGGCATCCTGGTGGCCGTCTTCTGGGCGATCCTGGTCTCCTTCCTCGCCGTGGCTCTGGCGAGGCTGGCCCAGACGCTCAGGGCGGCCACCAAGCTGGTGGCGGACGTGACCGACCAGGCCGTGCCGCTGCTCGCCGACGCCTCCTCGGCGGTGCGCTCGGCACAGACCCAGATCGACCGGGTCGACGCCATCGCCTCGGACGTCCAGGAAGTCACGTCGAACGCGTCCGCGCTGTCCACGACCGTCGCCTCCACCTTCGGCGGCCCGCTGGTCAAGGTCGCCGCCTTCGGGTACGGCGTGCGCCGGGCCCTGGGCGGCCGCAAGGAGGACGTGCCCGCGAAGTCGTCGGGGCGTACCGTGATCGTGGGGCGGACCGTCCCGGCGGCGCGGTGGGCCAAGCGGAAGAAGGACTGAGACCAGCGATGTTCCGCCGTACGTTCTGGTTCACCACGGGTGTCGCCACCGGTGTGTGGGCCACCACCAAGGTCAATCGCAAGCTCAAGCAGCTCACCCCCGAGAGCCTCGCCGCCACGGCGGCGAACAAGGCGGTCGAGGCGGGCCACCGCCTGAAGGACCGCGCGGTGGGCTTCGCGCTCGACGTCCGCGCCAACATGTCCCAGCGGGAGGCCGAACTCCAGGACGCACTCGGCCTGGACGCCGCCCCGGAGCTTCCCCCCGCGCGGCGCCACGCCGCCATCGAGAACCGCAACAAGCCGAAGACGTACGTCGACGACCACACGACGTACACGTACAACCGGAATGAGGACCACTGATGGAGTCGGCCGAGATTCGCCGCCGCTGGCTGAGCTTCTTCGAGGAGCGCGGGCACACCGTCGTCCCTTCGGCGTCGCTCATCGCGGACGACCCGACTCTGCTCCTCGTGCCGGCCGGCATGGTGCCCTTCAAGCCCTACTTCCTGGGTGAGGTCAAGCCGCCCTTCGACCGCGCCACCAGCGTGCAGAAGTGCGTGCGCACGCCGGACATCGAAGAGGTCGGGAAGACCACCCGGCACGGCACGTTCTTCCAGATGTGCGGCAACTTCTCCTTCGGCGACTACTTCAAGGAACGCGCCATCCAGTACGCCTGGGAGCTGCTCACCAGCCCCCAGGACAAGGGTGGTTACGGCCTGGAGCCGGAGAAGCTCTGGATCACCGTCTACAAGGACGACGACGAGGCCGAGCGCATCTGGCACGAGGTCGTCGGCGTGCCGAAGGAGCGCATCCAGCGCCTCGGCATGAAGGACAACTACTGGTCCATGGGCGTCCCCGGCCCCTGCGGTCCGTGTTCCGAGATCAACTACGACCGCGGCCCGGAGTTCGGCGTCGAGGGCGGTCCCGCCGTCAACGACGAGCGGTACGTGGAGATCTGGAACCTCGTCTTCATGCAGTACGAGCGCGGCGAGGGCATCGGCAAGGACAACTTCGAGATCCTCGGCGAGCTCCCCAGCAAGAACATCGACACGGGCCTCGGCCTGGAGCGACTCGCCATGATTCTGCAGGGCGTGCAGAACATGTACGAGATCGACACCTCGATGGCCGTCATCAAGAAGGCCACCGAGCTGACCGGTGTGGCCTACGGCGACGCCCACGGTTCGGACGTCTCGCTGCGCGTCGTGACCGACCACATGCGCACGTCCGTGATGCTCATCGGCGACGGCGTCACCCCCGGCAACGAGGGCCGCGGCTACGTCCTGCGCCGCATCATGCGCCGCGCCATCCGCAACATGCGCCTGCTCGGCGCCACCGGCTTGGTCGTCAAGGACCTCATCGACGTCGTGATCGAGATGATGGGCCGGCAGTACCCCGAGCTCGTCACCGACCGGGAGCGCATCGAGAAGGTCGCCCTCGCCGAGGAGAACGCCTTCCTCAAGACGCTGAAGGCCGGCACCAACATCCTCGACACGGCCGTCTCCGACACCAAGGCCACGGGCTCCACCGTGCTGGCCGGCGACAAGGCGTTCCTGCTCCACGACACCTGGGGCTTCCCGATCGACCTCACCCTGGAGATGGCCGCCGAGCAGGGCCTGTCCGTGGACGAGGACGGCTTCCGGCGCCTGATGAAGGAGCAGCGGGAGCGCGCCAAGGCCGACGCCCAGGCCAAGAAGACCGGTCACGCCGGCGCCGGCGCCTATCGCGAGATCGCCGACAGGACCGGCGAGACCGAGTTCATCGGCTACGGCGACACCGAGGGCGAGTCCACCGTCGTCGGCATCCTCGTCGACGGCGCCTCCTCGCCGGCCGCCCTCGAGGGCGACGAGGTCGAGATCGTCCTCGACCGCACCCCGTTCTACGCCGAGGGCGGCGGTCAGATCGGCGACACCGGCCGCATCAAGGTGGACAACGGTGCCGTGATCGAGATCCGCGACTGCCAGAAGCCGGTCCCGGGTGTCTACGTCCACAAGGGTGTCGTCCAGGTCGGCGAGGTGACAGTCGGCGCCAAGGCCCACGCCTCGATCGACCACCGCCGCCGCAAGGCCATCGCCCGCGCCCACTCGGCCACCCACCTCACCCACCAGGCCCTGCGCGACGCCCTCGGCCCGACGGCCGCCCAGGCCGGCTCCGAGAACCAGCCCGGACGCTTCCGCTTCGACTTCGGCTCGCCGTCCGCCGTTCCGACGGCCGTGATGACCGACGTCGAGCAGAAGATCAACGAGGTGCTGTCCCGCGACCTCGACGTGCACGCCGAGGTCATGGGCATCGACGAGGCCAAGAAGCAGGGCGCCATCGCCGAGTTCGGCGAGAAGTACGGCGAGCGCGTCCGCGTCGTGACCATCGGCGACTTCTCCAAGGAGCTGTGCGGCGGCACGCATGTGCACAACACCGCCCAGCTGGGCCTGGTGAAGCTGCTCGGCGAGTCCTCCATCGGCTCGGGCGTCCGTCGCATCGAGGCCCTGGTCGGAATGGACGCCTACAACTTCCTCGCCCGCGAGCACACGGTCGTCGCCCAGCTCCAGGAGCTCGTCAAGGGCCGCGCGGAGGAGCTTCCGGAGAAGGTCTCCGCCATGCTCGGCAAGCTGAAGGACGCCGAGAAGGAGATCGAGAAGTTCCGCGCCGAGAAGGTGCTCCAGGCCGCCGCGGGCCTTGCCGAGTCCGCCAAGGACGTGCGCGGTGTGGCGCTCGTCACGGGGCAGGTCCCCGACGGCACCACCGCCGACGACCTGCGCAAGCTGGTCCTCGATGTGCGGGGCCGGATCCAGGGCGGCCGGGCCGCCGTGGTGGCCCTGTTCACCACGGTGGGCGGCAAGCCGCTGACCGTCATCGCCACCAACGAGGCCGCCCGTGAGCGCGGACTCAAGGCCGGTGACCTGGTCCGCACGGCCGCCAAGACCCTCGGCGGCGGCGGTGGCGGAAAGCCGGACGTCGCTCAGGGCGGTGGCCAGAACGCGGCCGCCGTCGGTGAGGCCGTCGACGCCGTCGAGCGGCTCGTGGCGGAGACGGCCAAGTAAGGACTTGGTGGAGATGCGCGTAGGACGTCGCCTCGCGATCGACGTCGGGGACGCCCGGATCGGGGTCGCCTCGTGCGACCCCGGCGGGATCCTCGCCACGCCTGTCGAGACGGTCCCCGGCCGGGACGTCCCCGCGGCGCACCGGCGGCTCAGGCTGATCGTCGAGGAGTACGAGCCGATCGAGGTCGTCGTCGGACTCCCTCGTTCCCTCCAGGGGGGCGAGGGGCCCGCCGCGGTCAAAGTCCGCGGCTTCGCCCAGGAGCTGGCCAGGGGCATCGCCCCGGTCCCGGTCCGGCTCGTGGACGAGCGGATGACCACCGTGACGGCCGGTCAGAGCCTTCGGGCGTCCGGGGTGAGATCCAAGAAGGGCCGCTCGGTGATCGACCAGGCCGCGGCTGTCATCATTCTGCAGCAGGCACTGGAATCCGAACGGGTGTCAGGTGAACCACCCGGCGAGGGCGTCGAAGTGGTCATCTGATCGCGATACGGTAACGTTCCGCGCGATGCGGTAGCGTTCGAACAGCCGCCGCACGGCAAGAGGCGGAACGGGGAGCCGAGCCGGAAGCCAAGCCACGTGACCGCCGCCCAGCGGCTCTAGGGGATCGATGACTGAGTATGGCCGGGGCCAAGGCTCCGAACCGTGGCATCCCGAGGACCCGTTGTACGGGGACGGCGGATGGGCAGGACAGCAGGCCCACGCGGGTCAGCCGTCCCCCTACGGCGGCCAGCCGCATCACTATCCGCAAGCGCCGCAGCAGCCGCAGTACGACGAATGGGGCACCGGCGCGCACCCCGGCCCCGGCCAGGCGCAGCACTACCAGCAGCAGTACGACCAGCAGCAGTACGCCGCGCAGGCGCAGCAGTCGTACGGCACCCACCAGCAGTACGACACCGGCGGCTGGGCCACCGGTACGCAGGCGCCCCCGCCGTACGCCGCCGACCCCATCGACCCCTACACCCAGCAGGGCGTCCCCTACGGCGGTGAGCAGCCCGACTTCTACGGCACGCCCGACGCCTATCCGCCGCCGGAGCCCCCCGGCCGCCGGCGCGCCGAGCCCGAGCCCAGGACCGACTGGGACCCCGGACCCGACCAGGGCGAGCACGCCTTCTTCTCGGGGGCGGACGACGACGAGGACGACGAGCCCGCGGACCGGCGCGGACGCGGCGAGCGGCGCGGGCGGGGCGGCAAGGGCAAGACCAAGAAGAGCCGCAACGGATGTGCCTGCCTGGTCGTCGCCCTGGTGTTCGGCGGCGGTCTGGCCGGCGTCGCCTACTTCGGCTACCAGTTCTACCAGGATCGTTTCGGCGTGGCCCCGGACTTCGCGGGCGAGGGCACGAGCGAGCAGGTCACCGTCGAGATCCCCAAGGGCGCGAGCGGCGCGGAGATCGGCCGCCGGCTGAAGGAGGCCGGCGTCGTCAAGAGCGTCGACGCCTTCGTGGCGGCGCAGTCGCAGAACCCCGACAGCGGTGCGATCCAGGCGGGCGCCTATCTGCTGAAGAAGCAGATGTCGGCGGCGAGCGCCGTCGAGATGATGCTCGACCCGAAGAGCCAGAACAACGTGATGGTCACCCCGGGCCGGCGCAACGTGGGCGTCTACAACGACATCGACGAGAAGCTCGGCTTGGAGTCCGGCACCACCCAGGACGTCGCCGAGAAGCAGTACAAGAAGCTCGGCCTGCCCAGTTGGGCGAACAACGACCCCGAGATCAAGGACCCGCTGGAGGGCTTCCTCTACCCGGGCACCTATCCCGCGGCCAAGGGCATGAAGCCCGAGGCGGTCCTCAAGGAGATGGTCGGCCAGGCCAACCGGCAGTACGCGCAGTACGACCTGGCGGCCAAGGCGAAGGCGCTGGACCTGGAGAACCCGCTGGATGTCATCACGGTCGCCAGCCTCGTCCAGGCGGAGGGCAAGACGGAGGACGACTTCCGCAAGATGGCAGAGGTAGTCTACAACCGCCTCAAGCCGGACAACACGGAGACCAACCAGCTCCTGCAGTTCGACTCGACCTTCAACTACCTGAAGGGCGAGAGCAACATCAACATCAGCGAAGCCGAGATCCAGAGCAACCAGGACCCGTTCAACACCTACACCCAGAGGGGTCTGCCGCCCGGGCCGATCGGCAACCCCGGCGCCGACGCGCTGAAGGCCACGCTGAACCCGACCGACGACGGCTGGATGTACTTCGTGGCGACCGACGGCCGCCACAACACCGAGTTCGCCCGGACGCACGACGACTTCCTGGAGCTCAAGGAAAAGTTCAATGAGAGCTCGGGCAACTGAGGCCCGCAGGGCCGCCGTCCTCGGTTCCCCCATCGCCCACTCCCTGTCCCCGGTGCTGCACCGGGCGGCGTACCGGGAACTGGGGCTGACGGGCTGGACGTACGACCGGTTCGAGGTCGACGAGGAGGGGCTGCCGGGCTTCGTCGCGCCGCTCGGCCCCGAGTGGGCCGGGCTGTCGCTGACGATGCCGCTGAAGCGGGCCGTGATACCCCTGCTGGACGAGATCAGCGACACCGCCGCCTCCGTCGAGGCGGTCAACACGGTCGTCCTCACGGACGACGGTCGTCGCGTCGGCGACAACACCGACATCCCCGGCATGGTCGCGGCCCTGCGCGAGCACGGCATCGAGCAGACCGACACGGCCGCGATCCTCGGCGCCGGGGCCACCGCGTCCTCGGCGCTCGCCGCGCTGGCCCGGATCTGCACCGGCGAGGTCGTCGTGTACGTCCGCAGCGCGGCCCGCGCCGCCGAGATGCGCCGGTGGGGGGAGCGGCTGGAGGTCGACGTCCGCGTCGCCGACTGGGCGGACGCGGCCGAGGCGCTGCACCACCCGCTGGTCGTCGCCACCACGCCCGCCGGCACGACCGACGCCCTCGCCGCCGCCGTGCCCGAGCGGCCCATGACGCTCTTCGACGTCCTGTACGAGCCGTGGCCGACGGTGCTGGCGGCGCGCTGGTCGGCGTACGGCGGGGCCGTCGTCAGCGGGCTCGACCTGCTGGTGCACCAGGCGGTGCTCCAGGTCGAGCAGGTGACGGGCCGCACGCCCGCGCCGCTGGACGCGATGCGCAAGGCCGGCGAGCACGCGCTCGCCGGGCGCTAGGTCCCGGCCGCGGTCGGACGCGCGGAACCCCGGGCACGTCCCGACGTCCTCCTCGTGCCGTCCGTCCGCCTGCTGGACCGGCGGCCTGACCAGCGGTCCGGTCGTGGGAGGATCGAAGGTGGCGGGCCAGGGCCGCGCACCCGGGTCTGCGCCACCGCGCTACGCGAGCAGACGTGTATGCCGGTCACCACCGGGCGCGAGCACAGAGGAGCACCGTTGAGCAGGTTGCGCTGGCTGACCGCGGGGGAGTCCCACGGTCCCGCACTCGTCGCGACGCTGGAGGGCCTTCCCGCCGGCGTGCCGATCACCACGGAGATGGTGGCGGACCACCTGGCGAGGCGGCGGCTCGGCTATGGACGCGGTGCGCGCATGAAGTTCGAGCAGGACCAGGTGACCTTCCTCGGTGGTGTGCGGCACGGGCTGACGCTGGGCTCGCCGGTCGCCGTCATGGTCGGCAACACCGAGTGGCCCAAGTGGGAGAAGGTCATGGCGGCCGACCCCGTGGACGCGGACGAGCTGGCCGCGCTGGCCCGCAACGCCCCGCTGACCCGCCCCCGGCCCGGCCACGCCGACCTCGCCGGCATGCAGAAGTACGGCTTCGACGAGGCCCGTCCGATCCTGGAGCGGGCGTCGGCACGGGAGACCGCGGCCCGCGTGGCGCTGGGCGCGGTCGCGCGCTCGTACCTCAAGGAGACCGCCGGTATCGAGATCGTCAGCCATGTCGTGGAGCTCGCGGCGGCGAAGGCCCCCTACGGCGTCTACCCGACCCCGGCCGACGTGGAGAAGCTGGACGCCGACCCGGTGCGCTGCCTGGACGCCGACGCGTCGAAGGCGATGGTCGCGGAGATCGACCAGGCCCACAAGGACGGCGACACGCTCGGCGGAGTCGTCGAGGTGCTCGCGTACGGCGTGCCGGTGGGCCTCGGCTCGCATGTGCACTGGGACCGCCGCCTGGACGCCCGGCTGGCCGCCGCGCTGATGGGTATCCAGGCGATCAAGGGCGTCGAGGTCGGCGACGGCTTCGAGCTGGCCCGGGTGCCGGGCTCGCAGGCGCACGACGAGATCGTCACCTCGGACGACGGCATCCGGCGCGCCACCGGCCGCTCCGGCGGCACCGAGGGCGGCCTGACCACCGGTGAGCTGCTGCGGGTGCGCGCGGCCATGAAGCCGATCGCGACCGTGCCGCGGGCTCTGCGGACGGTCGACGTGGTCACCGGCGAGGCCGCCCAGGCCCACCACCAGCGCTCGGACGTGTGCGCGGTCCCGGCCGCCGGCATCGTCGCCGAGGCGATGGTCGCGCTGGTCCTTGCGGACGCGGTCGCGGAGAAGTTCGGCGGCGACAGCGTGACCGAGACCGCCCGCAACGTGCGCTCCTACCTCGACCACCTGGTGATCCGGTGAGCGGGCCGCTGGCCGTGCTCGTCGGCCCCATGGGTGTCGGCAAGTCCACCGTGGGCCGGCTGCTCGCCGAGCGGCTCGGTGTCGGCTTCCGGGACACCGACGAGGACGTCGTCGCCGAACAGGGCCGCACCGTCGCCGACATCTTCGTCGAGGACGGCGAGGCCGCCTTCCGCGCGCTGGAGAAGCGGGCGGTGCGCACGGCGCTGGCCGAGCACACCGGGGTGCTGGCGCTGGGCGGCGGCGCCGTGCTCGACGTCGGCTCGCGCGAGCTGCTCGCCGGGCACCAGGTCGTCTATCTGTCCATGGACGTCGAGGAGGCGGTCCGGCGGACCGGCCTGAACGCGGCCCGGCCGCTGCTGGCCATCAACCCGCGCAAGCAGTGGCGGGAGCTGATGGAGGCCCGACGGCATCTGTACGAGGAGGTGGCGCGGTCGGTCGTGGCCACGGACCACCGTACGCCCGAAGAGGTCACCCAAGAGGTGCTGAACGCCCTGGAGTTGAAGGAAGCATGAGCGAGTCAGTGACGCGGATCCAGGTCGGCGGCACCGCGGGCAGTGAGCCGTACGAGGTCCTGGTGGGCCGTCAACTGCTCGAAGAACTCGGCGGTCTGATCGGTGAGCGGGTCAAGCGGGTCGCCGTCATCCACCCCGAGGCCCTCGCCGAGACCGGCGAGGCGCTGCGCGCCGACCTGGCCGAGCAGGGCTTCGAGGCGGTCGCCATCCAGGTGCCGAACGCGGAGGAGGCCAAGACGGCCGAGGTCGCCGCGTACTGCTGGAAGGCGCTCGGCCAGTCCGGCTTCACCCGCACCGACGTCGTCGTGGGCGTCGGCGGCGGCGCGACCACCGACCTCGCCGGCTTCGTGGCCGCGACCTGGCTGCGCGGGGTCCGCTGGATCGCGATCCCCACCACGGTCCTCGCCATGGTCGACGCGGCCGTCGGCGGCAAGACCGGCATCAACACGGCCGAGGGCAAGAACCTGGTGGGCGCCTTCCACCCGCCCGCCGGCGTCCTGTGCGACCTCGCCGCGCTGGACTCCCTCCCGGTCAACGACTACGTCTCCGGACTCGCCGAGGTCATCAAGGCGGGCTTCATCGCCGACCCGGCGATCCTGGAGCTCATCGAGTCCGACCCGGAGGCGGCGCGCACGCCCGCCGGACCGCACACGGCCGAGCTCGTGGAGCGCTCGATCCGCGTCAAGGCCGAGGTCGTCTCCTCCGACCTGAGGGAGTCGGGACTGCGCGAGATCCTCAACTACGGCCACACCCTCGGCCACGCCATCGAGAAGAACGAGCGCTACCAGTGGCGGCACGGCGCCGCGGTATCCGTGGGCATGCACTTCGCCGCCGAACTGGGCCGGCTCGCGGGCCGGCTGGACGACGCCACGGCCGACCGGCACCGCGCGATCCTGGAGGCCGTCGGGCTGCCGCTGCACTACCGCTACGACCAGTGGCCCAAGCTGCTCCAGACGATGAAGGTCGACAAGAAGTCCCGCGGCGACATGCTGCGCTTCATCGTCCTGGACGGCCTGGCCAAGCCGACGGTCCTGGAAGGACCCGACCCGGCGATGCTGCTCGCGGCGTACGGCGAGGTCGGCCAGTAGATCCGGCGAGCAGCCCGGTACGTCCCGCGGGGCCCCTTCCGCCCGATTCCCCTTGCTCCGCCGGGCACTTCGGGCCGTCCCCCGCCGTTCACCAAAGAACGGCGGGGGACGGTACCGTTCGGTAGCGAGCGCCAATTGCCTGGACGAGACGGAGTGGCACCGGATGCAGCACGCAGTGGGGTCTCCGCTGCCGCCGCCCCACCAGCCGGGGCAGGGACCGGCCGGCGGCTGGTCGCCGAACGCACAACACCCGGGTCCGGGTCCGCACCACCAGGGGTACGTGCCCGCCGTCCCGCCGGGGCCCGCCCCCGTGCCGCCGCCCCCCGGTTACTCGGGCCCCCCGCCCTCGGCTCCGCACCACCCCCCGACGGCACCGCCGGCCCCGGACACCACGGGCCACGTCCGGCTGCCGCCCGGCGGCCCGGTGACGATGCCTTCCGTCGCGGCCACCACCGTCGCCGACCCGGGGGTCACCCCCCTCGCCGTGCTGCTCATCGGCCCGGCGGGCGCGGGCAAGACCAGCGTGGCCAAGTACTGGGCGGACCACCGCCGGGTGCCCACGGCCCACATCAGTCTCGACGACGTACGCGAATGGGTCCGCTCGGGCTTCGCCGATCCCCAGTCCGGCTGGAACGACCACTCCGAGGCGCAGTACCGCCTGGCCCGCCGCACCTGCGGCTTCGCCGCGCGCAACTTCCTCGCCAACGGCATCTCCTGCATCCTCGACGACGCGGTCTTCCCCGACCGCCCCGTGGTGGGTCTGGGCGGCTGGAAGCGTCACGTCGGCCCCGGCCTGCTGCCCGTCGTCCTGCTTCCCGGCCTGGACATCGTCCTGGAACGCAACGCGGAACGCTCGGGCAACCGCCGCCTCGGCGACGAGGAGGTGGCCCGCATCCATGGCCGTATGGCCGGCTGGTATGGCTCGGGCCTGCCCATCATCGACAACTCGCAACTGGACGTCCCCGGCACTGCCCGAGTCCTGGACGAGGTCCTCACCCGCTCCATAGCGAGCCCCCCGAGCTGGTGACCCGAGAAGCACCGGGAGGTGAGAGCCCCGACGCCCCGCGCCTGCCGACGCCGCAACGGCTCCGCCCAGAAGGGGCGCGGGGAACCGCGCGACCAGCCCCCACCGGGCGGTAGCCACCGCAGACGCCCCGCCCACCCAAGCCGCCCCGAGAGAACCCCCGCCCACCGCAAGCCGCCCCGATCAGATCCCCCCACATCCCCGGGCGCCGCGCACGCGACCGCCCACTCGGCCTCCCCGAGCGGCGCCCTCGCCC
Source organism: Streptomyces sp. NPDC002309 (assembly GCF_053593375.1). NCBI lineage: Bacteria > Bacillati > Actinomycetota > Actinomycetes > Kitasatosporales > Streptomycetaceae > Streptomyces > Streptomyces sp. NPDC002309. Next base: position 113,780 of record NZ_JBSFCI010000004.1, on the reverse strand, counting down.
CGAAGCTCTTACGCTCGGCACATGTCAGAGGTGTACGCGACCCGCCGAACCCGGCTACGGGAGCGCTGCAACGCGGCCGGCAGCGCGGCGGCGCTGATCTCCCGGCCCGCCAACGTGCGCTACCTCGCGGGCGCGGCCCCCCACGGTGCCGTACTGCTGCTGGGCAAGCACGAGGACCTGCTGGTCAGCCCCGCACCCCCGGAAGCCCGCCCCACCGAGGGCCGCCTGGACGAGACCCTGCGCCTGCACACGCTCCCCGCCCCTGGCGACTCCGCCGTCGCCGCCGCCGACCTCGCCACCGACCAGGGCTCCGACTCCCTAGCCGTCGAGGAACACGACCTCACCGTCGCCCGCCACCGGGCGATCGGCTCGACCGCCCCCGCCCTTCGCCTCGCCGATCTCGGCAACGCCGTCGAGCAGCTCCGGGTGGTCAAGGACGAGGAAGAGATCTCCTGCCTCCGCATCGGCGCCGAGATCGCCGACCAGGCCCTCGGTGAGCTCCTGGAGTCCATCCTGGTGGGCCGCACCGAGCGCCATCTCGCCCTGGAACTCGAACGCCGCCTCGTCGACCACGGCGCCGACGGCCCCGCCTTCCCCACCTCCGTCGCGACCGGCGCCAACTCGGGCAGACGCGGTCACCGCCCGACGGACCGCCGCGTCGAGGAGGGTGATTTCCTCTCCGTCTGCCTCGGCGCGACCTACCGCGGCTACCGTTGCGAGATCGGCCGCACCTTCGTCATCGGCACCTCTCCGGCGGACTGGCAGATCGAGCTGTACGACCTGGTCTTCGCCGCTCAGCGGGCCGGCCGGGAGATGCTCGCCCCCGGCTCGGCATACCGTGAGGTGGACCGCGCGGCACGCCAGGTGCTCGACTGCGCCGGGTACGGGCAGGGCCTCCCGGGGCTCATCGGTCACGGTGTGGGGCTCGAAATCGACGAGGACCCTCAATTGGCGCCCACGGCCATGGGTAAACTGGACGCTTGCGTGCCGGTCACCGTCGAACCGGGGGTCCACCTCCCGGGCCGGGGTGGTGTCCGGATCGATGACACGCTCGTCGTACGCCCCGAGGCGGACGGCGGACCCGAGCTACTCACCATCACGACCAAGGAGCTGCTGGCGCTCTAGCCTCAGAGCTGTCGCGCCGGCCCCCGGGTCGTCCACGTACGTCCAGGAGATTGAAGCAACCGTGGCTTCCACGAACGACCTCAAGAACGGCCTGGTGCTCAAGCTCGAAGGCGGCCAGCTCTGGTCCGTCGTCGAGTTCCAGCACGTCAAGCCCGGCAAGGGCCCGGCCTTCGTGCGCACCAAGCTGAAGAACGTGCTCTCCGGCAAGGTCGTCGACAAGACGTTCAACGCCGGCGTCAAGGTCGAGACGGCCACTGTCGACAAGCGTGACATGCAGTTCTCGTACATGGACGGCGAGTACTTCGTCTTCATGGACATGCAGACGTACGACCAGCTGATGATCGACCGCAAGGCCGTCGGTGACTCCGCCAACTTCCTGATCGAGGGCTTCACCGCCACGGTCGCGCAGCACGAGGGCGAGGTGCTCTTCGTCGAGCTGCCGGCCGCCGTCGAGCTCGTCATCCAGGAGACCGAGCCGGGCGTCCAGGGCGACCGTTCCACCGGTGGCACCAAGCCCGCCACCCTGGAGACCGGTCACCAGATCCAGGTCCCGCTCTTCATCACCACCGGTGAGAAGATCAAGGTCGACACCCGCACCAGCGACTACCTCGGCCGGGTGAACAGCTAACCGTGGCTGCCCGCAACACGGCCCGCAAGCGCGCCTTTCAGATCCTCTTCGAGGGCGACCAGCGCGGTGCCGACGTCCTGACGGTCCTCGCCGACTGGATCCGGCACTCGCGGACCGACACCCGGCAGCCGCCGGTGAGCGAGTTCACGATGCAGTTGGTCGAGGGGTACGCGCAGTACGCGACGCGGATCGACGAGCTGATCGCCCAGTACTCGGTCGGCTGGACGCTGGACCGGATGCCGGTGGTGGACCGCAACATCCTGCGGCTCGGCGCGTACGAGCTGATCTGGGTCGACGAGACCCCGGACGCGGTCGTGCTGGACGAGATGGTGCAGCTGGCGAAGGAGTTCTCGACGGACGAGTCGCCGTCGTTCGTCAACGGACTGCTCGGCCGGCTGAAGGACCTCAAGCCCTCGCTGCGGCGCACCGCCGAGGACTGAGCACTCCCCGGAACGCCGGAGGACCGCAGCGCGGACTGCGGCCCTCCGGCGTTCTCCCGTCAGCCGGGCTCCACAGCGACGTCCGGCGCCCACCAGGCGCTCAGAAAGCCGCCGGGGTGGCCGGAACCGTGAAGTTCCGGCCACCCCGGCGGCACGTTTCTGCTCAGGCGGCAGACGGCTCAGGCCTCGTCGTGCGACGCCACCGCGCGACGCGCGTCCGCGTCCAGCACACCCCAGCTGATCAGCTGCTCGGTGAGGACCGAGGGCGACTGGTCGTAGATGACGGCGAGGGTGCGCAGGTCGTCCTGGCGGATCGAGAGCACCTTGCCGTTGTAGTCGCCGCGCTGCGACTGGATCGTGGCCGCGTAGCGCTGCAGGGGGCCCGCCTTCTCGGCCGGCACCGTGGCCAGCCGCTCCAGGTCGAGGACCAGCTTCGGCGGCGGCTCGGCGGCGCCACCGGGGGTCGTACCGGGAAGGAGCTCCTGGACCGGGACGCCGTAGAAGTCCGCCAGCTCGGCAAGGCGCTGCACGGTCACGGCGCGGTCGCCGCGCTCGTAGGACCCGACCACTACCGCCTTCCAGCGTCCCTGTGACTTCTCCTCGACACCGTGGAGGGAAAGGCCCTGCTGGGTGCGGATGGCCCGGAGCTTGGCCCCGAGCTGTTTGGCGTATTCGCTGGACATATGGCTCCCCGGACACTGTGTCGACGCGACTGGTGTGATTCCCCGCCGCGCGGCTGGTAACTCACTGTGAGGTTACGCAGCGTTACTCTTCTGCGTCAAGCCGAATGGTCCGCACCGACTCTTCCGTGGTATCGCTCGCGGATTGGGCCGAACGGGTGATCCGGTGACCCCGTGGGGGGTGATCAGGGGTGTCGCCGCGGCCTGCTACGGTGGATGGCGCAAATCCCGACGTCCTTTAAGGTCCGTCCCGTGAGGCGGAGAAGGAGGTCCGTTTCGTATGGACACGCAAGAGTCCGATGCGCGGCCCGTGCTCGAAGGCCCCGACATCGCGCGGGTGCTGACCCGCATCGCCCACGAGATCGTCGAGCGCGCCAAGGGCGCCGACGACGTGGTGCTGCTCGGTATTCCGACCCGGGGCGTCTTCCTCGCCCAGCGGCTCGCGGTCAAGCTGGAAGAGATCACCGAGCGCAAAGTCCCGTGCGGTTCGCTGGACATCACGATGTACCGCGACGACCTGCGCATGCACCCCCCGCGCGCGCTGGCACGCACCGACATCCCCGGTGACGGCATCGACGGCAAGCTGGTCGTCCTCGTCGACGACGTCCTCTTCTCCGGCCGCACCATCCGCGCCGCCCTCGACGCCTTGAACGACATCGGGCGCCCCCGCGCGGTGCAGCTCGCGGTCCTGGTCGACCGGGGCCATCGCGAACTGCCCATCCGTGCCGACTACGTCGGCAAGAACCTCCCCACGTCGTTGCGGGAGACGGTCAAGGTCCAGCTCGCCGAGGAGGACGGTCGCGACACCGTGCTGCTCGGTGTGAAGCAGACCGCCCAGTAGCAACGGACGGCGTACGGCGGCTGCCGTGCGCCGGCGCCGCACGCCCCGGCGTGCGCCTGGTTGCCTGAATTCTCCCGAATGAACTGCCTTACGGAGCCTGAAAGATGCAGCGCCATCTCATCTCGGCCGCCGACCTCACCCGCGACGACGCCGTCCTGATCCTCGACACCGCCGAGGAGATGTCCCGGGTGGCCGACCGGCCGATCAAGAAGCTGCCGACCCTGCGCGGCCGCACCGTGGTGAACCTCTTCTTCGAGGACTCCACCCGTACCCGGATCTCCTTCGAGGCCGCCGAGAAGCGGCTGTCGGCCGATGTCATCAACTTCACCGCCAAGGGGTCCTCGGTCTCCAAGGGCGAGTCCCTGAAGGACACCGCCCAGACCCTGGAGGCCATGGGCGTCGACGCGGTCGTCATCCGGCACGGTGCCTCCGGCGCCCCGTACCGGCTCGCCAACTCGGGCTGGATCGACGCGGCGGTCATCAACGCCGGCGACGGGACCCACCAGCACCCGACCCAGGCGCTGCTCGACGCCTTCACGATGCGCCGCCGCCTGGTCGGCCGGGACGCCGGGCTCGGCCACGACCTGGCCGGCAAGCGGGTCACGCTCGTCGGCGACGTGCTGCACAGCCGGGTCGCCCGCTCCAACGTCGACCTGCTCCACACCCTCGGCGCCGAGGTCACCCTCGTCGCCCCGCCCACCCTGCTGCCGGTCGGCATCGAGACCTGGCCGTGCCAGGTCTCCTACGACCTCGACAGCACGCTGCCCAAGTCCGACGCCGTGATGATGCTGCGTGTACAGCGCGAGCGCATGAACGCCGCGTTCTTCCCGACCGAGCGCGAGTACTCGCGGCGCTACGGCCTGGACGGCGACCGGATGGCCAGGATGCCCGAGCACGCCGTCGTCATGCACCCCGGTCCGATGGTCCGGGGCATGGAGATCACCGCCGAGGTCGCCGACTCCGACCGCTGCACCGCGATCGAGCAGGTCGCCAACGGAGTCTCGATCCGGATGGCCGTCCTGTATCTGCTGCTCGGTGGAAACGAACCCGCCACCGCCACGACCCGTACCGAGGAGAAGTAGGAAAGATGAGCAAGATCCTGATCCGTGGTGCGAAGGTGCTCGGCGGCGAGCCGCAGGACGTGCTGATCGACGGCGAGATCGTCGCCGAGGTCGGCACCGGCCTCGCGGCCGAGGGCGCCGAGGTCGTCGAGGCCGGCGGCAAGGTGCTCCTGCCGGGCCTGGTCGACCTGCACACCCATCTGCGCGAGCCCGGCCGTGAGGACTCCGAGACCGTGCTGACCGGCACGCGCGCGGCCGCCTCCGGTGGCTACACCTCCGTGTTCGCCATGGCCAACACCTTCCCCGTGGCGGACACCGCCGGCGTGGTCGAGCAGGTCTGGCGACTGGGCCGGGAACACGGCTACTGCGATGTGCAGCCGATCGGCGCCGTCACCGTCGGCCTGGAGGGCAGGAAGCTCGCCGAACTGGGCGCCATGCACGAGTCGGCGGCCGGCGTCACCGTCTTCTCCGACGACGGCAAGTGCGTCGACGACGCCGTGATGATGCGCCGGGCGCTGGAGTACGTGAAGGCCTTCGACGGTGTCGTCGCCCAGCACGCGCAGGAGCCGCGGCTGACCGAGGGCGCCCAGATGAACGAGGGCGTCGTCTCCGCCGAGCTGGGGCTCGGCGGCTGGCCCGCGGTGGCCGAGGAGTCGATCATCGCCCGGGACGTCCTGCTCGCCGAGCACGTCGGCTCCCGCGTGCACATCTGCCACCTCTCGACCGCCGGGTCGGTGGAGATCGTGCGCTGGGCCAAGTCCCGCGGCATCCGCGTCACCGCCGAGGTCACCCCGCACCACCTCCTCCTCACCGACGAGCTGGTGCGCACCTACAACCCGGTCTTCAAGGTCAACCCGCCGCTGCGCACCGAGCGGGACGTGCTGACGCTGCGCGAGGCGCTCGCCGACGGCACGATCGACATCGTCGCCACCGACCACGCCCCGCACCCGCACGAGGACAAGGACTGCGAGTGGGCCGCCGCCGCGATGGGGATGGTCGGCCTGGAGACCGCGTTGTCGGTGGTCCAGGAGACGATGGTCGACACCGGGCTGCTCGGCTGGGCGGACGTCGCGGACCGGATGTCCTTCGCGCCGGCCCGGATCGGGCGGGCCACGGGGCATGGACGGCCCGTCTCGGCAGGTGAGCCCGCCAACCTCACCCTCGTCGACACGGCATACCGTGGGTCCGTGGACCCCGCGGGCTTCGCCTCGCGCAGCCGCAACACCCCGTACGAGGGCCGCGAGCTGCCGGGCCGTGTCACGCACACCTGGCTCCGGGGCAAGGCCACGCTCGTCGACGGGAAGCTCACGTGACACCTGTAATCCTGCTCGCCGCCGGTAAGGAATCGGCGGAAGTGACCGACTGGGCCGCCCGTATCGGCTGGGTCGTCGGCCTCGCCCTGTTCGTCGCGCTCGTCTACTGGCTGATGCGCGAGGGCTGGAAGTGGCGGGGCACGCTCCAGGGCGACCTGCCGGAGCTGCCCACCGCGCCGGAGGAGCCCGGCACGGCGAGACTGACCTTGACCGGTCGCTACCACGGCTCCACCACCGCCGGTCAGTGGCTGGACCGCATCGTCGCGCACGGCCTGGGCACCCGCAGCAGGGTCGAGCTCACGCTGACGGACGCGGGCCTGGACGTCGTACGCCCCGGGGCGGGCGACTTCTTCGTCCCGACGGCGGCGCTGCGCGAGGCGCGGCTCGACAAGGGCATCGCGGGCAAGGTCCTCACCGAGGGCGGACTGCTCGTCGTGACCTGGGCGCACGGCGAGCGGTTGATCGACTCCGGGTTCCGCTCCGACCACGCGGCCGAGCACAACGAGTGGGTCGACGCAATCAATTCCATGATCAACACCAGCACCACGGAAGGCGCCGAACGATGACGACCTCCACAAGGGGAACCACGAAGGTCCCCGCCGTACTCGTCCTGGAGGACGGCCGCGTCTTCCGCGGCCGCGCCTACGGGGCTGTGGGGGAGACCTTCGGCGAGGCCGTCTTCTCCACCGGCATGACCGGCTACCAGGAGACCCTCACCGACCCGTCCTACCACCGCCAGGTCGTCGTGATGACCGCCCCGCACGTCGGCAACACGGGCGTCAACGACGAGGACCCCGAGTCGCGGCGCATCTGGGTCGCCGGCTATGTCGTCCGTGACCCCGCGCGCGTGCCCTCCAACTGGCGTTCCCGCCGTTCGCTGGACGAGGAGCTGCGCAGCCAGGGCGTCGTCGGCATCTCCGGCATCGACACCCGCGCGCTCACCCGCCACCTGCGGGAGCGCGGCGCCATGCGCGTCGGCATCTTCTCCGGCAACGCCCTGCCCGACGAGGGCACGATGCTCGCCGAGGTGCGCCAGGCCCCCGAGATGCAGGGCGCGGACCTCGCCGCCGAGGTCGCGACCACCGAGCCCTACGTCGTCCCCGCGATCGGCGAGAAGAAGTTCACCGTCGCCGCCGTCGACCTCGGCATCAAGGGCATGACGCCGCACCGGATGGCCGAGCGCGGCATCGAGGTGCACGTGCTGCCCGCCACCGCGAGCGTCGAGGACGTCTACGCCGTCAATCCGGACGGCGTGTTCTTCTCCAACGGTCCGGGCGACCCGGCAACCGCCGACCACCCGGTCTCCGTGATGCGGTCCGTCCTGGAGCGCGGCACACCGCTGTTCGGCATCTGCTTCGGCAACCAGATCCTGGGCCGCGCCCTCGGCTTCGGCACCTACAAGCTGAAGTACGGCCACCGCGGCATCAACCAGCCGGTGCAGGACCGTACGACCGGGAAGGTCGAGGTCACCGCGCACAACCACGGATTCGCCGTCGACGCCCCGCTCGACCAGGTCTCCGACACCCCCTTCGGCCGCGCCGAGGTCTCCCACGTCTGCCTCAACGACGACGTGGTGGAGGGCCTCCGACTCCTCGACAAGCCGGCCTTCAGCGTCCAGTACCACCCCGAAGCGGCGGCGGGCCCGCACGACGCCGCCTATCTGTTCGACCGCTTCGTGAAGCTCATGGAGGGCCAGCGTGCCTAAGCGCACCGATATCCAGTCCGTCCTGGTCATCGGCTCCGGCCCGATCGTCATCGGCCAGGCCGCCGAGTTCGACTACTCCGGCACCCAGGCGTGCCGCGTCCTGCGCTCCGAGGGCCTGCGGGTCGTCCTCGTGAACTCCAACCCCGCGACGATCATGACCGACCCGGAGATCGCCGACGCCACCTACGTCGAGCCGATCACCCCGGAGTTCGTCGAGAAGATCATCGCCAAGGAGCGGCCCGACGCGCTGCTGCCCACGCTGGGCGGCCAGACGGCGCTCAACACGGCGATCTCGCTGCACGAGAACGGCGTGCTGGAGAAGTACGGCGTCGAGCTGATCGGCGCCAACGTGGTGGCGATCCACAAGGGCGAGGACCGCGAACAGTTCAAGGACGTCGTCGAAGAGGTCCGGCGCAAGACCGGGCACGGCGAGTCCGCCCGCTCGGTGATCTGCCACACCATGGACGACGTGCTCGGCGGCGTCGAGGAACTCGGCGGCTACCCGGTCGTGGTCCGCCCGTCCTTCACCATGGGCGGAGCCGGCTCCGGCTTCGCGCACGACGAGGAGGAGCTGCGCCGCATCGCGGGCCAGGGTCTGACGCTCTCCCCGACCACCGAGGTGCTCCTGGAGGAGTCCATCCTCGGCTGGAAGGAGTACGAGCTGGAGCTGATGCGCGACAGACACGACAACGTCGTGGTCGTCTGCTCCATCGAGAACTTCGACCCGATGGGCGTGCACACCGGCGACTCGATCACGGTCGCGCCCGCGATGACGCTCACCGACCGCGAGTACCAGATCCTGCGCGACATCGCCATCGCCGTCATCCGCGAGGTCGGCGTCGACACCGGTGGCTGCAACATCCAGTTCGCCGTCAACCCGGCCGACGGCCGTGTGATCGTCATCGAGATGAACCCGCGTGTGTCGCGTTCGTCCGCGCTGGCCTCCAAGGCGACCGGCTTCCCGATCGCGAAGATCGCCGCCAAGCTCGCCGTCGGCTACACCCTCGATGAGATCCCCAACGACATCACCCAGGAGACCCCGGCGTCCTTCGAGCCGACCCTGGACTACGTCGTCGTCAAGGCCCCCCGCTTCGCCTTCGAGAAGTTCCCGCAGGCCGACTCGACCCTGACGACCACCATGAAGTCCGTCGGTGAGGCCATGGCCATCGGCCGCAACTTCACCGAGGCGTTCCAGAAGGCGCTGCGCTCGCTGGAGAAGAAGGGCAGCCAGTTCACCTTCGTCGGCGAGCCCGGCGACAAGACGGAACTGCTGCGCGAGGCGGTGCGCCCGACCGACGGCCGGATCAACGCCGTCATGGGCGCCATCCGCGCCGGCGCGACGCCTGAGGAGGTCTTCGACCACACGAAGATCGACCCCTGGTTCGTCGACCAGCTCTTCCTCATCAAGGAGATCGCCGACGAGCTGGCGGAGTCGCCCGAGCTGACCTCGGAGCTGCTCGCCGAGGCCAAGCGGCACGGTTTCTCCGACCAGCAGATCGGCGAGATCCGCGGCCTGCGCGAGGACGTCGTCCGCGAGGTCCGGCACGCGCTCGGCGTGCGCCCGGTCTACAAGACGGTCGACACCTGCGCCGCCGAGTTCGCCGCGCGGACGCCGTACTTCTACTCGTCCTACGACGAGGAGACCGAGGTCGCGCCGCGCGAGAAGCCCGCGGTGATCATCCTGGGCTCCGGCCCCAACCGCATCGGCCAGGGCATCGAGTTCGACTACTCCTGCGTGCACGCCTCGTTCGCGCTGAGCGACGCCGGGTTCGAGACCGTGATGGTCAACTGCAACCCCGAGACCGTCTCCACGGACTACGACACCTCCGACCGGCTGTACTTCGAGCCGCTCACGCTGGAGGACGTGCTGGAGATCGTGCACGCCGAGCAGCAGGCCGGCCCGGTCGCGGGCGTGGTCGTGCAGCTCGGCGGCCAGACCCCGCTGGGCCTGGCGCAGGCGCTGAAGGACAACGGTGTGCCGATCGTCGGCACACCCCCGGAGGCCATCCACGCCGCCGAGGACCGCGGCGCCTTCGGCCGGGTCCTCAAGGAGGCCGGTCTGCCGGCCCCCAAGCACGGCACGGCCACCACCTTCACCGAGGCCAAGGCCATCGCCGACGAGATCGGCTACCCGGTCCTCGTCCGCCCGTCGTACGTCCTGGGCGGACGCGGCATGGAGATCGTCTACGACGAGACCCGGCTGGAGTCCTACATCGCCGAGTCCACCGAGATCAGCCCCTCGCGGCCGGTCCTGGTCGACCGCTTTCTGGACGACGCGATCGAGATCGACGTGGACGCCCTCTACGACGGTGAGGAGCTCTACCTCGGCGGCGTCATGGAGCACATCGAGGAGGCCGGCATCCACTCCGGCGACTCGGCGTGCGCCCTGCCCCCGATCACGCTCGGCGGCTTCGACATCAAGCGCCTGCGCGCCTCGACCGAGGCGATCGCCAAGGGCGTCGGCGTCCGCGGCCTGATCAACATCCAGTTCGCCATGGCGGGCGACATCCTCTACGTCCTGGAGGCCAACCCGCGCGCGTCCCGTACGGTCCCCTTCACCTCGAAGGCGACCGCCGTGCCGCTGGCCAAGGCCGCCGCCCGTATCTCGCTGGGCGCGACCGTCGCGGAACTGCGCGCCGAGGGCCTGCTCCCCGCCCGGGGCGACGGCGGCGAGCTGCCGCTGGACGCGCCGATCTCCGTCAAGGAGGCCGTGCTGCCCTGGACGCGCTTCCGCGACACCTCCGGCCGCGGCGTGGACACCATCCTCGGCCCCGAGATGCGCTCCACCGGCGAGGTCATGGGCATCGACTCGGTCTTCGGCACGGCGTACGCCAAGTCGCAGGCCGCCGCCTACGGCCCGCTGCCCACCAAGGGCCGCGCCTTCATCTCGGTCGCCAACCGCGACAAGCGCTCGATGATCTTCCCGGCGCGTGAACTGGTCGCGCACGGCTTCGAACTGCTCGCCACGTCCGGCACGGCCGAGGTGCTCAAGCGCAACGGCATCCACGCCACCGTCGTGCGCAAGCAGTCCGAGGGCACCGGCCCGAACGGCGAGAAGACCATCGTCCAGCTGATCCACGACGGCGAGGTCGACCTCATCGTCAACACCCCGTACGGCACCGGCGGCCGCCTCGACGGCTACGACATCCGTACGGCGGCCGTGGCGCGGTCCGTGCCGTGCCTGACGACGGTCCAGGCGCTCGCCGCCGCCGTCCAGGGCATCGACGCGCTCCACCACGGGGACGTGGGCGTCCGGTCGCTCCAGGAACACGCCGAAGTGATGACCGCGGCCCGCGACTAGCGGCCCCGAGGGGGACACCGGAAACGGTGTCCCCCTCTTCGCGAGGACGACGAGTCCTCGCACCTGTCTTCCCTGTCTTCGTGAGGACACATGTACAAGATCTTCTTCAGTCTGGTCTTCCGGCGCATGGACGCCGAGCGCGCACACCACCTCGCCTTCCGCTGGATCCGTCTCGCCGTCCGCGTCCCCGTGCTGCGCACCTTCGTCGCGGCCGTGCTGGCACCCCGGTACGAGGAGCTGCGCACGGAGGCTCTCGGCCTGCGTATGCACGGCCCCTTCGGGCTCGCCGCCGGCTTCGACAAGAACGCCGTCGCCGTCGACGGCATGGCGATGCTCGGTTTCGACCATGTCGAGATCGGCACGGTGACCGGTGAGGCGCAGCCCGGCAACCCCGCGAAGCGGCTGTTCCGCCTGGTCCCGGACCGCGCGCTGATCAACCGCATGGGCTTCAACAACGACGGCTCCCTGACCGTCGCCGCCCGTCTGGCCTCGCGCGAGCCGGTCTTCCGCACGGTCGTGGGCGTCAACATCGGCAAGACCAAGGTCGTGCCCGAGGCCGAGGCCGTCCTGGACTACGTCAAGTCGGCGGAGCGGCTGGCGCCGTACGCCGACTACCTGGTCGTCAACGTCTCCTCGCCCAACACTCCGGGGCTGCGCGACCTCCAGGCCGTCGGCCATCTGCGGCCGCTGCTCACGGCCGTCCGCGAGGCCGCCGACCGCATGGTGACCACCCGGCGCGTCCCCCTCCTGGTGAAGATCGCGCCCGACCTGGCGGACGAGGACGTCGACGCCGTCGCCGACCTCGCGCTCGAACTGGGTCTGGACGGGATCATCGCCACGAACACCACCATCGCCCGCGCGGGACTGGGCCTGAAGGCCGACCCCTCGCTGGTCGAGGAGGTCGGCGGCCTCTCCGGGGCCCCGCTGAGGGCCCGCTCCCTGGAGGTGCTGCGCCGTCTGTACGCGCGCGTGGGCGACCGCATCACCCTGGTCGGCGTGGGCGGCGTCGAGAACGCCGAGGACGCCTGGCAGCGCATCCTGGCCGGCGCCACCCTGGTGCAGGGCTACAGCGCCTTCGTCTACGAGGGGCCCTTCTGGGCCCGCGCGATCCACAAGGGCCTCGCCGCCCGCCTGCGCACGAGCCCGTACGCCACGCTCGCCGACGCCGTCGGCGCCGATGTGAGGAAGGCCGCATGAGCCTCGAACCCTTCGGCGCACGCCTGCGCCGCGCCATGGACGAACGCGGTCCGCTCTGCGTGGGCATCGACCCGCACGCCTCGCTGCTCGCCGACTGGGGCCTGAACGACGACGTCGGCGGCCTGGAGCGGTTCAGCCGCACCGTCGTCGAGGCGCTCGCCGGCCGGGTCGCCGTCCTCAAGCCGCAGAGCGCCTTCTTCGAGCGCTTCGGCTCGCGCGGCGTGGCCGTGCTGGAGAAGGCCGTCGCGGAGGCACGGGCGGCCGGCGCGCTGGTCGTCATGGACGCCAAGCGCGGCGACATCGGCTCGACCATGGCCGCGTACGCCGAGTCGTTCCTGCACAAGGACGCCCCGCTGTTCTCCGACGCCCTGACCGTCTCGCCGTATCTCGGCTACGGGTCGCTGAAGCCGGCCGTGGAGCTGGCGCGGGAGAACGGCGCGGGCCTGTTCGTGCTGGCCCTGACCTCCAATCCGGAGGGCGCCGAGGTCCAGCACGCGATGCGCGCGGACGGCCGCACCGTGGGCGCGACCGTGCTGGCCCACCTCGCCGCGGAGAACGCGGGGGAGGAGCCGCTCGGCTCCTTCGGCGCGGTCGTCGGCGCCACGCTCGGTGACCTCTCGTCGTACGACCTCGGCGCCGTCAACGGCCCCCTGCTCGCGCCCGGTATCGGCGCCCAGGGAGCGACTGCGGCCGATCTGCCCGCGGTCTTCGGGTCCGCCGTGCGCAACGTCGTGCCGAACGTCAGCAGGGGGGTGCTGAGGCACGGGCCGGACGTGGCCGCTCTGCGGACCGCCGCGGACCGCTTCGCCCGGGAGGTCGGGGCCGCGGTGGCCGCGGCCTGAGGGCCCCGACCAGGCGTTCGGGGAGCGCTCGAGGCTGGATACATCCTCAAATCCGGGGCAGTATGTCTGGAATATCCTGTCCTGACAGAGGCTGACCAGGACTTTTCCGCTGTTCTCACTGACTCTGGCGTGCTTGACCGCTAGTCTCCGACGAGAGCCAACGGGCAAGCGTGTTGCTCGTAGCTCCCCTGGTGTGGGGCGACTAGGTTCCTCACCGGTCCGTATCCGACAGTTCGACATCCGAGGTGACGTAGGCGTGGCTCTTCCGCCCCTTACCCCCGAACAGCGCGCAGCCGCGCTCGAAAAGGCCGCCGCGGCTCGCCGGGAGCGGGCCGAGGTCAAGAATCGACTCAAGCACTCCGGCGCCTCCCTTCACGAGGTCATCAAGCAGGGCCAGGAGAACGACGTCATCGGCAAGATGAAGGTCTCCGCTCTCCTCGAGTCCCTGCCGGGCGTGGGCAAGGTCCGCGCCAAGCAGATCATGGAGCGACTCGGCATCTCCGAGAGCCGCCGCGTGCGTGGTCTCGGTTCCAACCAGATCGCCTCGCTCGAGCGTGAGTTCGGCAGCACCGGTTCCTGACCCTTCGGGGGAGTGCCCGGGCATGGTCCCGGGCACTCCGGGACGCCTGGAATAATCGCTGCATGAGTGAACGTCCGCGGCTGACCGTGCTCTCCGGACCCTCCGGGGTCGGCAAGAGCACGGTCGTCGCCCACATGCGCAAGGAACACCCCGAGGTCTGGCTCTCGGTCTCGGCGACGACCCGCAGGCCGCGCCCGGGTGAGCAGCACGGTGTCCACTACTTCTTCGTCACCGACGAGGAGATGGACAAGCTGATCGCCAACGGTGAGCTGCTGGAGTGGGCCGAATTCGCCGGCAACCGCTACGGCACGCCACGCGCGGCCGTGCTGGAACGGCTGGACAAGGGCGAGCCCGTCCTGCTGGAGATCGACCTCCAGGGCGCCCGGCAGGTGCGGGGGTCCATGCCCGACGCCCGCCTGGTGTTCCTGGCCCCGCCCTCCTGGGAGGAGCTGGTGCGCAGACTGACCGGCCGGGGCACTGAGCCGCCCGAGGTGATCGAGCGCCGGCTGGCGGCCGCGAAGGTCGAGCTGGCGGCTGAGCCGGAGTTCGACGAGACCCTGGTCAACACCTCCGTCGAGGACGTGGCGTGCGAGCTGCTAACCTTGATGGACGTTGTGTGATCGTGATTGATCGTGCATCCTGAATCTTTCCCATCCATCGGAAGGTAGAGCGTGTCCTCTTCCATCTCCGCGCCCGAGGGCATCATCAACCCGCCGATCGACGAGCTCCTCGAGGCCACCGACTCGAAGTACAGCCTCGTGATCTACGCGGCCAAGCGTGCCCGCCAGATCAACGCGTACTACTCGCAGCTCGGCGAGGGCCTCCTCGAGTACGTCGGTCCGCTCGTCGACACCCACGTGCACGAGAAGCCGCTCTCGATCGCGCTGCGCGAGATCAACGCGGGGCTGCTGACCTCGGAGGCCGTCGAAGGCCCGGCGCAGTAGCACTTCCCGCTAGCGACAGATTCGTCCACAGGCCCGGCGGCGCGACCGCCGGGCCTGTGGTGTGTCATAGACGCGTACGCGGCGCATACCGGCGCACGCGGTACATGTCGAGTCCGGGAGTCATGGTGGACAAGCCCAAGGTCGTTCTGGGGGTGAGCGGCGGCATCGCCGCTTACAAGGCGTGCGAGCTGCTGCGGCGGCTGACGGAGTCGGGTCATGACGTGCGCGTCGTGCCCACCGCCTCCGCGCTGCACTTCGTCGGCGCCGCGACCTGGTCCGCGCTCTCCGGCCACCCGGTCTCCACCGAGGTCTGGAACGACGTCCACGAGGTCCCGCACGTCCGCATCGGCCAGCACGCCGACCTGGTGGTCGTCGCTCCCGCCACCACCGACATGCTCGCCAAGGCCGCCCACGGTCTCGCCGACGACCTGCTGACGAACACGCTGCTCACCGCCCGCTGCCCGGTCGTCTTCGCCCCCGCGATGCACACCGAGATGTGGGAGCACCCGGCCACCCAGGAGAACGTGGCGACCCTGCGCCGGCGCGGCGCGATCGTCATCGAACCCGCCGTCGGCCGTCTCACCGGCGTCGACACCGGCAAGGGGCGACTGCCGGACCCGGGCGAGATCTTCGAGGTCTGCCGCCGGGTGCTGGCGCGCGGCGTCGCCGAGCCGGACCTCGAGGGCCGCCATGTCGTCGTCAGCGCCGGAGGCACCCGCGAGCCGCTCGACCCGGTCCGCTTCCTCGGCAACCGCTCCTCCGGCAAGCAGGGCTACGCCCTGGCCCGCACGGCCGCCGCCCGGGGGGCCCGCGTCACGCTGGTCGGCGCGAACACGACCGGGCTGCCCGACCCGGCCGGTGTCGACGTCGTAGCGGTCGGCACGGCCGTGCAGCTGCGCGAGGCGGTGCTGAAGGCGGCCGAGGACGCCGACGCGGTCGTCATGGCCGCCGCCGTCGCCGACTTCCGGCCCGCGACGTACGCGACCGGGAAGATCAAGAAGCAGGACGGCCAGGACCCGGAGCCCGTCGTGCTCGTACGCAACCCCGACATCCTCGCGGAGATCTCGGCCGAGCGCGCCCGCCCGGGACAGGTGGTCGTCGGCTTCGCCGCCGAGACCGACGACGTGCTCGCCAACGGACGCAAGAAGCTGGAGCGCAAGGGCTGCGACCTGCTCGTCGTCAACGAGGTGGGCGAGCGCAAGACCTTCGGCTCGGAGCAGAACGAGGCGGTGGTGCTGGGCGCCGACGGCAGCGAGACGCCCGTGCCGTACGGCCCCAAGGAGGCGCTGGCCGACATCGTCTGGGACCTGGTCGCCACGCGGCTGGGGTGAGGCCCGCGAGGCGTGCCGCTCCCTGGTTGCCGCCATTCGGGGCGTGGCGCCCCTGGCCAACATCGCCGCACATTGGGCAGAATGCCTGTGCCGCAGGTCACAGCGCTTCCGAGAGGCGAGACGGTTGACCCCGTGGCGGAGAGCGACCGATAAACTGTTCTCGGACGTCGGCGGGCGCAGCTCCCGTCCCGTCCACCCATGATCAGCCAGCAGCCGCTGCAACCCCAGGGAGCGTTGTGTCCCGTCGCCTGTTCACCTCGGAGTCAGTGACCGAGGGTCACCCCGACAAGATCGCTGACCAGATCAGCGACACCATTCTCGACGCGCTCCTGCGCGAGGACCCGTCGTCCCGGGTCGCCGTCGAAACCCTGATCACCACCGGTCTGGTGCATGTGGCCGGAGAGGTCACCACCAAGGCCTACGCGCCGATCCCGCAGCTGGTCCGGGACAAGATCCTCGACATCGGCTACGACTCCTCGAAGAAGGGCTTCGACGGCGCCTCCTGCGGTGTCTCGGTGTCGATCGGCGCGCAGTCCGCGGACATCGCGCAGGGTGTGGACACGGCGTACGAGAGCCGGGTCGAGGGCGACGACGACGAGCTGGACCGGCAGGGCGCCGGTGACCAGGGCCTGATGTTCGGCTACGCCTCGGACGAGACGCCGACCCTCATGCCGCTGCCGATCTTCCTGGCGCACCGCCTGTCGAAGCGCCTCTCCGACGTGCGCAAGAACGGCACGATCCCCTACCTGCGCCCGGACGGCAAGACGCAGGTCACCATCGAGTACGACGGTGACAAGGCCGTCCGTCTCGACACGGTCGTCGTCTCCTCGCAGCACGCCAGTGACATCGACCTGGAGTCGCTCCTCGCGCCCGACATCCGCGAGTTCGTCGTGGAGCCGGAGCTGAAGGCACTCCTCGACGACGGCATCAAGCTGGACACCGAGGGCTACCGCCTGCTGGTCAACCCCACCGGCCGCTTCGAGATCGGCGGCCCCATGGGTGACGCCGGCCTCACCGGCCGCAAGATCATCATCGACACCTACGGCGGCATGGCCCGCCACGGTGGCGGTGCCTTCTCCGGCAAGGACCCGTCCAAGGTGGACCGCTCCGCCGCGTACGCCATGCGCTGGGTCGCCAAGAACGTCGTCGCCGCGGGTCTGGCGTCCCGCTGCGAGGTGCAGGTGGCGTACGCCATCGGCAAGGCCGAGCCGGTCGGTCTGTTCGTCGAGACCTTCGGCACCCACAAGGTCGAGACCGAGAAGATCGAGAAGGCGATCGAGGAGGTCTTCGACCTCCGTCCGGCCGCCATCATCCGCGACCTCGACCTGCTCCGCCCGATCTACGCCCAGACCGCGGCGTACGGCCACTTCGGCCGTGAGCTCCCCGATTTCACCTGGGAGCGCACGGACCGCGTGGACGCGCTGCGCGCGTCCGCAGGCCTGTAGGTCCCGGCAGGACCGCCGCGCCCGACACGAGGCCCGGTTCCCTTCGGGGGGCCGGGCCTCGCGGTGTCCTGGGCCCGCGCGGGGGCACGGGCCCGCCGGTTGTCAGTGGCGTTTGGTAAGAATGCAGGCGTGAGCAGCGAGAACGGCCAGGGGGACGGCGGTGCGCAGGACGCGCCGCCGGAGCAGCTCGCGTTCATCCGGGAGAGCGTCCGCAAGGCCACCGCGCCCCGGGCCAAGCCCCGCACCTGGCGAGGGGCCGCGCTCGCCGGGGAGTTGCCCGTGGCGCGGGTGCTCGTCGACAAGGGCGTGCTGCATCTCGACCGGTACTTCGACTACGCCGTGCCCGAGGAGCTCGACGCCGACGCGCAGCCGGGCGTGCGGGTGCGGGTGCGGTTCGGGGCCGGGCGGCACCGGGTGCGGGAAGGGCGCCGTGAGGGCGGGGGCCTGATCGACGGGTTCCTCGTCGAGCGGCTGGCGGAGTCGGACTATCCGGGGCCGCTGGCGGCGCTGGCCCAGGTGGTGTCCCCGGAGCCGGTGCTGGGCGAGGAACTGCTGGGGCTCGCCCGCGCGGTCGCCGACCGGTACGCCGGGAGCCTCGCCGATGTGCTGCAGCTCGCCGTGCCGCCGCGCAGCGCCCGGGCCGAGGGACGGCCCTCGCCGGAGCCGCTGCCACCGCCCCCGCCGCCCGAGCCGGGCTCCTGGGCGCGCTACGGCAACGGCGCGGCCTTCCTGGACGCGCTGGCCGCCGGAGGGGCGCCCCGGGCCGTGTGGAACGCGCTGCCCGGCCCCGCGTGGAGCGCCGAACTCGCCCGCGCCGTCGCCGCCACACTGGCCTCGGGTCGCGGCGCGCTGGTTGTCGTACCGGATGGGCGGAGCGCCTCCCGGGTCGACGCAGAGTTGACGGCTCTGCTGGGTGAGGGGCGGCACGCGCTGTTGACCGCCGACGCGGGTCCGGAGAAGCGGTACCGGGAGTGGCTCGCCGTGCGGCGCGGGTCGGTGCGGGCCGTGGTGGGGACGCGCGCCGCCATGTTCGCGCCGGTTCGGGACCTCGGGCTCGTCGCCCTGTGGGACGACGGGGACGAGAGCCACAGCGAGCAGCACGCGCCGCAGCCGCACGCGCGGGACGTGCTGCTGCTGCGTGCTGCCCAGGACAAGTGCGCCTTTCTGCTGGGCGGTTGGAGCTGCACGGTCGAGGCCGCGCAGCTCGTGGAGAGCGGGTGGGCCCGGCCGCTGGTCGCCGCGCGCGAGCAGGTGCGCGCGTCCGCGCCGCTGGTGCGGACCGTGGGTGACCACGACCTGGCGCGGGACGAGGCCGCGCGGGCCGCACGGCTGCCGAGCCTGGCCTGGCAGGTGGTCAGGGACGGGCTGAGGCTCGGGCCCGTTCTGGTCCAGGTGCCCCGGCGGGGCTATGTCCCGCGGATGGCGTGCGCGCAGTGCCGGGCACCCGCGCGGTGCCGGCACTGCGCCGGGCCGCTGGAGGCGTGGGACGCGGGGGCGTTGCGCTGCGGGTGGTGCGGGCGCGAGGAGGGCTCGTGGCACTGCCCGGAGTGCGGGTCGTTCCGGCTGCGGGCGCAGGTCGTGGGCGCGCGGCGGACCGCCGAGGAACTGGGGCGGGCGTTTCCCGCCGTTCCGGTGCGCACGTCCGGACGGGAGCACGTGCTGGACACGGTGCCGGGGGCGCCGGCGCTCGTGGTGAGCACACCGGGGGCCGAACCCGTCGCCGAGGGCGGGTACGCGGCGGCGCTGCTGCTCGACGGCTGGGCCATGCTCGGGCGGCCCGATCTGCGGGCCGGCGAGGACGCGTTGCGGCGCTGGATCGCGGCAGCGGCGCTGGTGCGGCCGCAGGGCGACGGGGGGACAGTGGTCGTCGTCGCCGAGCCGACGTTGCGGCCCGTGCAGGCGCTGGTGCGATGGGATCCCGTGGGCCACGCGGTGCGGGAGCTGGCCGAGCGGGCGGAGTTGGGGTTCCCCCCGGTGTCGCGGATGGCGGCCGTGTCGGGGGCGCCGGAGGCGGTCGCCGACTTCCTTCGGATGGTCGAACTGCCGCCGGAGGCCGAGGTGTTGGGTCCGGTGCCGCTGCCTGTCACGCCGGTCGCGGCGGGACGCTCGCGGCGGGCCGGGGCGCCACCGGCCGGGGAGCGGTGGGTGCGGGGGCTGGTCCGGGTGCCGCCGGGGCGGGGTTCGGCTCTGGCGGCCGCGCTCAAGGCCGCCCAGGCGGCACGGACGGCGCGGGGGAGCGGGGCGGCGGTGTGGGTGCGGATCGATCCGCCGGACATCGGGTGAGGACGGGCGGATCTGGGGGCCCTGCTGGGTGGTGGGCGGCCGCCGGCACCTGCGCGGCGGGCCTCGGCGGTACGGGATTTGGGGTCCGGGGCGTGGTGGGCTGCCCGTACGGCGGGCGCACACCGTGGGCGCTGGGCGGGCGGCTCCGGTGGGCCGGGAGTGACGCAGCCGTCGTCACGGGGTGACCGTGGACCAGGTCCGAGCCTGCCCACCGGGCGTCCGGCCCCTTCCATACGGCTGCCCTCCCGGGCGTCGCCGGGAGGGCGGATCTGGCAGCCGTGGGGTGGGGGTGAGCAGCCGCGGGGCGCCTGGGGTGAGCGCGGTGGGTCGGGGTCGCGTCAGCCGTTGCGGGGACCGGGGAAAGCCGTCGGCCTGATCTCCTCGCGGAGGGACGGGCTGCCCGCCGTCGGCTGGGTCGGCATGGAGCGCGCCGCGGGAACCGTCGGCACCGAGGGGAGGCCGGCGCCGACGTTCACCGCGCGGGTCGCCGCCGACTCGGTGTTCCGCTCGGCCTCGGCGGCGGCCTGCGTGGTGGCGCGGCGGGAGCCGTAGCGGCGGTGCACCGCCTGCTTGGTGACCCCGAGGGCTGAGCCCACCGCGTCCCAGGAGAAGCCCAGCGACCGGTCGAAGTCGACCGCGGCCGTGACCAGGGTCTCGACACTGTCCCGCAGTTCCTGGGCGAGACGGACCGTCGGGGCGGGGGCGCGTCCGTAGACGACGAAGCCCGTGGAGGGGCCGGAGCGGCGCGGGCGGTAGACGTTGCCCAGCTGGGCGGTGAGGGTGCGCAGTGCGTCCACCTGCCGGCGGACCCGCTCGATGTCCCGCACCAGCAAGTGCAGGCTGGCACGAGCCTGGGCGTCGTGGGTTGCGTGGTCGGCCATGAACAAGCCTCTCGAACCGGCGTTGAGGAGAAAGGATCGGGCCGCCGACGCGGCCCGTTGGTCAACTCTTTCTTGACCAACGCGTTCGGGGGCCGGTGGTCACGGTGTGGGGGCGCGGGGGCATATGCGCGCGCCGCCCCCGGGACGGTGCGCGGAGGTCTTTCGAGCGGTGCGCGGGTGTCTCCTGAACGGTGCCCGGAGGTCCTCCAGACGGTGCGCGGGTCTCTCCAGGGGGGGTGCGCGGGGGTCCCCCGGCGGTGCGCGGGTGTCTCCTGAACGGTGCCTGGGGGTCCTCCAGTCGGTGGGCGGGTGTCTCCAGGGGGGTGCGCAGGGGTGGGTCTCCCGGGCACGTGCGCGGAGACCCCTCCGCCGCCCGCGCACCGCCCGTTTCCGCGGTGCGGGAGGCTGAGGGGGCGAACGCCGGACCGCGCAATAGACTTGTGCGTCGCCCCGACCAACCCCAGCCGAGAGGCCCGTGTCCGCACATGAAGCTCGTCTTCGCCGGTACCCCCGAGGTCGCTGTTCCCGCTCTGGACGCCCTGCTCGACTCCGGGCGGCACGAGGTGGTCGCCGTCGTGACGCGTCCGGACGCGCCGGCCGGGCGGGGCCGCAGGCTGGTCGCGTCACCGGTGGCCGAGCGCGCCGAGGAGGCCGGCATCGAGGTGCTGAAGCCGGCCAGGCCGCGGGAGCCGGAGTTCCTGGAGCGGCTGCGCGAGATCGGGCCCGACTGCTGTCCCGTCGTGGCGTACGGTGCGCTGCTGCCCCGGGTCGCCCTCGACATCCCCGTCCACGGCTGGGTCAACCTGCACTTCTCGCTGCTGCCCGCCTGGCGCGGCGCCGCGCCCGTGCAGCACTCCGTGATGTCCGGCGACGAGATCACCGGCGCTTCCACCTTCCTCATCGAGGAGGGCCTCGACTCGGGGCCCGTCTACGGCACCGTGACCGAGACGATCCGCCCCACCGACACCAGCGGCGACCTGCTGACCCGGCTCGCCTTCGCCGGGTCCGGGCTGCTCGCCGCGACCATGGACGGCATCGCGGACGGCACCCTGAAGGCCGTACCGCAGCCCGCGGACGGGGTGACCCTCGCGCCCAAGATCACCGTCGAGGACGCCCGGGTCGACTGGACGGCCCCGGCCCTGCGTGTCGACAGGGTCGTGCGCGGCTGCACCCCCGCGCCCGGCGCCTGGACCGGCTTCCGGGGCGAACGCCTCAAGCTCGTGCAGGTCGCTCCCGTGCCCGACCGGGCGGATCTCGCCCCGGGGCAGTTGTCGGTCGGCAAGAACAACGTGTACGCGGGCACCGGCTCTTACGCCGTCGAGCTGCTGTGGGTGCAGGCCCAGGGCAAGAAGCCGATGCGGGCCGCGGACTGGGCGCGCGGGGTGCGGATCGCCGACGGGGAGACGCTCGGGAGCTGACCCGAGGCCCGGCGCCGTGCGACGTACGCTGGGAGCACACCGCAAGACAGAGATCCGGAGCACCTTTACGTGAGCGACACCCCCCGTCGGCCCCGCACGCACGGCAAGCCCTACCGCCGGCCCAAGAAGGACCCCGTCCGCATCCTCGCCTTCGAGGCGCTGCGGGCCGTCGACGAGAGGGACGCGTACGCCAACCTGGTGCTGCCGCCGCTGCTGCGGAAGGCCCGGGAGGGCGGGGACTTCGACGGGCGCGACGCCGCGCTGGCGACCGAGCTGGTGTACGGGACGCTCCGTCGGCAGGGGACCTACGACGCGGTGATCGCGGAATGCGTCGACCGGCCGCTGCGGGAGGTCGATCCGCCGGTCCTGGACGTGCTGAGCCTCGGTGCGCACCAGTTGCTCGGGACGCGGATCCCCACGCACGCGGCGGTCTCCGCGACCGTGGAGCTGGCCCGGGTCGTGCTCGGCGACGGGCGGGCCAAGTTCGTGAACGCCGTGCTGCGCAAGGTCGCGCAGCACGACCTCGACGGGTGGCTGGAGCGGGTCGCGCCGCCCTACGACGAGGATCCCGAGGACCATCTCGCCGTCGTGCACTCGCACCCCCGCTGGGTCGTCTCGGCGCTGTGGGACTCGCTCGGCGGCGGCCGGGCCGGCATCGAGGAGCTGCTGGCGGCGGACAACGAGCGGCCCGAGGTGACGCTGGTCGCGCGGCCGGGACGGGCCACCACCGACGAGTTGCTGCGCGAGGACGCCGCCGTTCCCGGGCACTGGTCGCCGTACGCCGTGCGGCTCACCGAGGGCGGCGAGCCCGGCTCGATCGAGGCCGTGCGGGACGGCCGGGCGGGTGTGCAGGACGAGGGGAGCCAGCTGGTCGCGCTGGCGCTCGCGAACGTCCCGCTCGACGGGCGGGACGAGAAGTGGCTCGACGGGTGTGCGGGCCCGGGCGGCAAGGCGGCGCTGCTCGCCGCCCTCGCCGCCGAGCGGGGGGCCACGCTCCTCGCAGCCGAGAAGCAGCCGCATCGCGCGGGTCTTGTGGCCAGGGCGCTGCAGGGCAACCCCGGCCCGTACCAGGTCGTCACCGCCGACGGGACCCGGCCGCCGTGGCTGCCGGGCTCGTTCGACCGGGTGCTGATGGACGTGCCGTGCACCGGCCTCGGCGCCCTGCGCCGGCGGCCCGAGGCCCGGTGGCGGCGCCGCCCGGAGGACCTCGACGGCTTCGCCCCGCTGCAGCGCGGGCTGCTGCGCACGGCGCTGGAGTCCGTACGGGTCGGCGGTGTCGTCGGGTACGCCACCTGCTCGCCGCACCTCGCGGAGACGCGGGCCGTGGTCGCGGACGTGCTCAAGCAGTTCCCGGAGACCGAGCTGGTCGACGTCCGTCCGCTGCTGCCGGGCGTGCCGGATCTGGGCGACGGGCCGGACGTGCAGCTGTGGCCGCACCGGCACGGGACGGACGCGATGTACCTGGCCGTCGTCCGGCGCACGGGCTGACGCCCGGGTCGGATCACGCGAAGGCGTCCGGAGCGTGCGAAGGCCGTCCGAAATACCGACCGACGCGAACATCCGTGCAAGGACGTGGCACGCTTAGGTCATGGCCGCGCAGATCAACCCCAGCATCCTGTCCGCCGACTTCGCCCGTCTCGCCGACGAGGCGCGGGCGGTCGAGGGGGCCGACTGGCTCCACGTGGACGTCATGGACAACCACTTCGTCCCGAACCTCACGCTCGGCGTGCCGGTCGTGGAGTCACTGGCCCGTGCGACGGACACCCCGCTGGACTGCCATCTGATGATCGAGGCCCCCGACCGATGGGCCCCGCAGTACGTGGAGGCGGGCGCCTCGTCGGTCACCTTCCACGTCGAGGCGGCCGCCGCGCCGGTCCGGCTGGCCAGGGAGATCCGGGCCAAGGGCGCCCGGGCGTCCATGGCGCTGAAGCCGGCGACGCCCATCGAGCCGTACGAGGACCTGCTGCCCGAGCTCGACATGCTGCTGATCATGACCGTCGAGCCGGGCTTCGGCGGGCAGGCGTTCCTCGACATCATGCTGCCGAAGATCCGCCGCACCCGTGAACTGATCGGGAAGCACGGTCTCCAGCTGTGGCTCCAGGTCGACGGCGGGGTCTCGGACGCGACCATCGAACGCTGTGCGGAAGCGGGCGCCGACGTGTTCGTGGCCGGTTCCGCCGTCTACGGGGCCGACGACCCGGCCGCCGCGGTGCAGGCCCTGCGCACCAAGGCGGAGGCCGCGACGAAGCACGCGGCATGGGCGTGCGACCACTGAGCCACCGTTACGTGAACGGCGCCCGTCGGGTGCCCAGCAGGGCTGATCAACCGCGCCGTATCTGCAAGGATGAACGGCGAATCCAGAGTGTGAACAGCAGTGAGGAGATCGCCGTGTCGGGTATGTCGGCGGGCCGGTCAGCCATGCGGATGGGACCCGCAGAGCTGGTGCAGGCGGCGGCCATGGCCCGCCGCTTCTACCTCGAGGGAAAGTCCAAGATTCAGATCGCGGAGGAGTTCGGCGTCAGCCGCTTCAAGGTGGCCCGGGTCCTCGAGACCGCCCTCGAACGGGATCTCGTACGCATCGAGATCCGTGTCCCGGCCGAACTGGACGCCGAGCGCTCGGACGCCCTGCGCGCCCGGTACGGCCTCAGACACGCCGTCGTGGTCGAGTCCCCGGCCGAGGCCGAGGAGACCCCCGACCCGGAGAACCTGGGCGAGGTGGCCGCCGACCTGCTCGGCGAGCTGGTCGACGAGGGCGATGTGCTCGGGCTGGCCTGGGGCCGGTCGACCATTCACATGGCCGCCGCCCTCGACAAGCTGCCGCCCTGCACGGTCGTGCAGCTGACGGGCGTCTACGACGCCGGGACCGCCGAGCGCGGCTCGGTCGAGGCGGTCCGCCGGGCCGCGCAGGTCTCCGGCGGCGACGCCCACCCGATCTACGCGCCGATGCTGCTGCCGGACGCCGCCACCGCGGCGGCGCTGCGTCACCAGACCGGGATCGCCCGGGCCTTCGAGTACTTCGACAAGGTCACGGTCGCCTGTGTCTCCATCGGCTCCTGGGAGCCCGGCATCTCGACGGTGCACGACATGCTCAGCGACGAGGAGCGCTCCCACTACGCGTCCCTCGGCGTCGCCGCCGAGATGTCCGCGCACCTCTTCGACGCCGACGGCCGGCGGGTCGGACGGGACCTGGGGGAGCGGTGCATCACGGTCAAGGCCGACCAGCTGCGCCGTATCCCCGAGGTCGTCGCGATAGCGGGCGGGCAGCGCAAGGCGGCAGCCATCGACGCGGTCCTGCGGTCGGGGCTCGTCACCAGCCTGGTCACCGACACGTCCGCGGCGGACTACCTGATGACGGCCGGCCCGACGCCGCTGCCGGCGCTGAACAGGGCCGACCCGGACGGCCCCTGACGGATGGTCGGACGGGGACAGCCGTGGCGCCTGCCGCCGTGGCCGTCCCGTCCGCGACGACGATGGGTGCGGGGATGACGGATCGCGTGGTGACCCTCGACCTCGACGGGGTCACGGACAAGGCGGGCCTGATGGACCGCTGCGCCCTGGCGCTTCAGCTGCCCGACTGGTTCGGCCGCAACTGGGACGCGCTCGCCGACAGCCTCGCCGACCGGGGCGTCTGGCCCGGGGACGCCGCCGAGCGGGGTCTGCTGGTCGTGGTCCGCAACTGGCGGGCGTACGCGCGCGTGCGGCCCGCGGAGTGGGAGACGGCCCAGGATGTGTTCGCGCAGGCCGTGGACGCGGCGCCGGGGCTGACCGTGGCACTCGCCCTTGGAGGATCCTCCTGAGATCACCCGGCCTGCCTGGACGAAGCCACCGGGCATGACGTTCCGGTCGACATGGGACAATGAGGTACGTGCTCCTCTCCCCTGGCTGACCTGTCCGGGGGCCGCCTCCGATCGACTGGGATGTGCAGCACGTGCGTTTCCTCAACGACCTCCAGCCCTCGTACGACCTGACGTACGACGACGTGTTCATGGTGCCGAGCCGCAGCGCGGTCGGCTCCCGTCAGGGCGTGGACCTCAGCTCCCCGGACGGCACGGGCACCACCATTCCGCTCGTCGTCGCCAACATGACGGCCATAGCCGGCCGCCGCATGGCCGAGACGATGGCCCGGCGCGGCGGGCTCGTGGTCATCCCGCAGGACATCCCGATCGACGTCGTCGCCGAGGTCGTCTCCTGGGTGAAGAGCCGCCACCTGGTCCTCGACACCCCCATCGTGCTCGCCCCGCACCAGACCGTCGCCGACGCGCTCTCCCTGCTGCCCAAGCGGGCCCACAACGCCGGTGTGGTCGTGGACGAGGAGAACCGCCCGATCGGTGTCGTCACCGACCGCGACCTGGCCGGTGTCGACCGCTTCACCCAGCTCGAAGTGGTCATGTCCAAGGACGACCTGCTGCTGCTCGACGCGGACATGGACCCGCGTGAGGCGTTCAACACCCTCGACCACCACAACCGCCGCTACGCCCCCGCCGTCGACGCGGACGGCAAGCTCGCCGGCATCCTGACCCGCACGGGCGCGCTGCGGGCCACGCTCTACACCCCGGCCGTCGACGCGAACGGCAAGCTGCGCGTCGCCGCCGCCGTCGGCATCAACGGCGACGTCGCGGGCAAGGCCAAGCAGCTGCTCGACGCGGGCGTGGACACGCTCGTCGTCGACACCGCGCACGGACACCAGGAGTCGATGATCAGCGCCGTCAAGCTGGTGCGCGCCCTCGACCCGCAGGTGCCGATCGTGGCCGGCAACATCGTCTCCGCGCAGGGCGTGCGCGACCTGATCGAGGCGGGTGCCGACATCGTCAAGGTCGGGGTGGGCCCGGGCGCCATGTGCACCACGCGGATGATGACCGGTGTGGGCCGCCCGCAGTTCTCGGCCGTGCTGGAGTGCGCCGCCGAGGCGAAGAAGTACGGCAAGCACGTGTGGGCGGACGGCGGCGTCCGGCACCCCCGCGACGTGGCGATGGCCCTGGCCGCCGGCGCCTCCAACGTGATGGTCGGCTCGTGGTTCGCGGGGACGTACGAGTCGCCGGGCGACCTCCAGCAGGACGCGGGGGGCCGTTTCTACAAGGAGTCGTTCGGCATGGCGTCCGCGCGCGCGGTGGCCAACCGCACCTCCGAGGAGTCGGCCTACGACCGGGCCCGCAAGAGCCTGTTCGAGGAGGGCATCTCCACCTCCCGGATGTTCCTCGACCCGGCCCGCCCCGGCGTGGAGGACCTGATCGACTCGATCATCGCGGGCGTCCGCTCCTCCTGCACCTACGCCGGCGCGGCCTCCCTGGAGGAGTTCGCCGAGAAGGCCGTCGTGGGCATACAGAGCGCCGCCGGCTATGCCGAGGGCAAGCCGCTGCACGCCAGCTGGAGCTGACCCGGCCTCTGACCCGCACGGCCCCCGTTGCCCCGCCCGCCGGGAACACCGGGGGCCGTTCGGCATGACCGGGCATCCGGCTCGGCGCGCGCCGGGCGGACCGGTGCCGCGGAGGTGGCCCCTTGCCGTCCCTTGCCGCCGTTCGCCGCCCCCTCCCCCCCCGCTCGGCGGGTCCCCTGAGGCCGAGGGACGCCGCTCGTCCCCGTCGGCCCGACCGGCAGCGACGAAGGAGCCTCGACACCGTGACCCGGGTGGTCCTCGGGTGCGGGACGGCTGCGGGTCCCGTGTTCTACTTCCTGTACGGCTCACGCCGTTCCCGTCCTGCCGCACCCGAAGCGAAGTGAACCACCCGCAGTGCTGAACGATCTCGACGAACGCATCGTGCACGCCCTCGCCGAGGACGCCCGCCGCTCCTACGCGGACATCGGGCAGCTCGTCGGACTGTCCGCGCCGGCCGTGAAACGCCGCGTGGACCGGCTGCGCGCGACGGGTGCCATCACCGGATTCACCGTCCGGGTGGACCCGTCGGCACTCGGCTGGGAGACCGAGGGGTTCGTCGAGATCTACTGCCGGCGCAACACCTCGCCGGAGATCATCCAGCGGGGTCTCGAGCGCTACCAGGAGGTCGTGGCCGCGTCGACCGTCACCGGGGACGCGGACGCGATCGCCCAGGTCTTCGCCTCCGACATGCGGCACTTCGAGCGGGTCCTGGAACGGATCGCGGGCGAGCCGTTCGTGGAGCGGACCAAGTCCGTGCTCGTCCTGTCGCCGCTGCTGCGGCGCTTCTCCTCGGGTTCGCCCACCTGATCCCGGCGCGCGGTCTACCATCGCTTGCATGACCTGGCGACATTGACCTTCACCCGCCCCTGAGCCCGGCGTCCGGCGACTGACCCGGACGCTGTACGACTACGCCTTCCTGGACGACTTCGTCCTCCTGTACCCGGTCTACGCCCTGCTCTTCGGCGACGCCGGGCTGTCCCTCGGACAGATCTCCTCCCTCTTCGCCCTGTGGTCGGTCACCGGCGTGCTCCTGGAGGTCCCCTCCGGTGTCTGGGCCGACGCGGTCTCGCGCCGGCTGCTGCTGGTGCTCGCGCCGCTGCTGACTGCCGCCTGCTTCGCGCTGTGGGTGCTCATCCCGTCGTACTGGGCGTTCGCGCTCGGGTTCGTCCTGTGGGGCGCCGGCGGGGCGCTCGGCTCCGGGGCGCTGGAGGCGCTGGTGTACGAGGAGCTGGACCGGCTCGGCGCGGCGGACGGCTACGCCCGTGTGACGGGCCGGGCGCGTGCGGCCGGCCTGGTGGCCGTGATGGCGGCGATGGGGCTGGCCGGGCCGGTGCTCGCGGCAGGCGGACATCGGCTCGTCGGCGCGGTCAGCGTGCTGACCTGTCTGCTCACGGCGGCCGTGGCGACCCGTTTCCCGGAGCACCGGGCGGCGGCGTCCGAGGACGAGGGCCGGCTCGCCGCCCTGCGCGCCGCCGGGCGCCCCGGGCGTTCGGTCACCGCCGCCCTGCTGCTGGTCGCGGCCGTCGGCTCGGTGTGGGGCGCGCTCGACGAGTACACGCCCCTCCTCGTCCGCGACACGGGTGCACCGGACTGGGCCGGCCCCCTCCTCCTGCTGCTGATCTGGGCGGGAGCCACCGCCGGCAGCCTGCTCGCCGGTCCGGCAGAGCGCCTCGGCCCGGCCGGGTTCGCGGGCGTGCTGGCGGGGTGCGCGCTGGCCCTCGCCGTGGGGGCGCTGTCGGGGTCGCCGGCCGGTCTCCTGCTGGTGGCCGTCGCCTTCGGCGGCTTCCAGTTGGCGAACGTGCTGGCCGACGCCAGGCTCCAGCGGCGGATCGACGACGGCGCGCGGGCCACCGTCACCTCGATCGCCGGGCTGGGTACGGAACTGGCCACGGTCGCGGTGTTCGGCGGCTACGCGGTGATCGGCTCGGCGGCCGGGAACGGCACGGCGTTCGCCGTGTTCGCGGTGCCCTATCTGGTGACGGCGGTTCTCGTGGCGGGGGCTCGGCGCGGGCGCGCACGGTCGTAGAACGGGGCCGTCGGGCACCTCGAAGCCGCAGGTGGGACCCCGGCCGGCGGCGGAGAGGACGCGCGACGGGCGTGCGCAACGAATCACCGGAGGGTGGGTGTCGGACGCAACGATCCGGCCGTCCGCGCGCAACGGCTCCTGCTTGTCGGGCCGCGCCACTCGCCCGTACCGTCTACGTGGCCCCCACACCCATTCGTCCCGGTGAGGAACACGCATGCGCACCGCCCTGCTCCAGAGCTCCGGCCGACCCGGCTCCACCGTCGAGAACCTGAAGGTCCTCGACGAGGCCGCGGGCCGTGCCGCCGCCTCCGGCGCCGGCCTGCTGGTCGCGCCGGAGATGTTCCTGACCGGCTACGCGATCGGCGACGACGTCGCCCGTCTCGCCGAGCCCGCCGACGGCGACGCCACCGACACCGTCGCCGAGATCGCCTCGCGGCACGGCCTCGCCATCGCGTACGGCTACCCGGAGCGCGCGGGGGACACGGTCTTCAACGCGGCCCAGCTGATCTCCGCCGACGGCACCCGGCTCGCCAACTACCGCAAGACCCACCTCTTCGGCTGCTTCGAGCGCGACCACTTCACGCCGGGCGGGCAGCAGGTCGTCCAGGCCGAACTGGACGGGCTCACGGTCGGGCTCATGATCTGCTACGACGTGGAGTTCCCGGAGAACGTCCGCGCGCACGCCCTCGCCGGCACCGACCTGCTGCTGGTGCCGACGGCGCAGATGCACCCGTTCCAGTTCGTCGCCGAGTCGCTCGTGCCGGTGCGGGCCTTCGAGAGCCAGATGTACGTGGCGTACGCCAACCGCGTGGGCCTGGAAGGCGAGTTCGAGTTCGTGGGGCTGTCGACCCTCGCCGGTCCGGACGGACTCGCCCGCACCCGCGCCGGACGCGGCGAGGAACTCGTCCTCGCCGACGTGGACCCCGCCTTCCTCGCCGCCTCCCGTGAGGCCAACCCGTATCTGAAGGACCGCCGCCCCGGTCTCTACGGGTCCCTGGTCTGAGCCCCACCCCGAACTTCTGATCCTCCGTTTCGCGCAAGGAGTCCGTAGCCCCATGACGTCCACGGTGCCCAACGCCGTCGAGCACGCCGACGAGCAGCAGCCGCCGATCACCATGTTCGGCCCGGACTTCCCCTACGCGTACGACGACTTCCTCGCCCACCCGGCGGGCCTCGGCCAGGTGCCGGCGACCGAGCACGGCGCCGAGGTCGCGGTCATCGGCGGTGGCCTGTCCGGCATCGTGGCCGCGTACGAGCTGATGAAGATGGGCCTGAGGCCCGTGGTGTACGAGGCCGACCGGATCGGCGGCCGGCTGCGCACGGTCGGCTTCGACGGCTGCGATCCCGCGCTGACCGCCGAGATGGGCGCGATGCGCTTCCCGCCGTCCTCCACCGCCCTCCAGCACTACATCGACCTCGTCGGCCTCGAGACCCGCCCCTTCCCCAACCCCCTGGCCGAGGGAACCCCGTCGACCGTCGTCGACCTCAAGGGCGAGTCGCACTACGCCGAGACCGTCGACGACCTGCCGCAGGTCTACCGCGACGTGGCCGCGGCGTGGAACCGGTGCCTGGAGGAGGGCGCCGACTTCTCCGACATGAACCGGGCGATGCGTGAGCGCGACGTCCCGCGCATCCGCGAGATCTGGGCCCAGCTCGTCGAGAAGCTCGACAACCAGACCTTCTACGGCTTCCTGTGCGACTCCGACGCCTTCAAGTCCTTCCGGCACCGCGAGATCTTCGGCCAGGTCGGCTTCGGCACCGGCGGCTGGGACACCGACTTCCCCAACTCCATCCTGGAGATCCTGCGGGTCGTCTACACCGAGGCCGACGACCACCACCACGGGATCGTCGGCGGCTCGCAGCAACTGCCGCTGCGGCTGTGGGAGCGCGAGCCCGGGAAGATCGTGCACTGGCCGTACGGCACGTCGCTGGCCTCGCTGCACGAGGGCGGTGAGCCCCGGCCGGCCGTGACCCGGCTGCACCGCACCGCCGGCAACCACATCACGGTGACCGACGCGAACGGCGACATCCGCACCTTCCGGGCGGCGATCTTCACCGCCCAGTCCTGGATGCTGCTCTCCAAGATCCAGTGCGACGACTCGCTCTTCCCGATCGACCACTGGACCGCCGTCGAGCGCACCCACTACATGGAGTCGTCCAAGCTCTTCGTCCCGGTGGACCGCCCCTTCTGGCTCGACAAGGACGAGGAGACCGGCCGTGACGTCATGTCGATGACGCTCACCGACCGGATGACCCGCGGCACCTACCTGCTGGACGACGGCCCCGACAAGCCGGCCGTGATGTGCCTGTCGTACACCTGGTGCGACGACAGCCTGAAGTGGCTGCCGCTGTCCGCGAACGAGCGGATGGAGGTCATGCTGAAGTCGCTCGGCGAGATCTACCCGAAGGTCGACATCAGGAAGCACGTCATCGGCAACCCGGTGACCGTCTCCTGGGAGAACGAGCCCTACTTCATGGGCGCGTTCAAGGCCAACCTGCCCGGCCACTACCGCTACCAGCGGCGCCTGTTCACGCACTTCATGCAGGACCGGCTGCCCGAGGACAAGCGGGGCATCTTCCTCGCCGGAGACGACATCTCCTGGACGGCCGGCTGGGCCGAGGGCGCCGTCCAGACCGCGCTGAACGCGGTCTGGGGCGTCATGCACCAGTTCGGCGGGGAGACCGACGCGGCCAACCCGGGCCCCGGCGACCTCTACGACGAGATCGCGCCGGTGGAGCTTCCGGAGGACTGAGGTCAGATCCCGGCCGCGCGGGCCCGCTCATGGACCTGCGCGGCCAGGTCCTTGAGCTCCGCGCCGTCCCGCGCGGTGGTCTGGAGGTCCAGGACGAGTTCCGTCACGCCGATCCCGGCGTACGGCACCAGGTCCTCCACGATCTGCTCGACGCTGCCCTGGAAGGGCTGCCGGTCCGTCCCCTCGTACGCCTTGGCCGAGTACGCGGCGTTCACGCGCACCACCGTCCGGATCGGCTCGGTGCGGCCGCGCTCCCGCGCCAGCTCCCGCAACCGTCCCCACTGCGCGGCCAGGGCGTCGGGCGACAGGGCCACCGGCACCCAGCCGTCGGCGTGGTCGACGACCCTGCGCAGCGCCTTGGGGCTGCTCGCGGCCAGCAGCACGGGGATCGGCCGGGCGGGCTTCGGGCCGACGAGCGCCGGCGCGATCTTCGTGACCCGCCCGTCGTACGCGACGGGGTCCGGACCCCACACCGCCCGGCACACGGCGATCAGCTCGTCCAGGACCTTGCCGCGCTCCTCGAACGGCCGGACCGACGCCGCCGCGTACTCGTCCAGGGACCAGCCGGTGCCGAACCCGGCGACCACCCGGCCGCCGGCCGCCGCGTCCAGGCTCGCCAGCGCCTTGGCCAGCTGGAACGGCACGTGCAGCGGAGCCACCAGCACACTTGTGCCCACCTCGGCCCGTGTCGTCGCGGCGGCGGCCAGTGTGAGCGTCACCAGGGGGTCGGCGACATGCCGGTAGGCGTCGGGCCAGGGCAGGCCCTCGATGCCGTACAGACCCTGCGTGGCGGGCTCGGGGAACAGGGCGCGCTCGAACACCCACAGGCTCTCGTAGCCGATGCGCTCGGCCTCGCGCGCCACGTCGGGCACGTCCTTGCCGAGGTCGTACTGCCGCATCTGGGGAAGGCCGAGGCCGAGCCGGATCGCCATACGTCGTGCTCCTTCGCGGTAGAAGTACCCGACCGTCAACGCCCTGTGGAATCAAGGGAGTTCCGCCTGGTGCGGGCCGGGGGTTCGAGTGCCGCCGACTCGTCATCCGGGCAGCGGGGTGAGCAGCATGCGGCCCGCGAAGCCCACCGCCGCGTCCAGCCGGTCGGTGAACTCGGCGGCCAGCTCGGGAAGCCGGCGCAGCGCCCACAGTGCCCGGGCGGCCGACCAGGTGGCGTCGCGGGCGCGCTCCAGGCTCCAGGCGCCGAGCAGATGGGTGAGCGGGTCGGCGATCTGGAGCAGGTCGGGACCCGGCATCAGATCCTCCCGGATGCGCTCCTCCAGCGCCACGAGGAGGTCGCCCACGCGGTCGAACTCGTCCTCCAGCTCGGCCGGGTCGCAGTCCAGCACACGGCAGGTGTCCACGACGGCGAGCGCCAGGTCATGCCCGATGTGCGCGTTGATGCCGGCGAGCGCGAACTGCAGCGGCCGTACGCCCGGATGGCGGCGGAACTGGAACAGGGGCCGCCAGCACGCCGGCGGTCGCCCGTCCGAGGAGGCCGCGTCGACGGCCGCGAGGTAGCGCTCCGCGAACCGCGCGTCCAGCGTGACCGCGGCCCGGGCGTCGGGGAAGCCCCCGGTCTGGATGCGGTGCGCGACGGACTCGGTGACGGCCAGGTAGACGCGGTTGAAGACCGCGACCCCGTCCCGCGCGGGCAGGTCCGCGGCCAGCGCGCGCATCCGGGAGACGACCGCGTCCACGGGAGTGGTGAGCTCTTCCAACTGCGTCATGGGGGCAGGGTCCCAGTCCCGGACCCGCCCGTGTGGCGGCGAGCCCGGTGGTTCCCCGGAACGGGCGAACGCGGCGACCGTGCCCGGGGCGGCACGCGGGGAGGTCCCGGGTGGAGGGCGCGAGGGGGTGCCGGCACCCCCTCGCGCCGTCGTACGCCTACGACTTGGAGTCGTCGTAGCGTGACGTGCCCTCGTCCAGGAGCGGTCCCTGTGTCTTGAGGTGGGCCGGGGCGAACGCGCGCAGGGCGTGGTAGCCGATGATCACGACGAGCGTGCCGAGGGCGATGCCGCTCAGCGAGAACGTGTCGCTGAACTCCATCGAGACGTTGCCGACGCCGATGATGATGCCCGCGGCGGCCGGAACCAGGTTGAGCGGGTTGCGCAGGTCCACCTTGGCGCTGAGCCAGATCTGGGCGCCGAGCAGGCCGATCATGCCGTACAGGATGACGGTGATGCCGCCGAGGACCCCGCCGGGGATCGCGGCCACCACCGCGCCGAACTTCGGGCAGAGTCCGAACAGCAGGGCGAAGCCGGCGGCGGCCCAGTAGGCGGCGGTGGAGTAGACGCGGGTCGCGGCCATCACGCCGATGTTCTCGGAGTACGTCGTGTTGGGCGGGCCGCCGACCGCGGTGGACAGCATCGAGCCGACACCGTCGGCGGCGATCGCCGTGCCGAGCTTGTCGTCGAGCGGGTCGCCGGTCATCTCGCCGACCGCCTTGACGTGCCCGGCGTTCTCCGCGACCAGCGCGATCACGACGGGCAGCGCGACGAGGATCGCCGACCACTCGAACGACGGCCCGTGGAAGGCGGGCAGGCCGATCCAGTCGGCGTCGGCGACACCGGAGAGGTCCAGACGCCAGTGGTCGGTCACCTTGCCGCTCGCGTCGACCGAGTGGATGCGGCCGAAGATCCGGTCGAATGCCCAGGAGATGCCGTAGCCGAAGAGCAGCCCGAGGAAGATCGCGATCCGGGACCAGAATCCACGCAGACAGACGACGGCCAGAGCGGTGAAGGCCATCACCAGCAGGGCCGTCCACTGGTCCTGCGGCCAGTACGTGGTCGCCGTGACCGGGGCGAGGTTGAAGCCGATCAGCATCACCACCGCGCCGGTCACGATGGGCGGCATCGTCGCGTGGATGATCCTGGCGCCGAATCGCTGCACGGCCAGTCCCACGAGGAAGAGCGCGGCGCCGACGACGAGGACCGCGCCGGTCACGGTGGCGCTCGTGCCGCCCTGGGCCCGGATCACCGCCGCGACGCCGACGAACGACAGGGAGCAGCCGAGGTAGCTCGGCACCCGGCCCCGGGTGGCCAGCAGGAAGATGACGGTGGCGACGCCGGACATCATGATCGCCAGGTTCGGGTCCAAACCCATCAGGACCGGAGCCACGAAGGACGCCCCGAACATCGCGACCACGTGCTGGGCGCCGAGTCCGACCGTGCGCGGCCAGGACAGCCGCTCGTCGGGCCGGACCACGGCTCCCGGCGCCGGGGTGCGTCCGTCACCGTGCAGTTTCCAGCGGACGCCGAGATCCATGTCAGGTGTCGCTTTCGTCGTACGGGCAGTGCCGGACCATTGTCAGGTCTGGTCGCCGCTGCTCCGTACCGGCGGACCGCCGCTCAGGACCTTCTGGCGGTCCTGGTCGCCGGAGCGCAGCACCCCGGCGAGCACGGCGAGCCCGCCCGACAGGAAGGTCACGAGCGTGAACGACACCACCAGGCTCGTCGCCTGCGCCAGCGTGCCGATCGCGCTCGGGGCCACCAGTCCGGAGGTGTACGTGATGGTGGCGACGCCCGCGATGGCCAGGCTCGGGTTCGCGCCGCTGCGGCCCGCCGCCGCGAAGCACAGCGGGACGACCACCGCGATGCCCAGACCCATGAGCGCGAAGCCGGACATGGCCGGCGCCGGGTGGTCCGCGAACACGATCAGCAGGCCGCCGACGAAGGCGAGGACACCGCCGACGCGGACCGTGCGGACCGAGCCGTAGCGGTCCACCACCTTGTCGCCCGCGAGCCGGGCGATCGCCATGGTGAGGGTGAAGCCGGTAGTGCAGGCCGCCGCGAGTCCGGCGGAGGTGCCGAGCTCGTCCTCCAGGTAGACCGCCGACCAGTCGAGGCTCGCGCCTTCCGCGAACACCGCGCAGAAGCCGACCGCGCCGATCAGCAGCGCCGACCTCGGCGGCAGCGCGAAGCGGGGCGGGGGCTCCTCGTCCTCGGCGGGCCGGAGGTCCAGCACCCAGGCGCAGGCGACCAGGCCGAGCAGGGTGAGACAGACCGCCGCCACCGCGTGGTGCACCCGGGCGTCGGTGTCCAGGTGCGCGGCGAGCGTGCCGCCGGCCGAGCCGATCAGGGCGCCCACGCTCCACATGCCGTGCAGGCCGGACATGATGGAGCGGCCCAGGCGGTTCTCCACCTCGACGCCGAGCGCGTTCATCGCGACGTCCGCCATACCGGCGGTGGCGCCGAAGACGAACAGGGCCAGGCACAGCGCGGGCAGGTTGGGCGCCATGGCCGGCAGGAGCAGGGAGAGCGTCCACAGCGAGAGCAGTCCCCGCAGGGCGGTACGGGCACCGAAGCGGTGGCTGATCCGGCCCGCGAGCGGCATCGCGAGGGACGCGCCGAGGGCGGGGAAGGCGAGCGCGAGGCCGAGCTGGCCGGGGCTCACCCCCGCGTGGTCCTGGATCCAGGGGACCCGGGTGGCGAACGAGCCGGTCACCGCGCCGTGGACGGCGAACACGGCGGCCACGGCGTACCGGGCGCGTACGACCTCTCGGTGCTGGTAGACCACGTCACTCATGTTCCCGCCCCTTGTCGCGTCCTGACGCCGATCGCGCCCGGGCGTAAATTATCAGGGACCCTGCCTGATAGAAAGACGGCGAGGCGCGACAGGACCGTCTGGAAGGATCCCGGCATGCCCGCATCCCCGAGCACCGCCCGAGCCATCAACGACCGGCTCGCCCTCAGGCTGCTGCAGCAGGAGGGGCCGCTGACGGCAGGGCAGTTGAAGCAGTTGACCGGTCTGTCCCGCCCGACCGTCGCCGACCTCGTGGAGCGTCTCTCCGCCGCCGGCCTGATCGAGGTGGCCGGCGAGGCCGGTGAACTGCGGCGCGGGCCCAACGCCAAGCTGTACGGCATCGTCGCCGACCGCGCGCACCTGGCCGCCCTCGACGTGCGCACCGAGGGCGTCTCCGTGACCGTGTCCGATCTGCTCGGCCGGGAGCTCGCGAGGGCGTCCGCGCCGATCGGCGACGACACGGGTACCGGGCCCGCGGTGGAGCGGGCGGTCGCCCTGGTGGAGCGGGCGGTGAAGGAGGCCGGGGCGACGGGGGCGCACCGTGGCGAGGGCGTTCGACCGTGGGGGAGGCTGCACATCGTCGGCATCGGCGCGCCCGGACTGATCGACCCGGCCTCCGGAGAACTCCGCGACTCCTCCGGTCTGCCCGCCTGGCACCGACGCCTCGTCGCGGCCCTCCAGGAGCGTCTTCCCGACACCCGGGTCATCGTCGAGAACGAGACCAACCTCGCGGCGCTGGCGGAACAGCGGGAGGGCGCCGCCCGGGACCGGGACACCTTTGTGCTGCTGTGGCTGGGGCAGGGCACGGGGGCCGCGGTGGTGCTGGACGGCTCGCTGCGCCGCGGGGCGTCCGGAGGCACCGGCGAGATCGGGTTCCTGCCGGTGCCGGGAACGGGCGGGGTGCCGACGGCGACGGACTGCGCGGGCGGCTTCCACTCGCTGGCGGCGGCCGGGGCGATCCTGGAGCTGGCGGACGAGCACGGCGTGCGGGTGCCGGCGGGCGCGGGAGGGCCGGGAGCGGCGGAGGTGGTGCGCCGCGCCGTCGGGGCGGCCGGGGCTGACGGCGAGGCGTCCGCCGCCGGCGCCCCTTTCCTGGAGGCCCTGGCCGAGCGGCTCGCCCTCGGGGCGGCCTCCGTGGTCGCGGTGCTGGACCCCGGTTGCGTGGTGCTGGGCGGGGAGGTCGGACAGGCCGGCGGTGCGGCGCTCGCCGGGCTGGTCGAGGAGCGGGTGCGGCGGATGTCGCCGCTGGTCACCGAGGTGCGCGCCAGTGTCCTGGGCGGCGGCGCCGTACTGCGCGGAGCACTGCTGACCGCGCGTGACCGGGCCCAGGACGAGTTGTTCGCACCACCCGGGCGGTAGGCGTCACGTCCGCCGGCAGCCCTCGATGCGCACCGCGACGTAGTCCTCGAACGTGCCCTTGCCCACCGCCCGTTCGGGCGCCAGATGCCCGCCGCCGCGGAAGGCGCCGTAGGTCCGGCCCCAGAGCGGCACGTTCACGATCCTGCGCCGGTTTCCCGTGGCTCTGAGGTAGGTGCGGGCCAGCGACTCGAAGGTGCGCACCTCCGGCCCGCCCATGTCCTCGACCCGCCCCGCGGGCCCACCCGCGGCCAGCTCCGCCAGCCGCGCCGCGACCTCGGCCACCTCGATCGGCTGGTCCTTGAGCCCGGCCGGCAGCAGCAGCACCGGCGGCCTGGCCAAGGTGTCGAACACCCGGACGAGGAAATCGTGGAACTGCGTGGTGCGCAGCAGGGTCCAGCCCAGACCCGACTCCTCGATCAACCGCTCCACCACGAGCTTCGCCCGGTAGCGGCCGAGCGGCACCCGGTCGGCCCCGACGATCGAGATGTGGACCAGATGGCCCACGCCGGCCCGTCGTGCCGCCGCGACCAGACGCGCGGTCGCCTCCTCGTCGCCGCCCCCCGGAGTGGTCGCGCAGTGCACGACCGTGTCCACGCCCTCGACGGCCCGGTCCAGCACGGTGCCGCCCTGGCGCAGGTCCACGGCGTACGGCTGGGCGTGCCTGCTGAGCACCCGCACGTCGTGCCCGTCCGCGCTCAGCCGCTCGGCGACGGGCCTGCCGAGGGTTCCGGTACCGCCGGTCACCAGGATCGTGGTCATGGTGTTCAGTCCCTTCGGACGCGTCGCGCTCGGGGAGCGCCCTTCGCCGGCGGGGACCGAGTAGCCCTCGGGGAGGGGGGACAACCGCGCGGGGTCCGCATTCCGCGGGGGCGATCCGGACGCGTGCGGGCTTGGGGAGACCCGGCGGCGGGCAAGGGCCGTCGTCACCGCCGCCGGGCCCGTTCAGAACGGGGTCAGCAGTCGCCGAGGTCCCGCCGGACCCCCCCGTTGACCGGTGGAGCGGGGTTCCTCGCCCCTCGTCCACCACGTGGCCTTCCACGAGTGCCCAGGACGGGCCACCTTGCTGCCTC
Organism: Streptomyces sp. NPDC002309; assembly: GCF_053593375.1. Lineage (NCBI taxonomy): Bacteria > Bacillati > Actinomycetota > Actinomycetes > Kitasatosporales > Streptomycetaceae > Streptomyces > Streptomyces sp. NPDC002309. The sequence continues at coordinate 74,668 of NZ_JBSFCI010000004.1, read as the reverse complement.
CGCCGTACTCGGTCACGGCGTCCGCACCGGAGCCGTGCGCCCCGGGCCGCCCGTGGGGGACGGCGACGGTGTCTCCGGCTCCACCACGACGGTGCCCCGCGCCATGCCCCCCAGGCAGCGCGTACGTCCTTCCGCCGCACGTCACCGTCCAGTTCGACGGTGTCGACACGGGCGGTACACGAAAGCCGGCTCCGCCCAGGCGCCCGTGCCCGGCGTCTGCCGGCCCGGAAGCCTCAGCGGCACCCGGTGGCGGTCGCCCTTCGGACCGCCGGCGTCGGCCCCGGTGCGGTCGCCGCGGATCGTCGAAGTGCCCCACCCCGACTGGTCCTTGGCGTTGCCGGGAGCCGAAGTGCCGTGGCCGGACCGGAACTCCGTACCGCCGGGGAGCGTCGTGTTCGGCCGGTTCGTGATCCTCGGCCGGGGGCTGACCGGGTAGGCGGAGTCGCTGAGCGGGAACTGCCCGAACTCCACGTCGACGGCGAGCGCCTCGGCCGGCGGATCGATCGAGGAGCGCTTCGCGCCGTACGGGGAGGCCGACTTGGACTTCCCGTACCTCGCGGTCGTCAGCGTGGACCCCGGTTCGTACCGCCCCTCGGCCGCGTTCCAGCCGTGGTCGCCGGCCGGCTCCCGGATCATCGTGCCGCCGATGCCCCGGTCGACCACGTGGTCCGCCTCGGCACGCACCGACCGCTCGTCCTCCGTGGGCGGGAAGACCTTCCTCTCGGCGTTCCACAGCCGGGGCGCGACCGGCGTGGCGTCGCACTTCCGGGCGCACGTCCCGATCAGCGTCGTTCCGGTCGGCAGTCCGTACCGCGTGACGCCGTCGCCCTCCTGGCCGGCCGGCTCGCGGACCGGGCAGGGTCGTCCGACGGGGCGGTCGGGGCGGCAGGACTCCTGGCCGGCGGCGTGCGGGACGGTGACCGGGGGACTCACGAGGTCCAGGCCGGCGGCGGCGAGGAGAGCAGGTCTGGATCGGTGACGTGAGGGGGACAGCACGATCGGTTCCTCTCCACGGAGTTGCGCCGACCCTAGAGAGGACTAGACCAGTGCGTCAATAGGTCTGTACCAATTCCCAAGCGGACGTCCACGTGCGGGAGTTGGAGCACGTCCCGGCTCGCCTGAGAAGTCCAGTGACGCGCTCTGTGAGCCACCCCACATCACCCTCCCGCATGGACGCCGATCGGTCGTGGCACACTGGCCCTGTACCAGTAGCAGCGCACTCCGGGGTCGGTGAAAGTCCGAACCGGCGGTTACAGTCCGCGACCCGGTCGCCTCCAGCGGCCGGTTGACCAGGTGAAATTCCTGGACCGACGGTTAAAGTCCGGATGGGAGGCAGTGCGCGGCGAGCGGGCATTCGTGCGCGCCGCCGACCGTGATCGTCCTCGTGGGGCGCATCCGTCCGGCGTCGTCCCGGTGTCCTCGCTCGTGATTCTGTCGTCTCGACAGCCCCGGAGTCCGTGCCCGAAATGGCAGGAGGACCCGGGAAGTGTTCACCGGAATCGTCGAAGAGCTGGGCGAGATCACCGCCGTCGAGAACCTCGGCGACGCCTCTCGCTTCCGGCTCCGTGGCCCCGTCGTCACCGAAGGGGCACAGCACGGCGACTCCATCGCCGTCAACGGCGTGTGCCTCACCGTCGTCGAGCACGAGGGCGACGAGTTCACCGCCGACGTCATGGCCGAGACCCTCAAGCGTTCCAGCCTGGGCGCTCTCGCCGTCGGCTCCCGCGTCAACCTCGAACGGCCCACCGCCGTCGGTGCCCGCCTGGGCGGCCACATCGTGCAGGGCCATGTCGACGGCACCGGCGCCGTGCTGGAGCGCACCCCCTCGGAGCACTGGGAGATCGTCAAGATCTCGCTCCCGGCGGACCTCGCGCGTTATGTCGTCGAGAAGGGCTCCATCACCGTCGACGGCATCAGCCTCACCGTCGTCGAGGCCGGCCAGGACTACTTCACCGTCAGCCTGATCCCCACCACCCTCGCCCTGACCACGCTCGGCCTCAAGGGGCCCGGCGACCCGGTCAACCTCGAGGTCGACATCATCGCCAAGTACGTGGAGCGGCTGCTGACCGGTCAGGGGACCGGCCGGTGAACTGGCTCAACTCCGAGGCGTTCGGACTCTTCGGCCAGCACATCAAGTGGTCCGACATGATCGGCAACGTGATCGGCCTGATCGCCCTGGCGCTCGGCTGGCGCCGCTCGATCTGGACCTGGCCCGCCCAGTTCCTCTCCGGGCTGATCCTCTTCGCCGCCTTCGCCACCGCCCACCTCTCGGGCAGCGCCGGCAAGCAGATCGTGGTCATGCTCGTCGCCGGCTACGGCTTCCGGCAGTGGAACCGCGGCCGGCAGCAGGCGCAGGACGGCTCGATCGCCGTCCGGTTCGCCACCTGGCGCGAGCGCGGCGTACTGCTCGGCGCGGCGGCGCTCGGCACCCTCGCGGTCGGCGGGCTGTTCACGGCGTATCCCTCCCTGTCCTGGGACCCCTGGCCGGACGCCTACATCTTCGTCGGCACCGTCGTCGCCATGTACGCCCAGGCGCGCGGCATGGTCGAGTTCTGGTTCGCCTGGCTGCTCGTCGACCTGGTCGGCGTGCCGCTGAACTTCGCCAACGGCTTCGCCTTCTCCGGCTTCGTCTACGTCATCTACGGCGCACTCGTCCTGTGGGGCATGCGCGACTGGTGGCTGCGCTCCCGCAGGGACACGCGGCCCGTCCTGGAAGGAGCACCGGCATGACCACGGCCCCCGTCCTGCACGGCACCGAATACGCCGAGGACCTCACCGACCTCACCCTCGACCCCGTGGAGCAGGCCGTCGCGGACATCGCGGCCGGCCGCCCGGTCGTGGTCGTCGACGACGAGAACCGCGAGAACGAGGGCGACCTCGTCATCGCCGCCGAGATGGCGACCCCCGAGATCGTCGCCTTCATGATGAGCGAGTGCCGCGGCCTGATCTGCGCCCCCATGGAGGCCGAGGAACTGGACCGGCTGCGGCTCCCGCAGATGGTCGAGGACAACACCGAGTCGATGAAGACCGCCTTCACCGTCTCCGTGGACGCCTCCGCCGCCTACGGTGTGACCACCGGCATCTCCGCCTCCGACCGGGCGGCCACGCTGCGGCTGCTCGCGAGCGGCACCGCCGAGCCCACCGACCTCGTCCGCCCCGGCCACATCTTCCCGTTGCGCGCCCGGTCCGGCGGCGTCCTCACCCGCAACGGCCACACCGAGGCGGCGGTCGACCTCGCCCGCCTCGCGGGCCTGCGCCCGGCCGGCGCCATCGTCGAGATCGCCGGCGAGGACGGCGAGATGCTGCGCCTGCCCGAGCTGATCCCGTTCGCCCGCAAGCACGGCCTGACGATCATCTCCATCGAGGACCTGATCGCCTACCGCCGCAGCGCCGAGCCCACCGTCCGCCGCGAGGCCGAGACCCGGCTCCCCACCGTCCACGGCACCTTCACGGCGTACGGTTACCGCTCCGTGGCCGACGGCGTCGAGCACGTCGCCCTCGTCCACGGCGACCTCGGCGACGGCGAGGACGTCCTGGTCCGCGTCCACTCCGAATGCCTCACGGGAGACGTCTTCCACTCCCTGCGCTGCGACTGCGGCCCCCAGTTGGAGGCATCGCTTCAGCGCATCCAGGCCGAGGGCCGGGGTGTGGTCGTCTACCTGCGCGGACACGAGGGCCGCGGCATCGGCCTGCTGTCCAAGCTCCGGGCCTACGAGCTCCAGGAGCGCGGCCGGGACACCCTCGACGCCAACCTGGAGCTGGGCCTGCCCGCCGACGCCCGCGACTACGCGGCCGGCGCGCAGATCCTGGCGGATCTCGGGGTGCGCAGCGTGCGACTGATGACCAACAATCCCGAGAAGACGGACGCGCTCGTCCGGCACGGCATCGACGTCACCGAGCGCGAACCGATGCCCGTGAAGGCGGGCGAGCACAACATCCGGTACCTGCGCACCAAGCGGGACCGGATGGGACACGACCTGCCCTGGCTGGACACGCCCGGCGTGACCACCTGCGGCAACCAGTAAGAGAAAGTCTGAGGAGCAACGTGAGCGGCAAGGGCGCACCGGAACTGTCCGTACGCAACGTGGGTGACCTTCGGGTCGCCGTCGTGGCGGCGCAGTGGCACGAGAAGGTGATGGACGGTCTGGTGGACGGCGCGCTGCGCGCCCTGCACGATCTGGGCATCGACGAACCGACCCTGCTGAGGGTCCCCGGCAGCTGGGAACTCCCGGTCGTCGCCAAGGTCCTCGCGGACCGCGGCTACGACGCGGTCGTGGCCCTCGGTGTCGTCATCCGCGGCGGCACCCCCCACTTCGAATTCGTGTGCCAGGGAGTCACCCAGGGTCTGACTCAGGTCTCCGTGGACACCGGTGTCCCCATCGGCTTCGGCCTGCTGACCTGCGACACCGAGGAGCAGGCGCTCGACCGGGCGGGCCTGGAGGGCTCCAACGAGGACAAGGGGCACGAGGCCGTGACGGCGGCGGTGGCGACCGCGGCTACGCTCCGTTCAGTATCCGAACCCTGGCGTTAGGCCGGGCGGCACAAGCCGTAGAGTGGGCGTCACCATGTCCAAGAAGACGTTCGAGGAGCTCTTCACCGAGCTCCAGCACAAGGCCGCCCACGGCGATCCCGCCACTTCCCGTACCGCCGAACTGGTCGAGAAGGGCGTCCATGCCATCGGCAAGAAGGTCGTCGAGGAGGCCGCCGAGGTCTGGATGGCCGCCGAGTACGAGGGCAAGGAGGCGGCCGCCGAGGAGATCTCGCAGCTGCTCTACCACGTCCAGGTGATGATGGTCGCGCGCGGGATCTCCCTCGACGACGTCTACGCCCATCTCTGAGCCCCGCCCCCAGCACCCGTCGAAACACCCCGAAAGAAGGAAGCCGACCTCATGCTGCGCATCGCCGTCCCCAACAAGGGTTCCCTCTCCGGCCCTGCGGCGGACATGCTGCATGAGGCCGGCTACCGGCAGCGCCGGGAGTCCAAGGAACTGCGGATCGTCGACCCGGTGAACGACGTGGAGTTCTTCTACCTCCGCCCCCGGGACATCGCGATCTACGTCGCCTCCGGGCAGCTCGACATCGGCATCACCGGCCGTGACCTGCTGGTCGACTCCGGCGCCGACGCCGAGGAGATCCTGCCGCTCGGCTTCGCCCGCTCCACCTTCCACTACGCCACCAAGCCCGGCACCGTCGCCTCCCTCGAGGACCTCAAGGGCACGACGATCGCCACCTCCTACGAGGGCATCGTCGCCCGGCACCTCGCCGACAACGGCATCGACGCCTCCGTCGTCCACCTGGACGGCGCCGTCGAGACGGCCATCCAGCTCGGTGTGGCCCAGGTCATCGCGGACGTCGTCGAGACCGGCACCAGCCTGCGCAACGCGGGCTTGGAGGTCGTCGGCGAGCCGATCATGCAGTCCGAGGCCGTCGTCATCCGCCGTACCGGCGCGGACGGCGAGGAGTCGAAGGTGCAGCAGTTCCTGCGCAGGCTCCAGGGCGTCCTGGTGGCACGGACCTACGTGATGATGGACTACGACTGCCGCGTGGAGCAGCTGGAGAAGGCCGTCGCCCTCACCCCCGGCCTGGAGTCGCCGACCATCTCGCCGCTGCACAACGAGGGCTGGGTCGCCGTCCGCGCCATGGTCCCCGCCAAGGACGCCCAGCGCATCATGGACGACCTGTACGAGATCGGCGCCCGGGCCATCCTGACCACCGCCATCCACGCCTGCCGCCTCTGAGGGACACCGCACCCCATGTCGGACCTGCCCACGCTGCCCGTCACCTTCCGGCCGGGCCGCACCCGCGCCGTGCTGCTCGCGGCGGCCGGCGTGACCTTCGTCGTCCTGTCGGCGGTCGCGCTGCTGCTGGACCGGCTCAGCCCCGGTGAGCGGCTCAGCTTCATCTTCACGGCCGCCCTGCTGGCCGGCGTCGCCGTGATGCTGGCCCGCCCGAAGGTCGTCGCCGACGAGAGCGGCGTCACCGTCGTCAACTTCGCGAGCACGCGCCGCCTCGCCTGGGCGGAGATCGTCCAGGTGCATCTGCGGGTCGGCGACCCATGGGTGTTCCTGGACCTCAGCGACGGCACCAGCCTGGCCGCGGTCGGCATCCAGCCGGGCATCGCCAAGGCTCAGGCCGTGGCCGACGCGCGGGCGCTGCGGAGCCTGGTCGAGGCCCGTTCCGGGGAACACCGGGCCTGACTCGGAGCACTTCACCCTGCCGAATCGGCCGGTGTCTTGATTAATCTGTTGGCGGAGGCGTTTTCGTGACGCCTCCGCCCCTGTTGTGCCGCCCCGGCGCGCGGGGGGTTCCTGCGACCCGAGGAGTGACCCTCTCCGGCGATGGACGGATCGTCCTGCAGTACCTGCGCCGCCCCCTGCCGACATAGCGCGGAGGCGGCGGCACCATGACCCTCCCCTTGCTGCTTCTCGCAGCCGCGTTCCTGCTCATCCTCGCCAACGGCTTCTTCGTCGCGGCCGAGTTCGGCCTCGTGACGGTCGACCGCCCCGACGCCGAGAAGGCCGCCGCCGAGGGCGACCGACGGGCCCACCGGGTGGTCGAGTCGCTCAAGGAACTGTCGTTCCAGCTCTCCGGCACCCAGCTCGGCATCACCATCACGTCCCTCGTCGTCGGCATGCTCGCCGAACCGGCCCTCGCCGCTCTGCTGGACGGTCCGGTCACGGCCGTCGGCATCCCCGACGGCGCGGTCTCCGGCGTGGCCGTGGCCATCGGCATGCTGCTGGCCTCGGCCGTGCAGATGGTGGTCGGTGAGCTGGTCCCCAAGAACTGGGCGGTGTCCCGCCCCCTGCAGGTCGCGCGCTTCGTCGTCGGCCCGCAGCATGTCTTCGCACGCGTGTTCAGGCCGGTGATCGCCGCTCTGAACTCCGTCGCCAACCGGCTGGTCCGCGCCCTCGGTGTCGAGCCCACCGAGGAGCTGGCCTCCGCCCGCACTCCCGAGGAACTCGTGTCCCTCGCCCGGCACTCCGCGCGCGCCGGGGCACTGGAGCAGGACACCGCGGACCTCTTCGTGCGCACCCTCTCGCTCGGCGAGCTGACCGCGCAGCACGTGATGACCCCGCGGGTGAAGGTGAGCGCCCTGCAGTCCTCGGCGACCGCCCAGGACGTGGTCAACCTCACCCGGGCCACCGGGCTGTCCCGCTTCCCCGTCTACCGGGACCGCATCGACGAGGTCGTCGGCATGGTCCACCTGAAGGACGCGCTCGCCGTCTCCGCGCCCGAGCGGCTGCGCACCCCGGTCGGCCGGATCGCCAGGTCGCCGCTGCTGGTCCCCGAGACGCTGCCGGTCCAGCCGCTGCTCGCCCGGTTGCGCAGCGAGCAGCCCATCGCGGTCGTCGTCGACGAGTACGGCGGCACCGCCGGTGTGGTCACACTGGAGGACATCGTCGAGGAGCTCGTCGGAGAGGTCCGTGACGAGCACGACGGACACGACCTGCCCGAACTCGCGTCCGCCCCCACGGAGGACGGCCGGCCCTCCTGGGACGCCGACGGCAGCTGCCGGGTCGACACCCTGCGGCGCATCGGCCTCGACGTGCCCGAAGGGCCCTACGAGACGGTCGCCGGCCTCGTCGCCGATCTGCTCGGCCGTATCCCGGCCGTCGGTGACCGCGCCGAACTGCCGGGCTGGCGGCTGGCCGTGCGCCAGATCGGGCACTACCGCGCCGAGCGGGTACGCATCGTGCGCACCGCCGTGGTGAGGGAGGCCGTGCGATGAGCGTGCTCCAGCTTCTCTTCGCGGCCCTGCTCGTGCTCGCCAACGGCTTCTTCGTCGGCGCGGAGTTCGCGCTGGTCTCGGTCCGCCGCAGCCAGATCGAACCCCTCGGTACGACCCGGGCCCGCCAGGTGCTGTACGGCCTGGAACGGCTGCCGCAGATGATGGCCGCGGCCCAGTTCGGCATCACCGTCTGCTCCCTGACCCTGGGCGCGGTCGCCGAGCCGACGGTGGCGCATCTGCTGGAACCGGTCTTCGCCTGGGTCCACATGCCGCACGCGATGATCCATCCGCTGGGGTATGTCATCGCCCTCGCCACCGTCGTCTTCTTCCACCTCGTGATCGGCGAGATGGTCCCGAAGAACCTGGCGATGGCGGCGCCCGAGAGGGCGGCGCTGTGGCTGAGCCCCGGGCTGGTCGCCTTCGCCCGCGTCTGCCGGCCGATCACGGTGGCCCTCGGCGCCTGCGCCCAGGGCATGCTGCGGCTCTTCCGGGTCGATCCCAAGGACGAGGTCGAGTCGGTGTTCACCAGCGAGCAGCTCAACCGGCTGGTGGAGGACGCCGGGCAGGCCGGACTGCTCGCCCCCGAGGAGGCCGAACGCCTGGAGGACGCGCTGGAACTGGGCTCCCGCCCGGTCACCGACGTGCTCCTGAGACGCGAGGCGCTGGTCACGGTCAGCCCCTCGGTGACGCCCGGCCGGATCATCGAACTCACCGCCCGCACCGGGTACTCCCGCTTCCCGGTGACCGCCGGGAGCGGGGCCTTCATGGGGTACCTGCATGTGAAGGACGTCCTCGATCTGGAGGAGTCGGAGCGGGCCGTACCGCAGCAGCTGTGGCGGCCCATGACGACGCTGCGGTCCGATCTGCCCCTGGACGACGCCCTCACCGTCATGCGCCGCGCCGCGACCCATCTGGCGCAGGTGGCGGACGGCTCCGGGCGGGTGCTGGGGCTGGTCGCCCTGGAGGACGTACTGGAACTGCTGGTCGGCGAGGTGACGGACCCGGCGCATCGGGAGCCGCCGCCCGCGCCTGCGGTGTCCGGGCCCCGCTCGGGCGAGGAGGTACTGGCCGGCTGAGCGGGCCGGCCCGCGCCGCGTGCGAGACCGCGGGACCCGTCACATGGCCGACGGGTCCTGCGGCCCCCGGCCCGACAGCACCTCGCCGTAGGCCTGCATCAGGTCCGGCAGCCGCAGCGTCGCCAGGTCCTCGCGCGAGGGCACCCCCGGGCAGGTGGACAACCGCAGGTCCCGGTACGCGCAACTCTTCTCGTACAGGGTCCGCAGGAACCGCCCGTTGCCCAGCTCGTCGATCCACCCCTGGTCGACCACGTGCCCGGCGATCGACCGCAGCTCGTCCAGGGACTCCTCGTCCCACGCGTCACCGTTCTCCGCGGCCAGCACCTCCCCGATCGCGGTGAGTTCGAGGGGACGGTACGAGGGGAAGTCCACGCGGGTCGTGAAGCGGGAGGACAGCCCCGGGTTCGCGGCGAGGAGGCGGTCCATGCCCTCCGGGTAGCCCGCCAGTATCACCACCAGATGGTCCCGGTTGTCCTCGGCCCGCTTCAGCAGCACCTGGAGCGCCTCGTCGCCGTAGGCGTCGCCCTTGCCGTAGCCCGAGTTGGACAGCGAGTACGCCTCGTCCACGAAGAGCACACCGCCGAGCGCCGAGTCGATCAGCTCGTTGGCCTTCACCGCGGTCTGCCCCAGGTACTCGCCCACCAGGTCGGCCCGCTGCGCCTCCACGAGGTGGTCACCGCCGAGCAGCCCGAGGGCGTAGAAGACCCGGCCCAGGATGCGGGCGACGGTGGTCTTGCCGGTGCCGGAGGGGCCCGAGAAGACGAAGTGCCGCTTGGGCGGCTGCACCGGCAGTCCCTGCCCGGCCCGCAGCCGGGCCATGTTCAGCTGTGCGGACAACGCCTTGACCTGGCGTTTCACCGGCTCCAGTCCCACCATGCGCTCCAGCTCGGCGAGCGCCTCCTCCAGAAGCCGGGGATCGGTCGGGCCGGCGGGCAGCGGCTGGGAGGACAGTACGGTCCGCTCCCGTACCGCCGGATCGGTGACCGACGGCGGGGGACCGGTGGGCGGCCCGGAGTCCGGGAGCCTCAGGTCCCTGCTCTCGGTGCCGAACAGCGGATCGAGCACGTCGGGCCCGTCGACCACGTCCCCGGCGCCGCTGAGCGCGACCGAGGCGAAGTCGGCGGAGTCGTCGTATCCGTCGCCCTCGGCGATCGCCGCGAGCCGGGCGGAGGTGTCCATGAAGGCCGGGTCGACGCGGTGCACCGCCCGGTACAAGGGGAGCGCCGCGGCGGAGCGGCCGGTTCCCTCGTGGGCGCGGGCGAGCCAGTAGCGCAGTTCCTTGCGCTGTGGCTGTTCACTGCGGCAGCGCATCAAGGCCGCCGACAGCAGCGGTTCCGCCTGCCCGTACATCTCCATGCGGACCCGGGCCATGCCGCCGAAGAGACCGGCCTCGATGCCGAGCAGCGGATCGTCGAGCAGCGGGTCCGTGTGCCGTGCGAGCTGCTCCCAGTCCTTGACCAGATAGGCGCGGCAGGCGTGCAGGAAGCGCACCTGGGGGTCGGTGTCGATGGGCGGCAGGCCCGCGAGGGCCCGGTCCAGCTCCGGGACGTGGCGGCCGTCCAGCCAGTGGGAGGCGTGCGCGAGCAGCAGGTCGCGCGGGCTCTCCAGTACGGGTTGCACCCACCAGCCCAGCCAGTACCAGGAGTTGAGCGTGCGCCGGTGCCGGGTGCGCTGTTCGCCGAAGCGGTCGCGGTGCCGGAACATCTTCAGCAGCGCGGTCGTCGTGTCCACCCGCAGCGCGTGCAACCCGAGCCAGCCGTCGGCCATGGCGGGATCCGCCCGCACCGCCGCCCGGAACTCCTCCTCCGCCTGCGGATAGGCGCCCATGGTGTACGCGTCGACGCCGCGCAGCCAAGCCAGGTCGGCCGGGGCCTCCGGGCCCTGCGTGCCGAAGTCCATCCCGTCCCCCCACAAACCGTGCCCCCGCTGGTTCACCGTCGGGCCGTCGCCCGTCGGCCGACCGATGTCGAACCGCTGTGCTGCGGACCGGAGTTGCTGGCGGCGCGAGGAGCAGCCGTCCACGGATCGCACCGAGGGCATCGTACCGTCGGGTCGCTGCCCGCCGTAGGGTGCGGTCGGGGCCGTTCGGCGAGGTGGGAGCGGATGCGGCCTGACGCGGACGGTGACCGAGGGTGAGCGGATCGCGTCTCGGAGCGTCTGCCGGAGGTGAAGGAGAGCAGAACGAAGCCCCCGATCACGGGGGAACAACCGGGGGCTTCGCGTCCGACGGCGGCCTCCATCGGCCGCACATTGAGAACGTAAGACCTGTACGACCCCTCGGTCAAGCCGAGTTGAGGCAGTCGGCCGAGTTCCACCGCACGGGTCTTCACAAGTTCAGCACATTGCGGATGGCCCGTCACCGAGCGTCACATCCTGGTCCGGACCAGGTGGTCGTCCAGGTCCCGGGAGCACCTCGTACCCCGTGGGCAACGGGCGCACCAGCAGGTCGGCGAAGGGGCGGGACGGGTCCTCGTCGAAATGCCGCCGTTCCGCCGCGACCCATCCGGCCCAGAACTCCAGCTGTTCCTCCCCGTCCCGCAACTGCCCCCGCGCCCAGGCGTCCTCGTGCGGAAACTCCAGCCACAGCAGATGCGCCAGGGACGGACGCAGATCACGCCGGCCGGCGCCGACACCCTCGACGAGAACCACCGGCGCAGGGGGCAGCGGGCGGGGCGGACCGAATTCGCGGGTCCGCCAGTCGTAGGGGGTGTAGTGCGCGCTCTCTCCTCGCGCGAGGGGCTCGATCACCTGGCCCGTCAGGCGCCCGGTCCAGGCGAACAGCTCGTCGTGGCTGGCGATGTCGTCGAGGTGCAGCACGGGGGCGCCGCCCAGCGCGTCCGCCAACTGCCCCGCGAACGTGGTCTTTCCGGAGCCCGCGTGGCCGTCGACGCCGATCAGGCGGACGGGGCCGCAGGAGGGGGGCAGGTCGCGCAGCAGGCGGGCGAGGCGGGGCAGCGCGGCGGCCGGGGCAAGGGGGTACGAGTGCGACACGTCCCCATCATCTCGCAGCTCATGCCACTGGTCCCTACCAATATTGCCGGGCGTGGCATGCCCCGAAGCGCTGGCAGCGGCGGCTTCCTGCGGCCATAGTTGGCGCACACATCCGTGCAGTGGACCTGCCCCCGACTCGGACCCTGGGAGTCATCCGCCCATGAGCAGAGCCGAACAGCCGTCCCGCAGAGCCCTCCTGGCCGCAGCGGTAGCCGCCGCCGTCGCGGGCAGCGCGGGCCCGGCGGTGGCCACCCCGTCCGCCGATGCCGAGGACCCGGTGACCGGCGGCCTCACGAAGCCGCCGGCCCGTCCGGTCGACAACCGCTTCTGGACGACGTACGCCGACTGGCGCGCCGGATCCACCCAGGGCACCCGGGCCGTCGACGGCACCCGCCCCGGCGTGGTGATCGCCTCGCCGGCCGGCACCACCAGCTACCCCGATCCCCACACCGGCACGACCTCCACCTGGGAGTACGCGACCTGGACCGGCCCCGTGCACCGGCTCACCGTCCCCGCGACGGAGGTGATCGCCTCCTGGAACGCGCACACCCCGGCCGGCACCTGGATCCAGGTGGACCTGCGCGGCACCTACTCCGACGGGACGGACACGCCCTGGTACGTCATGGGCCGCTGGGCCGCCGGTGACCAGGACATCAAGCGCACGTCGGTCGACGACCAGACCGACGGCCGGAGCACCGTCTGGACGGACACCTTCTCCGTCGACGCCCCGGAGTCGGGTCTGCGCCTGACCTCGTACCGGCTGCGTCTGACGCTCTACCGCAAGCCCGGCACCCGGGTCACACCGACGGTCTGGCGGGTCGGCGCGATGGGCTCCGACATCCCGGACCGCTTCACCGTCCCCGCCTCCACACCGCGCCTGTCCAAGGAACTGCTTGTGCCGCGGTACTCGCAGGAGATCCACAAGGGGCAGTACCCGGAGTACGACAACGGCGGCGAGGCGTGGTGCAGCCCCACCTCCTCGCAGATGATCGTCGAGTACTGGGGCGGCCGGCTCAGCAAGGAGCAGCTGTCCTGGGTCGACCCGGCCTTCGGTGACCCGCAGGTGTGCCACGCGGCCCGGTACACCTACGACTACCAGTACGCCGGCTGCGGCAACTGGCCCTTCAACGCGGCCTACGCCTCGACCTTCCCGGGGCTGCAGGGCGTCGTCACCCGGCTCGGTTCGCTCACCGACCTCGAAGTGCTGATCGCGGCCGGCATCCCGGCCATAACGTCCCAGTCGTTCCTGGAGAACGAGCTGACCGGCGCGGGCTACGGCACCTCGGGCCATCTGATGACCGTGATCGGCTTCACGGACGACGGCGACGTGATCGCGAACGACCCGGCGTCGCCGAGCAACCAGGCGGTGCGGCGGGTCTACGACCGGCGCGAGTGGGAGAACATCTGGCTGCGCACGAAGCGTTACAACGCGAACGGCGAGGTCAGAAGCGGTACGGGCGGGGTCTGCTACATCTTCTGGCCGACCAAGCCGTCACCGAGCCGGCACCGCGCGCTGCGGTCGCTCGGCCTGCTGTGAGCCTGTACGGCCCCACGGCCGTCTCGACGACCTGACGGCAGCGCTCCTGGCCGTCCTGCGTGAGGTGGCCGTACCGGTCCACCGTGACCTTGATCGAACGATGTCCGAGCCGGCGAGACACCTCGTGGACGGACACACCGTGAAGGGACGAGAGAACGCGGTTCTCTCGTCCCTTCAGCGCGAATCCGTGGAACAAAGGGTCAATCATGAATAAATGGACGGCATGTGGGGCCATCTTCGTAGGCGCCGCGCTTCTCACCCTCTACCTGTCCGAAATCATCACCACCGTCCCTTACTCGATCTTCGCCGTCATAGCCGGCACGGGTCTCGTCGTCGACGGAATCCGACGGGTGCTGCAGCTCAGGCGTCCCTGATCGACATCAGAACCGCCGCCACGCGAACGGCGAGGTCAGAAGCGGTGCGGACGGGGTCTGCCACCTGTGCTTCCCGTCGCGTCCGACCGTCGGCCGGCGGCTCGCGCTCGCCGCGCGGTGGGCGTGCGCTGACGTCGGCGGCGAGTCAGGGCCCGCCGCCGACGCACCGGCCCCGACGGTCCCCCCGGCTTCCCGTCCGGGGCCGTGGCGCTGTGACCAACGTCTCGGCCGTAAATGCCGCTCATCGTGGCAAGGTGGACAGATCGGTGGGGGGAGTCCACCGCACGCACGAGATCAGCGAGAGATCATGAGCGCACAGTCAGTCACTGCCGACCGCGTCCGTACCGGCGGCCCCAAGGACGACGGCCCGAAGATCGTCGAACACATCGCGGGCTGGGCCCTCGTCGTGGTGCTCGCGATGCTCGTGACGCAGGTGGGACTGCTGTGAACTGACCGGTGGACCGAGCTGACATACTGCGCTTGTCCCGCCGCCCGTTGGAACCAGGGTCGAAATTGAATATCAGCCAGCAGCGCGACGCCGCCCGGCCCAGGGCGCGCGGCACCGAACGATCGGTGGCGCGACGCGCCGAACTCATCGCCATCGGGCGGAGGCTGTTCGCCGACACGTCGTACGACGCGCTCTCCATGGACGACATCGCCCGCCAGGCCCATGTCGCCAAGGGGCTGATCTACTACTACTTCCAGTCCAAGCGGGGTTACTACCTCGCCATCGTCCAGGACTCGGTCACCGACCTGGTCACCTTCGCCGCGGGCGGCCTGCAGCTCGCCCCCGTGGACCGGGTGCACCGCACCATCGACGGCTATCTGCGCTACGCCGAGAACAACCACGCCGCGTTCCGCACCATCGTCAGCGGCGGTGTCGGCTTCGACACCGAGGTGATGGCGATACGGGACGGGGTCCGTGAGCTCATGGTGGCCACGCTCGCCGAAGGGGCGTACGGGCGGCGGGAGATCGCCCCGTTGGCGCGGATGGGCCTGCTCGCCTGGGTGTGCGGTGTCGAGGGCGCCACCCTCGACTGGATCGACCGCCCCGACCTCACCCGCGACACCATGCGCGAACTGCTGGTCAAGACCCTGGGCGGCGCCATGCGGGCGATCGAGGAGCTGGACCCGTCGTACCCGGCCCCGGAGCCGGCCCGTCGGGACGCCTGAGACCGAACGGGCGAGTGCGCAGGCCCAGGTGGACCTCCGCCCCCCGCCCGCGTTCGTCCGCTGCTTGATCGCCTTGATCAGTTCACCGTTCGCGGTGTCCCCGCTCAGCTCCCGGAAGAACGTGCCGCCCAGCCCCTGCTGGTTCTTGTGCGTCATCTTGGCCGCGATGGTCGCGATGGTCGCGGGGATGTCGTAACTCCGCCAGTTTTTGCGGCACTTGGCGTACGCGGTGTCGGCCGCCGTGCCGTTATCCGGGCACATGGTCCTCAGCACCTTGCAGTCCTCGCTCCCAGGCTCATCGGTTCCCGCCGCGGGGCCGGCGGTTTGGAGGACGGGACGCCGAGTCCCTGGAGAGGGGCCCGTCGATTGTCATGAACGCACTAAAACGCGGTTGATTCGTCACAGCAGGAGGACTGGACCAGCGGGGTCAATGGTGCGGACCAAGCGTGCGCCGCGGGGAATTCACGAAGTGAGCGTCCGTTAACCGGTGACGTGGTGCGTCCGATCGGGCATACTCACAGCGCGCAGCCGCTGGTCAGCAGCTTTCGTGACCCGGAAGCAGGAGCATCGGCCGCATCAGTGAGACCCCGGCGGAGCCGCCCACCCATGACGTGCGCCCGCCGCAGCGCCCGACAGGGAGGAGAGCGTCGCCATGCCCGACCGCGCCCCGCAGCCGGTGGACCGGCTACTGCCCACGGACGAGGCCCGGGATCTGATCTCGCTCGTCCGCGACATCGCGCAGCGTGAGATCGCCCCGCACGCGGCCGAGGAGGAGGACGCCGGACGCTTCCCGCGCGAGGTCTTCACCCTGCTCTCCCGGTCGGGGCTGCTCGGCCTGCCGTACGACTCCGAGTACGGCGGCGGCGACCAGCCCTATGAGGTCTACCTCCAGGTCCTCGAAGAGCTCGCAATGGCCCGGCTGACGGTCGGCCTCGGCGTCAGCGTGCACACCCTCGCCTCCTACGCCCTCGCCGTCTACGGGACCAAGGAGCAGCAGGTCGAGCACCTGCCCGCGCTGCTCGGCGGCGGTCTGCTCGGCGCGTACTGTCTGTCCGAGCCCGCTTCCGGCTCCGACGCGGCCTCCCTGCGTACCAGGGCCGTCCGGGACGGCGACGACTGGGTGATCACCGGCACCAAGGCATGGATCACCCACGGCGGTGTCGCCGACTTCTACACCGTCATGGCCCGCACCGGCGAGGACGGCCCGCGCGGGATCACCGCCTTCCTGGTGCCCGGCGACGCCGAGGGGCTCAGCGCGGCGGCGCCCGAGAAGAAGATGGGCATGAAGGGCTCGCCCACCGCCCAGGTCCACCTCGACGGCGTGCGTGTCCCCGACGCCCGGCGGCTCGGCGAGGAGGGGCAGGGCTTCGCCATCGCCCTGTCCGCGCTGGACTCCGGCCGGCTCGGCATCGCGGCCTGCGCGATCGGCGTGGCGCAGGCGGCGCTGGACGAGGCCGTCGCGTACGCCGCCGAGCGCAGGCAGTTCGGTCGTCCGATCGCCGACTTCCAGGGGCTGCGCTTCATGCTGGCCGACATGGCGACGCAGATCGAGGCGGGCCGCGCCCTGTACCTCGCGGCGGCGCGGCTGCGTGACGCCGGGCGGCCCTTCGCCCGGCAGGCGGCGATGGCCAAGCTGCACTGCACCGACACCGCCATGAAGGTCACCACGGACGCCGTGCAGATCCTCGGCGGTTACGGCTACACCGCGGACTTCCCGGCCGAGCGCTACATGCGTGAGGCCAAGGTCCTCCAGATCGTCGAAGGCACCAACCAGATCCAGCGGATGGTCATCGCCCGTCACCTAGCGGGTCCGGAGACGCGCTGAACTGACCGGGCCTCACCAGGGGCGCCGCCAGCCGGATCCATTCCGGGTCGTGGTGCCCCGGCAGCGTGCGGCCGCGGTGCGCCCAGGTGCGCATCAGGTCGAGGTAGATGGGCGGGTCGGGGAGCGGCTGGGGCTGCGGCGGTGGGGGCGGGAGCGGGGTCTGCGGGCGCGGGGCGCGCGGAAGCGATTCTGCGTACCGGGGAGCGAACACGCGGTACTGACGCCCGGTCGTGGACGAGGTAGGGGTCGGGGTCATATCTGGGCAACGCGACGGTATGCGGACAGGTCACCCGGCCCGGGAATCGAGCGTGGGTTCGTCGCCCGTTCCGGTCGTCCGGCCGGTCCGCTCGCCCCGTTCCCGGCCCGGGGTACCCGCGCCAGCCCGGGCCGGCGCGGGTACCGCCGTCCCGTTCCCCCGTCGGTGCACGGCATGACGTCGGTCGCGGTGACGCCGATCGTGAGGGCCTGGACGCCGCCACTATCGGCCCGCTGGTCCATCCGCGCGCCCAAGCGCCTTTGTACCGCCCGGAGTTCCACCAGCGCGGCAGAAGGAGTCGAGGCCGGGGCGCGGTGGCTCAGGCGGCGTGGCGCCGCATGACGGGCACCCGCATGGGGCGGGAACCCGGGCCGCCGACGTGCGAGAAGGGCTGCGTCCGCCAGTCCAGCCCCTGAGGGAGCGTCAGCAGGAGCGCGGTGTCCTGCTCCTGGGGCTCGATGGACTCGTCCGCGGGGCGCGCGTCGGCGGCCCGGCGTCCCGTGCCGGCGCAGACCGTGAGGCCGAACGGGTTCCACGGCGAGGCGCACAACGCGTGCTCCGGAAGGAAGTCCTCGTCCGCGAGCAGGGCGATGGGCTGTGCGCAGTCCGGGCAGATCACCCGGTACATCTCGAAAGTGTCGTACGCGTCGAGTTCGTCCGCGTCCTCGCCGCCGAAGGCGTCGGGTTCGACACCCTCCGGCTCGGGCTCGACGACCAACTGCTGCCGCCTGGGTGCGGTACGACCTGGGCGCTGAAGACTCTGCATGGGATTCTCCCCCTCTGGCTGGGCCGTGAAGGCGCTGCGGCCTCGACCACAGCAAGCACTTCCCAGCCCCTCTCCGGGGTAATCACGACTCCATCACGGAGAATGTTCGAAGCCTGTGGCGTTCGTCACATGCCGCTCGCAGGTGCCACGCGTGGCGCTTTTGTCCCCCGCGTGGTTCACGGGCTGCTCTCGGGGACATCACGAACCGGGCATGACCTGCACCGCTGAGGTGTCCCGTGAGGTCAGGCGCACTGTAGGTTCTTGCGCCATGGAGGAGCTGGACCGACAGATCGTGCAGCTGCTCGTCAAGGACGGGCGGATGAGTTACACCGACCTGGGCAAGGCCACGGGGCTTTCCACGTCGGCCGTGCACCAGCGGGTGCGCAGGCTGGAACAACGCGGGGTCATCCGCGGATACGCCGCGGTCGTCGACCCCGAGGCGGTCGGGCTGCCGATGACAGCCTTCATCTCGGTGAAACCGTTCGACCCCAGCGCCCCCGACGACATCGCCGACCGGCTCGCGGGTGTCCCCGAGATCGAGGCATGCCACAGTGTCGCGGGCGACGAGAACTACATCCTCAAGGTGCGGGTCGCCACCCCGCACGAGCTGGAGGAGCTTCTCGCACGGGTGCGTTCGCTGGCGGGGGTCTCGACGAGGACGACGGTGGTGCTGTCCACGCCGTACGAGGCACGGCCGCCGCGCGTCTGAGCCGCCCGGCGTCCACGGGGTCCGGCGGGAGGCGCGAGACTGTGTGCCATGAGTGAAAGCACCGCCCCGACCGAGACCGTCCTGCTCCGCCGCGGAGAGGTCCACAGCCCCGCCGATCCGTTCGCGACGGCGATGGTCGTCGAGCGCGGCCAGGTCGCCTGGGTCGGCTCCGAGGGCGCCGCCGACGCCTTCGCGGACGGTGTGGACGAGGTGGTCGACCTGGACGGGGCCCTGGTCACCCCGGCGTTCACCGACGCCCACGTGCACACCACCTCCACCGGCCTGGCGCTTACCGGCCTCGACCTGTCCGACGCCGGCTCCCTGGACGAGGCGCTCGCCCGCGTACGGGAGTTCGCCGCCGCCCGCCCGCACGACCGCGTCCTGCTCGGCCACGGCTGGGACGCTTCACGCTGGCCCGGCGGCCGCCCCCCGACGCGCGCCGAACTCGACGCGGCCACCGGCGACCGCCCCCTCTACCTCAGCCGCATCGACGTCCACTCGGCGGTCGTCAGCACGGCCCTCCTCGCCCTCGTGCCCGGACTGGAGCGGCAGGACGACGCCCCCCTCACCCGCGACGCCCACCACGCCGTGCGCGCCGCCGCGTTGGCCGCCGTGACGCCCGCCCAGCGCACCGAGGCCCAGCGCGCCGCGCTCGCCCGCGCCGCCTCCCTCGGCATCGGCTCGGTCCACGAGTGCGCCGGGCCGGACATCTCCTCCGAAGACGACTTCACCGCCCTGCTGCGCCTGGCCGCCGAGGAGCCGGGTCCGCGCGTCGTCGGCTACTGGGCCGAGCGCGACGTCGACAAGGCACGGGAACTGGGCGCGGTCGGCGCGGCGGGGGACCTGTTCGTGGACGGCGCCCTCGGCTCGCACACCGCCTGCCTGCACGAGCCGTACGCCGACGCCGGCCACACCGGCACCGCCTACCTGGACGCCGGCGCCGTCGCCGCCCATGTGGTCGCCTGCACCGAGACGGGCCTCCAGGCGGGCTTCCACGCCATCGGCGACGCCGCCGTGACCACCGTCGTCGAGGGAGTGCGCGCCGCCGCCGAGAAGCTCGGCCTCGCCCGGATCCGCGCAGCCAGGCATCGCGTCGAGCACGCCGAGATGCTCACCCCCGAGACCATCGCGGCCTTCGCCGAACTCGGACTCACCGCCTCCGTCCAGCCCGCCTTCGACGCGCTGTGGGGCGGCGCGGACGGCATGTACGCCCAGCGCCTCGGGACGGAGCGCGCCGGGCTGCTCAACCCGTTCGCGGCGATGCTGCGCGCGGGTGTCCCGCTCGCGTTCGGCTCCGACAGCCCGGTCACGCCCCTCGACCCGTGGGGCACCGTCCGTGCGGCGGCCTTCCACCGCACGCCCGCGCACCGGGTCTCGGTGCGCGCCGCCTTCACGGCGCACACCCGGGGCGGCTGGCGTGCCGTCGGACGGGACGACGCGGGCGTCCTGGTGCCGGGCGCGCCCGCGGACTACGCCGTCTGGCGCACGGGCGAGCTCGTCGTGCAGGCGCCCGACGACCGGGTCGCGCGCTGGTCGACCGACCCCCGTTCCGGTACCCCCGGGCTGCCCGACCTGACCCCCGGCTCCGACCTGCCCGTCTGCCTGCGGACCGTCGTGGGTGGGCGGACCGTGTTCGTGGGGCCGAGCGAGTGATCTCCCGGGGTGGCGCGACAGGGATAGACGCCCCGACCGGTGTCTCACGACCTGCGTAACCACCGGGCCGACCTGTGGTCGGCGGAAAGACCCGCAGGTCGTACGGCTATTGACAGGCGGCGGCCCGGGGCGGGTAGGTTCGGCCGAGTCCACCACGGGACGCCCGACCGGGCATCGTCCGCACACTCGTCGCGGCGCCGCTGGGTCAGGGACGGTGTACCGCACCGGGGCACCGTCACTGGGAGCCAGGCACAGCGACCGCGCCACGGCGGGAGACGTTCCGGCCAGGTCGGCACGGTGTGACCCGGATGGGGCCCGGGTGCTCAGTAGACAACGGCTTCAGGTCGATCCGCAGCCAGCGGGTCCCAGGTCGGCCCGAAGGGCGCCGGGCTCCCATCCGCTGGCATCGCAGCCACCAGCGTCCCCCTGTCCTCTTGCTGTCCTCCCGCTCCCCGCGGGGCTCTTCCCCCCTTGTTCCTCTCAGGTCCCGCGGGCGGCGGCCGGCCCGCGCAGAGGGCCAAAACGCCATCGGTACCCCACTCGCCCGGATTTGACACCACCTTGGGAACGCACGATCCGTCGGCGCAGGCTGCGGCCACTATGGTGGAGTTCTGCGGACCGACTCGAAGGGGCAGCAGTGAACGACGGCGAGGGGAACCGCCCGGCAGAGGCCCAGGGGAGACGCTTCGGCCCGCTCGGCACGGCCTTGGTGATCATTCCGACCTACAACGAGGCGGAGAACATCAAGGCCATCGTCGGTCGTGTGCGGGAGGCGGTCCCCGAGGCCCATGTGCTCGTGGCCGACGACAACAGCCCCGACGGCACCGGCAAGATCGCCGACGAGCTGGCCACCGGTGACGAGCAGGTCCACGTGCTGCACCGCAGGGGCAAGGAGGGGCTCGGCGCCGCCTACCTCGCGGGCTTCCGCTGGGGCGTGGAGCACGACTTCGGGGTCCTGATCGAGATGGACGCCGACGGCTCCCACCAGCCCGAGGAACTGCCCCGGCTGCTCACCGCGCTGAAGGGCGCCGACCTGGTGCTCGGCTCCCGCTGGGTACCCGGCGGCCGGGTCGTGAACTGGCCCAGGTCGCGCGAGTTCATCTCCCGCGGCGGCAGCCTGTACTCGCGCGTGCTGCTGGACGTCCCGATCCGGGACGTGACCGGCGGCTACCGTGCCTTCCGCCGGGAGACGCTGGAGGGCCTCGGACTCGACGACGTCGCCTCCCAGGGCTACTGCTTCCAGGTCGACCTCGCCCGCCGCGCCGTCAAGGCCGGCTATCACGTCGTCGAGGTCCCGATCACCTTCGTCGAACGCGAACTCGGGGACTCCAAGATGAGCCGCGACATCCTGGTCGAGGCACTGTGGCGGGTCACCAGCTGGGGCGTGGGCGAGCGGGTCACCAAACTGATGGGCAGGGGCGGGCCGGGGCCTTCGCAGCCGTAGTGCGGTGGGGTCCGCCTCTTATCCCGTGCTGAGCGGGCGCCAGGCACACTGGAGGCATGACGACTGGCGCATCGAACCCCCCTTACTCCACACGGCCCAGGCGGTCTCGGCTGCGGACGTTCCTGCCGCTGGGCATCGCCGCGTGGCTGGTGCTGGAGATCTGGCTGCTGACCCTGGTCGCCGGCGCGGCGGGCGGGTTCACGGTGTTCCTGCTGCTGGTCAGCGGGTTCGTGCTCGGCGCGGTGGTCATCAAGCGGGCGGGACGGCGCGCCTTCCAGAACCTGAACGAGGCGCTGCAGCGTGGTGCGGCCCCGTCCAGCGGCGGCGGCAACGGCCTGATGATGCTCGGCGGACTGCTGCTGATGCTGCCCGGTCTCGTCTCGGACGCGGCCGGTCTGCTCCTGCTGCTCCCGCCGGTGCAGAAGGCCGTCGGCCGCTACGCGGAGCGCACGGTGGACCGCAAGCTGCGGGCCGCCTCACCCGGTGGTTTCGGCGACGCCTTCCAGCAGGCCCGCATTCACCGCCCGGACGGCAAGGTCGTGCAGGGTGAGGTCATCAGGGACGAGCCGGGAGACGCTCCTCGGGAGCCCCGCCCGCCGCTGAACCGCTGAGACCACCCGGGTCGCGCGGGCCGGCCGGGTGTCCCGGCCGGTGACCGCTTGAGGCCCGTCCGGCCGATGGGACGCTCGGGACCGGTGCGTCCGTGCCGCGCGGCACGATCCATGCGACGGCGCGGCCGTCGCAATCCATGCCGGTGCCGACGCGACCGGACAGCCCGGCACAACCGGTGTGTCAGAGGCCGGCGTGCCAGGGCTTGTGTGCCCGGGGCCGTCCGCCGTCCGACTATGGAGTTCCCATTCGGCGCGCAGGCGCACCGACGTTCGGGGCCTCCGCCGCCACCACGCGGACGCCGGGCGGCGCGAGGCCCTCAGGAACGACCGCGGGCGCCGTACGCACACTCACGTACGGCGCCCGCGGTCAATAGGGGTGCCTCGAAAGACCCCGGCCGAAGCCGCGTGGGAACTACGCGGACTTGCGGCTGTCCCGGGGGTGCACCGCGATGTTCATGGCGCCGGAACGCAGAACGGCGAGACGCTCTTCGAGGACCTCTTCGAGTTCCTCACGTGTGCGCCGTTCCATCAGCATGTCCCAATGCGTACGCGCCGGCTTGGCCTTCTTCTCCTCCGGGCCGTCGCCATCCACCAGGAGTGATGGGGCCCCGCAGACCTTGCACTCCCACTCCGGCGGGATCTCCGCCTCGACCGAGAAGGGCATCTCGAACCGGTGCCCCTTCTCGCATGCGTACTCCACGGCCTGGCGCGGGGCCAGGTCGATGCCGCGGTCCGTCTCGTAGCTGGTCACCACGAGGCGCGTGCCGCGAAGAGCTCGCTCACTCATGAATCGTGCCTCCCGGGCTTGTCGCCCACAGGACAGGTGTCGCTGTCGTCGTCATCCGGTCAACGTCCGGTCGGCGGTAAAGATTCCCGTTCGGAGTTCCGTTCCGGGTCGTGCGTCGCCGTCGTAGCCGCCCATGTTGTACCCACCGGCGCCCGGTTTGTCACATCTGACAGCAGATGTCACCCAGCGATTCGGCATCTTTGACGCGCAGTAACGGTACGCCTGGCAGGCCAAACGCGTACACTACCGCCCTTTCGCCGTCGGTGCTAAATCCGTTCGGGGACCGGGTTCCCGGCAGCCGCCACCGCACGCCGCACCGGCACCCTCGCCAGGAGCACGAAGCCCAGGACGAAGAACGCCACCAGCGAGATGATCGCGTCCCGGTAGCTCCCGGTCAGCTGATAGGTGAGGCCGAACAGCAGCGGCCCCAGCCAGCTCATCCCCCGGTCGCTCAGCTCGTACGCCGAGAAGTACTCGGCCTCCTTGCCCGGCGGGACCAGATGGGAGAAGAGCGAGCGTGAAAGGGCCTGGCTGCCGCCCAGGACGAGCCCGATCCCGGACGCCAGCACGAAGAACCACACGGGTGCCCCCGCGGGCAGGAAGTACCCGGCGGCCAGGATGACCGTCCAGGCGACCAGCGAGCCGAGCACGGTGCGCTTGGCGCCGTACCGCCGGGCCAGCCGGCCCAGTCCCAGAGCGCCGAACACCGCGAGGACCTGGACCAGCAGGACCGCGCCGATGAGCGTCGACTGGCCGAGCCCCAGCTCCTTCGAGCCGTACACCGACGCTTGGGTGATCACCGTTTGGATGCCGTCGTTGTAGACGAGGTACGCCAGCAGGAAGGACAGCGTGAGCGGGTGGCGGCGCATGTCGCGGATCGTGGCCGCGAGCTGGCGCCAGCCGGTGACCGCCGACTCGCGCGCGGGGGAGCGCCGGTCGCGCAGCCGTCGTAGCGGGATCAGCGCGAACGCGCCCCACCACAGACCGGCAGACGCCAGGCAGACGCGCACGGCCATGCTCTCGGAGAGCCCGAAGCTGTCGTGGGCGAGGTAGAGGACCAGGTTCACGACCAGGACCAGCGCGCCCGCCGCATACCCGAAGGCCCACCCGCGCGAGGAGACGGCGTCGCGTTCCTCCGGCGGTGCGATCTGCGGCAGGTAGGAGTTGTAGAGCATCATCGCCACCGACTGCGCGGCGTTCGCGATGATCAGGAGCGCGCCGCCGAGCAGGTAGCGGTCGCCGTCCAGCAGGAACATGCCCGCCGTGGCCGCGGCCCCGAGGTAGGCGGCGGCACCCAGGAGCGGCTTCTTGCGGCCGGTGCGGTCGGCGGCGGCGCCCACCAGGGGCATCACCAGCACGGCCACGATCACCGACAGGGAGACCGAGTACGCGAAGAAGGAACCGGCGCGCACCGGGATGCCCAGCGGATGGACGAAGCCCTCCGCGTCCGCGGCCGACTCGGCCACCGACGTCAGATAAGGGCCCAGGAACACGGTGAGCACGCTCGTCGAGTAGACGGAGCACGCCCAGTCGTAGAAGTACCAGCCGCGTTGCTCGCGCCGCCGTCCGGCCGCGTCGTCCGCCGCCGGTGTCCGCACGGTGTCGGTGCCCACCCGTGCCCTCGCTTCCCCGTCAAGTGCCGTGCGCGGTACGCCGCTTCGGGCCGTCAGGCCCAGAGGCCCCGGTCCTCCATGACCTTGCGCAACGTGTCGATGTGATCGGTCATGATGCCATCGACGCCGAGGTCCAGGAGCCGGTGCATCCGCTCCGCCTCGTTGATCGTCCAGACGTGCACCTGCAACCCGCGCGCGTGGGCCGTGCGGACGAATCTCCGGTCCACCACCTGGATGCCGGACTGGGTCTCGGGCACCTGGGCCGCGACGGCGGATCGGCGCAGCGCGGCCGGCACGCCCCAGGAGCGCAGCCGCAGGTTGAGCACCCCACGCGTGCCGTACGAGGTCGCCAGGCGCGGCCCCGCCAGGCGCTGCGCGCGCACCACCCGGGCCTCGGAGAAGGAGCCGACGCAGATCCGGTCCCAGGCGTCCGTGCGGGCGATCAGGTCGAGGAAGGGGTGAAGGGCGGCCTCGGCCTTCAGGTCGACGTTCCAGCGGACCTCGGGGAAGGTCTCCAGGAGCTCCTCGAAGAGCGGCACCGGTTCGCTGCCCGCCACACGCGCCTGCCGTACGTCGTTCCAGGGCAGGTCGGCGATCCGGCCCGCCCCGTCGGTGACCCGGTCCAGCGTCGCGTCGTGGAAGGCGACGATCCGTCCGTCCCGTGTGACGTGGACGTCGGTCTCGATGTACCGGTAGCCCTTCTCCACCGCGCGCCGGAACTGGAGCGCGGTGTTCTCCAGACCGTCGGCGGCACCGCCCCGGTGGGCGAAGGCGATCGGGGCGGGGTGGTCGAGATAGGGATGGCGTATGCGCGTGCTCACGGACGCAGTATGGCGTGCCGGGGTTGACCGGCGGCGAAGCCGGCGCTGCCGCCGGATGCCGAGGGGGCGGCGAAACGCGTCCGCGCTTCGCGTCGCGCTCCGACCGGGGGTCCGACCGGGGGACGAACGGAACGGACCCCTGCTGGTGCCAGTGGCCTGGCGCGTGGCACCCTGTGGCGGGGAAAGGGGCTCGACCAGGGGCCAATCCGGGGAAGGTGGACTGATCGTCATGGGGCAGTGGACCTCGGCGGTGGGTGCGTCACAGCTGGCCCGCCAGCTCCAGTCACAGCAGGACCGTCCCGCGGGCCCGGGATCGCGCCGGCCGCCCGCCTACCGGGCGCTCGCCGACGGCATCAGGCTGCTGGTGCTCGAAGGGCGCGTCCCCGTCGCCGCGCGACTGCCCGCCGAACGGGAGCTCGCGCTCGCCCTGTCCGTCAGCCGTACGACGGTCGCCGCCGCCTACGAGGCGCTGCGCACCGAGGGGTTCCTGGAGTCCCGGCGCGGCGCGGGCAGCTGGACCGCCGTACCGGCCGGGAACCCGCTCCCCGCGCGCGGGCTCGAGCCGCTGCCGCCCGAGGCCCTCGGTTCGATGATCGACCTCGGCTGTGCGGCGCTGCCCGCGCCCGAACCCTGGCTCACCCGCGCCGTGCAGGGCGCCCTGGGGGAGCTCCAGCCGTACGCGCACACGCACGGCGACTACCCCGCCGGGCTGCCCGCACTGCGCTCGATGCTCGCCGAGCGCTACACCGCGCGCGGTATCCCCACCATGCCGGAACAGATCATGGTGACGACCGGGGCGATGGGCGCCATCGACGCCATCTGCCACCTCTTCGCCGGCCGCGGCGAGCGCATCGCCGTCGAGTCGCCGTCGTACGCCAACATCCTGCAGCTGATGCGGGAGGCGGGCGCCCGGCTCGTACCCGTGGCGATGGCCGAGGGACTCAGCGGGTGGGACGTGGACCGCTGGCGGCAGGTGCTGCGCGACGCGGCGCCGCGCATGGCCTACGTCGTCGCCGACTTCCACAACCCGACCGGCGCGCTCGCCGACGAGGACCAGCGCCGGCAGTTGGTCGAGGCCGCGCGGTCGGCCGGGACCGTGATCGTCGCCGACGAGACGATGCACGAGCTCTGGGTGGACCCCGACGTGGAGATGCCGCGCGCGGTGTGCGCGTTCGACCCCGGCGGGTCGACCGTCATCACCGTCGGCTCCGCCAGCAAGGCGTTCTGGGCCGGGATGCGCATCGGCTGGGTGCGCGCCGCGCCCGATGTCATCCGCAGCCTGGTCGCCGCGCGCGCGTACGCCGATCTGGGCACGCCGGTGCTGGAGCAGCTCGCCGTGCACTGGCTGTTCGGCACCGGAGGCTGGGAGCAGGCCGTGGAGATGCGGCGCGGGCAGGCGCGGGGCAACCGGGACGCCCTCGTCGCCGCGGTGCGCCGCGCGCTGCCCGACTGGGAGTTCGAGGTGCCGCGGGGCGGGCTCACGCTGTGGGTGCGCACCGGAGGACTGTCGGGCTCGCGCCTCGCGGAGGCGGGGGAGCGGGTCGGGGTACGGGTGCCGTCCGGACCCCGCTTCGGTGTCGACGGCGCCTTCGAGGGGTATGTGCGGCTGCCGTTCACCGTCGGGGGCGCGGTGGCCGAGGAGGCGGCGGTCCGCCTGGCAGCGGCGGCACGACTCGTGAGGAGCGGGGGGACGGTGGGGGCGGAGGCGCCGCGGACGTTCGTGGCGTAGGGGCAGGGACGGCGGGGTCGTCGCGGGCGGCCCGCCCGAGGGACCGGGGGGAGCATGGGGGGCCAGGAAGGGCCGGGGGAGCTCCGCGGGGCCAGGAAGGGCCGGGGGAGGGCCGGGGGAGCTCCGCGGGGCCGGGGAGGGCCGGGGAAGCACTGCGGGGCCGGGGAGGGCCGGGGAAGGGCACAGAGGGGACGCGGGACGGAGCGGGAACGGGCGGTGGAGCGCCTCGGGGCCGGGGAGGGGCGGTGGAGCATCGCGGGGCCGGGGAGGAGCGGGGAAGGGGCACAGAGGGGACGCGGGACGGAGCGGGGAGGGGCGGTGGAGCGCCGCGGGGCCGGGGAAGCACTGCGGGGCCGGGGCGGAGCGGGGAAGGGGCACAGAGGGCACGCGGGACGGAGCGGGGAAGGTCGGGTCGGGTGGAGCGCCGGGGGCCTGCGGGAGGGCCGGGGGTGACCCGCTTTCCGGCCCTCGCGGACGCCCGGGAGCGGCGGCCGCGGGGCCGGGGTGCGAGGGTCAGGAGCTCTCCACCGCCACTGCCTTCGCCGGGACCGGCTCGGGTACCGGTGCTTCCGCGACCTCCCCGTCCGGGGCCGCGTCCGCCGGAGTCGTACGGGGCGGGAGCAGGTCCAGCACCGCCTGGCGATGGGTGTCGCTGGTGGCGTCGTCGTACGGGTCGGGGGTGGCCGGGACCTGGAGGCGCAGGACCGGACCCGAGCCCAGGCGGGCGTACCCGCGGCCGGCGGGGACATGCGCGACCGGGGTGGTGTGCGGGGGCGCGCCCAGGACGGTCGTGAGCTGTTCCCTGGTGGCGGGGCCGAGGACCACGCGCGCGCGGGTGTGCTGCTTCACCGGGTCGCTCAGCGTGTCCAGGTTGTCGAACTGTTCGGCGATCACCACCGTGACGTTCGCGGCGCGGCCGTGCCGGAGCGGTACCTGGAGCAGCGACTGCGGGTCCTGGTGCCCGTCCGTGGCGGCGACGTGGGCGAGCGCCGCCGGACGGTCCAGCAGGATCCACAACGGCCGCTTCGTGTCGTCCGGCGCCGGGTGGCCCGCCTGACGCGCGCGGTTGACGGCGATCAGCCGCCGTTCCGTCTCTGTCGCCGCCCACTCCAGGCTCGCCAGCGCCCCGGCCGGCGCGCACTCGACGGCGAGGACACCGTCGCGCCCGATCAGGCAGGCGTATTCGCCGGTCCCGCCGCCCTCGACGACGAGGACGTCGCCGTACTGCAGGGCCTGGAGCGCCACGGAGCGCAGCAGGGTCGACGTGCCGCTGCCCGGCTGGCCGGTGACCAGCAGGTGGGGTTCCGTGGAGCGGATGCCCGTGCGCCACACCACGGGCGGCACGTCGCTCCGGTCCTCGCCGCGGACCAGCGGCAGGGTGCGCTGGACCTCGCTCGCGTCGGTGAAGCCGAGGACCGTCTCCCCGGGGGCGGTCACGAAGCGCTGCGCGGCGATGTCGCCGGGCAGTGGCGCGAGGACGGTGACCGTGAGCTGGTTTCCCTCCTCGTCCCACAGGAAGTGGTACTCGCGGTCGCGGCCCGCCTTGGCCGTCAGCAGATGCTCTACACGCGCGCGTGCCTCCGCCTCGCTGTCCGGGAAGTACGCGGGATAGCGGACCTCGAGGTGCGCGATCCGGCCCGCCGCGTCGAACTCGTACTCCGGGAAGACCTTGTCCCACTCCCCGCCGTGGGCGTACAGGGGTGCGGGGTCCTCGGCCACGGAGAAGCACGGGACCAGTGCCTCGTACAGGGACTGGAGGCGCTGCGTCTGCGTCTCGTCGGGTCCCTCGGGAGCCGTGGGTGCGCGGTCGCGCCCCTGCCAGGCTGCCGCCACCATCAGGGCGATGGCGGCGAGCAGCGGGCCGTACGGCGCGAGCGCGACGGCGAGGATCACGGAGGCCACCAGGAACAGGAGATGGCCACGCTTGTCCTTGGGCGTCTCCGCCCACTTGTGCCGTCCGGCCGCCGCCAGCCGGCGCAGCCCCCTGACGATGGTGATCAGCGGGTGGAGGACGTCGGTGGCGCTGTCGGCCGCCGTCCGGGCCAGCTCCCGGCTCCGGGCCAGCTGCGTGCCGCCTTTGCTCAGAATGCGGGGAAGTGGGCGCCGTGCCACTGCTGTCTCCTGGAGGTGCGTACGGGCGGGACGGTGGGGCCGGACGGCCGGATGGTCAGAACTTGATGCCGCCCAGGAGACCCGCCAGGCTCTCGCCGCCCGCCTTGATGCTCGGCGCGATGGCCGTGCTCGCGAGGTAGAAGCCGAACAGGGCCGCGATGCAGGCATGGGACGGCTTGAGTCCGTCTCTGCGGAAGAAGATGAAGACGAGGATGCCGAGCAGGACGACGCCTGAGATGGACAGAATCATGAGGTCTCCTGGTGTCGAGGGGGACAGTCACCATGAGTACTTCCCTGTTCACAGGATGTATCTATACGATAAAAGGTGCAACTGGGTGAAATCCGGTTGATATCGTCCGTACGGCGGAGCTGCGGCGGACCTGCGGGGTCGGGAGCTTGCGCGCGGCGGGCGCATTGGTGATCTTTGCCTCGGACGTGGCCCGTCATGTCCCCGCACTGCCAGTACGCTGGCGAATCACTCAGAGAGCCCAGCAGTGCGGTTAGCTGTAGTTCGTACGTGTAGGTAGTGAGAGGTGGTCCGGCCGATGACCGAAACCCCCGACCCCGAGGTCGTGGAGTTCGCGACCAAGATCTTCGATCTGGCGCGGCAGGGGCGGACCGAGCCACTCGTGGCGTACGTCGACGCGGGCGTTCCCGTCAACCTCACCAACGACCGCGGCGACTCCCTCGTGATGCTCGCCGCTTACCACGGCCACGCAGCGACGGTGCGGGAGCTGCTCGCCCGCGGCGCCGAGGCGGACCGCGTCAACGACCGGGGCCAGACTCCCCTCGCGGGAGCGGTCTTCAAGGGTGAGCAGGAAGTGATCAAGGTCCTGCTGGAGGCCGGCGCCGATCCGGCCGTGGGCACCCCGTCGGCCGTCGACACCGCCCGGATGTTCGGCAAGGCGGAGCTGCTGGAACTGTTCGACGCACACTGAGACACCACCCCGGCCGCGCGGGACGGGCCCGCGGGCCGGACAGGACACGGAAATCGGGGGAGGCGGTACCTGGCCGCCGGAAATATCGGTCGCGGCATCGAGAAGTGCCGGGTCATCATGACGTCGTGATTCACGGACGCGATGGCTGGGCAGGTGTTGCCGCACCGCGCGGGCCGTGATCGGCCCGCGCGGGCCACTGACGAGAGGCAGAGGAAGATGGTCTACAGCAAGCAGAAGACGGCGGGCGCACCGACGTGTTGTCACGCGGCCAGGTAGAGCACGTTCCCCGGTTGCGTCGACGCTTGATGTGAGGCTGTTTCCCATGTTCGATCCGGTCATAGCGCCCAGCGGTACGCTGCTCGGCCTGCTTCAGCGGGGCCGCGGCGACGGCACACTGCACGCGCTCACGGCCCCCCGCCCCGAAGCGCTGGCGGCCCTGAACCACTGCGTGCTGCGCGATCCCCGCCACGACTGGCAGGTGGAGAACCGCTCCCTGTACTACGCCCGCCTCTACCTCGACCTGAACGGCGAGCTGGACGCGATCGAGGCGCACCTCTTCGATCCCGCGGACGTCGTCGACGACGACGAGACCCGCACCGGACTCGCCCTGTCCGTCCTCGGCCACCTGGCCTCGTACGGCCGGCGCGAGGCGCTCGACCTGCTGCGCAGGTATGCCGCCCAGGGTTCGAACTGGGCCTGGGCCCTGGACGAACTCGCACTGCGCGACGACGACGCCGGGCTGCGCGCCCTGGCCGTGCCCGTGCTGGCCCGCTTCCCGGCCGACGCCGAGGGCGAGGCCGAACTGGCCGCCGTCGTGCGGGACGCCTTCGAGCCGCGTCCCTGGCGGCTGTGGGCCGAGGACCCGCGCGCCACGATCGCCACACGTGTGCGTGCCGCCCAGGAAACCGGCTGCTTCGACCGCTGGCAGCGCCAGATGCGACCAGGCGGGCCCCGTCCGGGGTGGAGCGTGCAGGCCGTGTTCGAGTGGGCCCAGCAGGGCGTCGAGCGCGGGGTCGCGCTGCACGTCCCGGCCGCCCGCTGTCTGTCGGCCGTCGCCGGCCCCGAGGACCGGGCCGAGATCGTCCGGGCGGCCCGGGACGGCGGCGAGGGTGCCCGCTGCACCGCGCTGCGCTATCTCGCCGACACCGAGGACCCCGACGTCCTCGACCTGATCGAGGCGGCCGTGGTCACCGGCACGGCCCCGGTCGTCGAGGCAGCCGTCGAGGCGTTCGAACGGATGCGCGGTGCGGACGTCGTCGACCGGGCGCGCGGCTGGGCCCGCCGCCCCGATCCGCTCGGTGCCGCCGCCGGACGCGTGCTCGCCTGCCGGGGCGGCGCCAAGGACAGCGACCTCGTCCTCGGCGCGATCCGCGAGGCCGTACGGGGCGAAGGGCCCGACGCGCCGACACTGTGGACCCTCGTGGACGGCGCCGGACGGCTCGGCATCGGCTGTGCCGCACCGGTTTTGCGCCATGTCTACCGCGAGACCGGCTCCTCCCATCTACGGGGCAGGGTCGCCCGTGCCCTCGCCGCCACCGACCCCTCCTTCCCCGCGGGTTTCGGCGTCGAGTGCCTCTGGGACTGCGAGGAGACCACCCGGGAACTCGCCGCCCGGCACGCCGAGACCGGAGACGCCCGCGTCGTCGAGCGACTGCGCCGGCTCGCCTCCGACCCCGCCGAGGAGGCCGAGGTCCAGACCGCGGTACGCAGCCGGATCGGCCCCGAGACCATGTGAACGCCGCCCTTCTCCCTCACCGGGTGCCAGGGGGCCCTCGTACCCCTCGGGTGAACGGCAGCCGAATCGGAGGTCAGGAGCGCATGGCCGCGGGCTGACGCGCCTGGGTGCGCCGCGCAACGCTCATGGATCGTTCCCCGTCCGGAAAGATCGACGTTGACACGGCCACGTCCAGCGTGGCGACAACAGCCCTATGCGTGTCGTCATCGTGACCGAATCCTTTCCCCCCGATGTGAACGGCGTGGCCCACTGCGCGCTCCAGACCGCCCGACACCTCGTCGACCGCGGTCACGCTCCCCTCGTCGTCGCCCCGGCTCCCGCTCCCGGGAGCAAGGCAGACGCCCTGGCGCCGTGCCCCGTCATTCACGTCCCGTCCCTTCCGCTCCCCGGCTACCCCCAGGTCCGGGTCGCCCTGCCCAGCCGGCGCCTGGCCGCCGCGCTGATCTCGCACCAGCCCGACGTGGTGCACCTGGCCAGCCCCTTCATCCTCGGCGTACGCGGCATGGCCGCCGCGGCCCGCCTCGGCGTTCCCGCCGTCGCCGTCTACCAG
This sequence comes from Streptomyces sp. NPDC002309, assembly GCF_053593375.1. Lineage (NCBI taxonomy): Bacteria > Bacillati > Actinomycetota > Actinomycetes > Kitasatosporales > Streptomycetaceae > Streptomyces > Streptomyces sp. NPDC002309. The sequence goes on along the minus strand of NZ_JBSFCI010000004.1, from coordinate 42,239 downwards.
ACCGACCTCGCCGGATACGCCCGCACCTACGTGGGCGCCGGTGAGGCCGCGGCCTGGCGGCGCATCCGCTCCGTGCACTCCGCCGCCGACCGCACCCTCGCCCCCTCCAGCGCCTCCCAGGGCGACCTCGAGGCCCACGGCGTGCCCCGGGTGCACCTGTGGCGGCGCGGTGTCGACACCGCGCGCTTCCGCCCCGATCTGCGGGACGAGGCGCTGCGGCGCGAACTCGCCCCGAACGGCGAGCTGATCGTCGGCTATGTCGGGCGTCTCGCGCCCGAGAAGCACGTCGAACTGCTCTCCGGCGTCTGCGGACTGCCCGGCGTGCGTGTCGTCGTGGTCGGTGACGGGCCGAGCGGGCCCGGTCTGGCCGAGGCGCTGCCCGGCGCGGTGTTCCTGGGCCGCCGCACCGGCGACGAACTCGCCCGGATATTCGCCTCGCTGGACGTCTTCGCCCACACCGGCCCCTTCGAGACCTTCTGCCAGACCGTGCAGGAGGCCATGGCCAGCGGTGTGCCCGTGGTCGCGCCCGCCGCCGGCGGTCCCATGGACCTGGTCGACCACGGCCGCACCGGACTCCTGGTGCCGCCGCACGACGCGGACGCCGTCCGCGACGCCGTGGCCGCCCTGGCCGCCGATCCCGCGCTGCGCGCCGCGTACGGCGCGACCGCCCGCGCCACCGTCGAGGGCCGCACCTGGGCCGCCATCGGCGACGAGCTGATCGGGCACTACGAAGCCGTTCTCGACGCGCGCAAGCCGGCGGTGGCGGCATGAACACATCCCTGCGCATCGTCCGGCTGGCGAACTTCGTCGCCCCCGCCTCCGGCGGGCTGCGCACCGCGCTGCGGGAGCTGGGCAAGGGCTTCAAGCTCGCGGGGCACGATCCCTTCCTGATCGTGCCGGGCGAGAAGTACAGCGACCGGGACACCGAGCAGGGCAGGGTGATCACCCTGCCCGGACCGGTGCTGCCCGGCACCGGCGGCTACCGCGTGCTCGTCGACAAGCGCCGCGTCGCCGCGCTCCTGGAGCAGCTCGGCCCGGACCGCCTTGAGGTCTCCGACCGGACGACCCTGCGATGGACCGGCAGATGGGCGCGGCGCGCCCGGGTGCCCGCCGTCATGGTCTCCCACGAGACGGCCGACGGCGTCCTGCGCACCTGGGGGCTGTCGGAGAACCTCTCCCGGCGCGCCGCCGACGCCCTCAACGTCCGCACGGCCCACACCTACGCGAAGGTCGTGTGCACCACCGAGTTCGCCGAGCGGGAGTTCATCCGGATCGGCGCCCGCAACGTCGTACGGGCGCCCCTGGGCGTCGACCTGATGAACCGGCGCCCCACCCTGCGCGACCAGGCGCTGCGCGACACCCACGCGCGGGCGGACGAGAAGCTCCTGGTGATGTGCTCCCGGCTGTCCGTCGAGAAGCGGCCCGGAACCGCCCTGGACGCCCTGGAGTCGCTGCGCCAGCGCGGGGTGCGGGCCGTGCTCGTCGTCGCCGGCAACGGGCCGCTGCGCGCGGGTCTGGAGAAACGGGCGCAGGAGCGCGACCTGCCGGTGACGTTCCTCGGGCACGTCGCCGACCGCAGCCTGCTCGGCGCGCTCCAGGCCACCGCGGACGTGGCCCTGGCCCCGGGCCCGGCCGAGACGTTCGGGCTGGCCGCGCTGGAGGCCATGGCCTGCGGCACACCGGTCGTGGCCAGCGCGTCCTCCGCCCTGCCCGAGGTGATCGGAGAGGCCGGGGCCACCGCGGCGGACAACGGCGATGCCTTCGCGGACGCGGTGGAGATGCTGCTCGACCGCCCCGAGCGCGAGCGCCGGGAGACGGCACGCGCGCGTGCGGAGTGCTTCGGCTGGGGTACGGCGGTGGACGCCTTCCTCGCCGTGCACGACGCGGCGCTGCCCGAGCGACCCTTCGCCCGTGCGGAGGGCGTGGCATGAGATCCGTCCGGTACGTCGCCCTCGGGGACTCGCTGACCGAGGGGGTGGGCGATCCCCTGGGGAACGGGTGGCGCGGCTGGGCCGCGCTGCTCGCCGGCGGCCTGTCCGAGCCGCCCGCCGAATTCACCAACCTCGCGGTCAGCGGCGCGCAGACCCGCGATGTGCTGGAGACCCAGCTGCCTGCCGCGCTGGACCTGCGGCCGGACGTCGCGTCCGTCCTCGTCGGCGTGAACGACACGCTGCGCCGCACGTTCGACATCCAGCACATCACCGAACGCCTCGACCAGGTGTACGCCGCCTTCACCCGGCAGGGCACGGCCGTCCTCACCGCCTGCCTGCCGGACCCGGGTTCGATGCTCGGGCTGCCGGGCGTGCTGGCCAGCCCGCTGGCCCGGCGGCAGCGGGCGGTGAACACCGTCGTCCACGCGCTGTCCGAGCGGTACGGGGCTGTGCATGTGCACGCGGCCGAAGGGGACTGGGTCGACGACCGGGCCATGTGGTCCTCGGACCGGCTGCACCCGGGGGAGCGGGGGCACCGGCAACTGGCCGTCCGGTTCCACGGGGCGCTGGCGGACATGGGGATCGCCACCGGCGCCGCGCCCACCGCCGAGCCCGAGTTCCCGGCGCCGACCAGGTCGGCGAGCCTGATGTGGCTCGCCACCGCGGGCACCGCCTGGGTGCTGCGGCGGTGCAACGATCTGCTGCCCCAGCTGCTGCGCCTCGCCGCCGTCGAGCTGCGGCACCGTGCGCGCGGCACCAGCCCCCGGCTCGACCTGCGGTCCGCGACCGCCGTGTCGAGGGCACTGGCGGCGCTGGGGCTCCCGGAGCCGGGGACCGGGCCCCGGCCCGGGCAGCGGGCCGAGCCGGGGACGCCGGTCCATCCCGAAGCGCTGTCGGTGCCGGGGCCGCGGGCGGCCGCGGATCAGCGGAAAGCCGCGGACCAGCGGACAGGGCTGGACCAGCGGACGGGGCTGGACCAGTACGAAGGCGTGGATCAGCGGACGGCCGTGGACCAGCGCGTGACGGCGGATCCGTGCGTGACAGCGGGCCAGCGCGTGATGGCGGATCAGCGCGTGACGGACCAGCTCGTGATGGCGGACCAGATGGTGATGGCCGAGCAGTGTGCCGTGCCGGATCACCGGGCCGTGGCCGAGCACGGGGCGGTGCCGGGGCAGTGGTCGGGGACGGGGCAGCGGCCGGTCGCGGAGCAGCGCTCGGCGGTGGAACAGCCGGTCGTGCCGGGTCGGCGGTCGGTCACGGAGCAACGGTCCGTCGCGGAGCAGCGCCCGGCGTCGGACCAGCGTTCGGTCGTGGAGCGGCGCGTCACCTCGGACCAGCGTTCGGTCGTGGAGCGGCGCGTCACCTCGGATCAGCGGTCGGTCGTGGAGCCGCAGCGGCCGGAGACCGACGAGCGTGCGGTCGCGGAGCAGCGCTCCGTGGCGGAGCGGCAGCCGGAGCCGGAGGCGGCGTAGGGGCGTGGGGCTTCACGGGCCTCACGGTGCGTCAGCGACGGCGCACCGCCATGAAGCGCACCGGTGTGCCCGGAGCCGCCTGCGCGGCCGCCGCCAGGTCGGCCGTGCGGACGACCGCGATGACCGGGTAGCCCCCGGTGGTCGGATGGTCGGCGAGGAAGACCACCGGCCGGCCGTCGGGCGGGACCTGGACCGCTCCCAGGACCATGCCCTCGCTGGGCAGTTCGCCGGGACGGGCCCGCTCCAGGGCGGGCCCCTCCGTGCGCAGCCCGATCCGGTTTCCGGCGGCGGACACACGGTAGGGACGCGATGTGAAGGTCCTTACGGCCTCTTCCGTGAACCAGTCGTCGCGAGGACCCAGGGTCACCCGCAGGACCAGCTCCGCCGGCGGCGCCGGCTGCGGGACCCCGTCCACGCGCGCGTGGGGGCCCGCGACCTGCCCCAGGGGAAGCACCACTCCGTTGGTCAGCGGCGGCGGGCCGAGTCCCGAGAGTAGGTCCGTGGAGCGGCTGCCGAGCACCGGCTCGACGGCGACGCCCCCGGAGACGGCCACATAGGAACGTACCCCGCGCGTCGCCGCGCCGACGTCCAGGAGCGCCCCCGCGGGCACGCGCACCGGCGCGCCCCAGGCCACCGGGCGTCCGTCCACGGTGACCGGGCACGGCGCGCCCGTGACCGCCACGGTGACCGGCGAACGCGGCCGCAGCGCACAGCCGTTGAGCGTGGTCTCCAGGAGCGCCGCTCCGGGCGGGTTGCCGGCCAGCCGGTTGGCGAGGGCGGCCGCGGGCGGGTCGAGCGCACCGGAGCGCGGCACGCCCAGGTGGGAGTGCCCGGGACGGCCCAGGTCCTGCACGGTGGTCAGCGCCCCTGCCCGTACGACGGCGAGCGCGCGGTCCGTCATGAGTGCCCCACCGGGGCCTCGGGGCCGGCCACGGGGACGAAGCGCACGCGCGTGCCCGGCGACAGCAGGGCGGCCGGTACGCGCGCGTGGTCCCACAGCACCGCGTCCGTGCTGCCGATCAGCTGCCAGCCGCCCGGCGACGTGTGCGGGTACACGCCCGTGTAGGGGCCGGCCAGCGCCACCGAACCCGCCGGGACAGCCGTGCGCGGTGTGGCGCGGCGCGGGACGTCGTAGCGCGGCGGGAGGCCGGTCAGGTAACCGAAGCCGGGGGCGAACCCGCAGAAGGCGACCCGGAAATCGGTCCCCGCGTGGATACGCGCCACCTCCCTTTCGCTCACGCCCCACAGGGCGGCGACGTCCGCCAGGTCGGGTCCGTCGTAGCGCACCGGGAGTTCGACGACCTCCCCCGCGCGCGGGGGAGCGGGCGGCACGTCGGCGGCGGTCAGCTCGCCCGCCACACGGGCGGAGTCGTGCACGCCGTCGAGCAGGACGGTACGGGCCGCGGGCACGATCTCGCGGACCGTGAGCGACCCCTCGGTGCGGCGGCGCAGCAACTCCGCGTGCAGCGCCTGCGCCTCGTCGCCGGAGGAGACCTCGACGAGCAGGGCGTCGTCCCCGACCGGGAGCACCCTCATGCGAAGGCCTCCACCCGGACACCGGTCTCCTCGAGCCGTCGGCGCACCCGCCGGGCCAGCTCCACCGCGCCCGGCGTGTCCCCGTGCAGGCACAGGGAACGCGCGCGTACGTCGACGCGGGCCCCGGAGCGGGAGAGCACCGTCCCGGAGTGGGCGAGGTCCATCGACCGTGCCACGACGGCCTCGGGATCGGTCACCACGGCGCCCTCCAGGGCGCGCGCCACGAGGGTTCCCTCGTCCGTGTACGCGCGGTCCGCGAACGCCTCCGTGACCGCCGGCAGCCCGGCCTCGGCGGCGAGCGCCAGCAGCCGGGAGCCGGGCAGTCCCAGCACCGGCAGCGAGCCGTCGGCGAGGAGCACACCGTCGACGACGGCGGCGGCCTGCTCCTCGTCTTGCACCACGCGGTTGTACAAGGCGCCGTGCGGCTTGACGTAGGCGACGCGGGCGCCGGCCGCGCGGGCGAAGACCTCCAGGGCGCCGATCTGGTAGGCCACCTCGGCCGTCAGCTCGGCGGGTGGCACGTCCATCGCGCGCCGCCCGAACCCGGCCAGGTCGCGGTAGGAGACCTGCGCGCCGATCGTCACCCCGCGCGCGGCGGCGAGCTCGCACACCCGCCGCATGGTCGCCGCGTCCCCCGCGTGGAAGCCGCAGGCCACGTTGGCGCTGGTGACGACGGACAGCAACTGCTCGTCGTCGGTGAGCCGCCAGCGGCCGAAGCCCTCGCCGAGGTCGGCGTTCAGATCGATCGCGGTCATGGGTTTCCCTGGGTGCTCAGGCCACGCGGTACTGCTCGTCGCGGGCGTCGGTGAGGAACATCTGCCCCGGTGCGTGGGTCAGGGCGAACGGCGGCCGTGAGGCCATGACCGCCGCCTGCGGGGTGACCCCGCAGGCCCAGAACACCGGTATGTCGTCCGGATCGGCGGTCACCGGGTCGCCGAAGTCGGGCCGGGCGAGGTCGTCGATGCCGAGCGCCGACGGATCACCGCAGTGCACGGGGCCGCCGTGGACCGCCGGGAGCAGGCTGCTCTCCCGGATCGCCGCCGCCAGCCGCGTGGGCGGGACGGGGCGCATGGACACCACCATGGGCCCCCGCAGCCTCCCTGCCGGACGGCACTGGCGGCTGGTGATGTACATCGGCACGTTGCGTCCCTGGTCGATGTGGCGCAGCGGAACACCCGCGCCGGACAGGGCCCATTCGAAGGTGAAACTGCACCCGATGAGGAACGACACCAGGTCGTCCCGCCAGTGTCCGAGCACGTCCGTCGGTTCGTCCACCAGTTCGCCGTCCCGCCACACCCGGTAGCGCGGCAGGTCGGTGCGCAGATCCGCCCCGGGAGCGAGCCCGGTCGTCCACGAACCGGCGTCCGTGACGTCCAGCACCGGGCAGGGCTTGGGGTTGCGCTGGCAGAACAGCAGCATGTCGTAGGCCCAGTCGGCGGGCACCGCGATCAGGTTGGCCTGGGTGCGGCCCGCCGCGACCCCGGCCGTGGGGCCGGTCAGTCCCGCGCGGAAGCGGGTCCGGGCCTCCTGCGGGGTCCACGCGTGCGCGTGCTCGTCGACGACGGTCAGGGGGAGGTCCTCGGTGCGGTTCACACCAGTTCCTTCCCGCGCGTCTCGGGCAGCCCCAGCAGTGCCAGCGCCGCGAGTCCGTAGCCGATCGCGCCGAAGACCAGCGCGCCGCCCACACCCCAACTGTCCGCCAGGAAGCCGACGGTGGTGGGGAAGACCGCGCCGACGGCACGGCCGGTGTTGTACGTGAAGCCCTGCCCCGTGCCGCGCACGGCGGTCGGATACAGCTCGCTCAGGTACGAGCCGAAGCCGCTGAAGATGGCCGACATGCAGAATCCGAGCGGGAAGCCCAGCACCAGCACGAGGGTGTTGGCGCCGCCGGGGATGTTCGCGTACGCCAGGATGCAGACCGCCGACAACAGGGCGAACAGCCAGATGTTGCGCCGGCGGCCCAGCTTGTCGGTGAGGTACCCGCCCGTGAGATAGCCGACGAAGGCGCCGGAGATCAGAAACGTCAGGTAGCCGCCGGTACCGACGACGGACAGGTCGCGCTCCGACTTCAGATACGTCGGCACCCAGGTCGCCAGCGTGTAGTAGCCGCCCTGGACACCGGTCGACAGCAGCACCGCGAACAGTGTCGTGCGCAGCAGGCCCGGGGAGTCGGCCGTGCCTCGCCTGAAGATGGCCGCGAAGGACCCCTTGTGGGGATTGCGCCGGCGTGCGGCGGCGGCCTCGGGGGCGTCGTGCACCCTTCGTCGCATCCAGATGACCAGCAGGGCGGGCAGCGCGCCGGTCCAGAACATCACGCGCCAGGCCAGGCCCTCGTCGAGGAACGAGAAGACCAGCGTGTAGACGATCGCGGCGAGGGCCCAGCCGACCGCCCAGGAGCTCTGGATCACGCCGAGGGTGCGCCCCCGGTGCTTGGCGCTCGCGTACTCGGCGACCAGGATCGCGCCGACCGCCCACTCGCCGCCGAAGCCGAGGCCCTGCAGGGCGCGGAAGACCAGCAGGGTCTCGTAGTTGGGTGCGAAGCCGCAGGCCACCGTGAACACGGCGTAGGTGACGACGGTGATCATCAGGGCCTTGACCCGGCCGATGCGGTCCGCCAGCACGCCCGCGAGGGCGCCGCCGATCGCGGACACGACGAGCGTGACGGTGGTGAACAGGCCCGTCTGGCCGCTGTCGAGGCCGAAGTAGGCGGCCAGCGCGACCATGCTCAACGGGAGCGTGAAGTAGTCGTACGAGTCCAGCGCATAGCCGCCGAACGCGCCGGCGAAGGCGCGTCGGCCACGCGGGCCGAGGGCGCGCAGCCAGCCGAACGCGCCGTCGCCGTCGTGCTGTTCACCCTTGTCAGGGTGGGTCTCGGTGGGCAGGGCCTGTGGTGGAGGGGTCGTGCTCATGGGCACCTCGCAGAGGGGGGACGGAGGGTGCTGCGGACTGAGCCGTGCCGTGCGGGAGCGTGACGGCGCCGCCGCTGTGAGGGAGCGCGGGGCCGTTCGTAGCAAGGTAGGGGATCGTTCAACGATCCCTCAATACCCATGTTGTTTCGTTCTGGTATCTGCGATTGAATTCCGGTCATGGCAGAGCAGCTGACGGGACTGGCCGACGACCGGGCCCTCCTGGGGCGCACCAGCACCGCCGAGCGCGTCTCGGACATCCTCAGGAGCCGGATCGCCGAGGGCTACTTCCCGCCCGGCACCCGGCTGTCCGAGGACAGCATCGGCGGGGCGCTCGGTGTGTCGCGCAACACCCTGCGTGAGGCGTTCCGGCTGCTCACCCACGAACGCCTGCTGGTCCATGAGCTGAACCGGGGCGTCTTCGTCCGGGTCCTGGCCGTGGAGGACGTCGAGGACATCTACCGCACCCGGCGCCTGGTCGAGTGCGCGGTCGTCCGGGGGCTGGGCGAGCCGCCCTACGCGCTCGACGGGCTCGCGTCGGCCGTCGCGGAAGGGCAGCGGGCGTCGGCCGGGCAGGACTGGAAGGGCCTGGGCACGGCCAACATCCACTTCCATCGCGAGCTGGTCGCCCTGGCGGGCAGCGAACGCACCGACGAACTGATGCGCAGCGTCTTCGCCGAGCTGCGCCTCGCCTTCCATGTCGTGGACGACCCGCACCGGTTGCACGAGCCGTACCTCACCCGCAACCGCCAGATACTGCAGGCCCTCCAGGCGGGCGACCGGGCTGAGGCGGAGCGGCTGCTGGAGGTGTACCTCGACGACTCGCTGCGGCGCGTGGTGGAGGTCTACAAGCGGCGGGTCGGCGACGACGCGTAGGGCGTTCACGGGTCCGCGGCGACCGGCGTGACGCGGGGCGGCATCTGCGTCGTTTGGGTCGTTGTCGGACCGAGGACCTAATCTGTGCACCGTGACTTTGCCTGCATCGACGGACAGTGTTCCGCCCCAGTTCAGCGCGGGGCCGCGCCCCGCTCTGGGTCCGGCTGCCGACGAGGGACTGGCGCGGCGGCTGCGCGCGCTCGCCTGCACCGCGCCGCTGCACGACCTCGACGCGCGCAAGGCCAACCTCGCGGGTGAGTACTCGGTCTACGGCATGGCGGAGGTGGCCCTCGCCGCCATCGACCTCGTCACGCTGAACATGGACTTCGACACCGGCGCCGACCACGACCAGGTGGTGGCCCGGCTCGTCCCGCGCATCGCGGCGCAGGCCCCGCGCCGTCCGTCCCCCGAGCACGACAGGGTCGCCCGCTGGGTTCTGGAGAACCTCATCAACGTCGGCAGCGTGGACCGTGGATTCCGTGCCGTTTACGGCACTTTCGCACCAGATGGGTCATATGTCCGACGGGACTACGACTTCAAGCTGATCGAGGAAGTGCCGGGACCCGGCGGCAGCGTCTACCTCCGTACGACCGACGAGGCGGTGAACGTCCTCGTCGGCGCCCTGGACACCGATGTCACCAGCGCCCAGATCGCCGCCGAGGTCAAGCTGGAGGTGCTGATCAACCGCGGCCGGCTGGCCGACGCCCAGCTGGCGGCCGAACAGGCGCGGTACCGCACCGTGCAGTACTCGGAGACCCTCCGCCGCGCCCTGGAGGCCACCCGGCGCAACGTGCGGGCGGTGGACTGGCTCAGCACCGTCCCCGACATGATCGCCGAGGCCCTCGACCACGTCGCCGACCGCTACCGGCACGAGAACGCGATCCTCACCAACATCCGCCGGGCGCGCGACGAGTCCGAGGACCCCGAGCACAAGCGGCGGGCCGCGGAGCTGGTCGACATCGTCAAGGACTGCATCCGGCGGCACACGCAGTTGCAGTCGCGACTGCTGGAGGCCGGGCCGCTGTTCCGGGCCGAGCAGGACCGCCAGGCCTTCGCGACACCGATGTCCACGGCGGGCATCGACCTGTACGGGCACCTGGTCGCGCCGGTGCTGCCGCTCCCGCTGGAGGGGGCCGTCCGCGTCACGGACGCCTTCTTCGCCAAGGGGACCGGACTGCGTGCACCGGTCTCCGTCCGGGTCGGGGACCTGGTGGATCTGCTGCTCACCCCGCCCGTGGAGCGCGAGCACCTCGGGGCGGAGATGCCGGAGCCCGACCTGATCGCCACACCGGACGACAGCCGCTTCAGCGAGCAGCAGTCGGCTGCGGCGAAGGCGCTGCTGAACCTGGAGCCGGACGCGCCGAGACGTCTGTCCGGGCTGCTGGCCGAGGCCCGCCGGACGGACCCCGACCTGCCGTATCTGGTCGCGCTGATGGCGGTCCACGCCGCCAGCCCGCCGGTCGGGACGGCGTACCGGCAGGGGGAGGAGAAGCTGCTCTTCTCCGTGGACGACGGGACGGAACTGGACGACCCCGAGTTCGGCGGGGCCGACCTGATCGTCGGCACGGCCCTGCTGGACGCGGCGGGGATGACGGCGGACCGTACGGAGGCCGCGTGATGACCACAGAGGAGTTGCAGTCGTGAGCGAGCACGTGGAGCCGGAGGGCGCCGGGACGCCGGGGAGCCCCACGGTCACCCCCGCCGACGCCGCCGACGCGGCGCGGCTCGTCGCGTTCGGGTTGCAGCCGAAGCTGCTGCCCGCGCGCGACCAGGAGTACGCCGATCTGTTGCGGCGCTACCGCGAGCACCCCGCGTTCGCGCGGCTCGCGGACGCCGTGGCCTCGGGGCTGGGCCTCGTCGTCCTGGAGGTGTCCCCGCGCGCGGGGATGGCCGTCACCGCCGCCGAGGACTCCGTGTTCGCCGTGCGGATGGGCGACTACGCGCGGCGAACGGCCGCCGACTCCGGCGATCGGTTCCTGCACGGGCTCGCCCATCTCGCCGTCGCCGCCATGGCCTTCCCGCGCCCCGAGGACCTCGCTGACGACGGATACATCGGCCGGGTGACGGTCAACGGCGTCGACGCCTTCGTGCGCCAGGCATGCCGCCGGCTGGAGGAACGGGCCGCCGAGCGGGGGGAGAACACCGACCCCGCGACGGACGCCCCCGGTCTGGAGGCCGCCTGGCGGATCTGGGTGAGACGCAGCGCCACCGGTGCCACCAAGGACGCGCGGCGTCTCGCGGGATCCACGACCGGCATCGTCGCCAAGGCCGTGGCCTTCCTCACCGACTCGGGGTTTTTGCAGCGGACGGGCGACGACAACGGCGGCACCTACCGCACGACCGCCCGCTACCAGCTCCAGGTACGTGACATGGCCGGCGGCGCGGCCATGGCCGAGCTGCTGGACCTGGGCGTCGTCCCGGTGACCGACGGAACCCCGACGCTGCTGCCCCCCGAGGACGGCGACGACCTGGGGTTGGTGGCCGATGCCGGGCTGCCCTTCCACTCCGTCTGACGACGCGGCCTTTTCGCCCCGCCCCTGACCCTCCGCCCACGCCCCCCTGCCCCCGATTTGCCTGCCCCCGATCCGCACGTCGCGCCGCACTGCACTGCACCGACCTGCGAACGACTACGAGAGTCCGCCATGTACGAGCTGTCCCGGGTCCGCCTCTACTCCATCGGGCCCGCCGGTGCGCGTTATGCCGACACCGTGCTTGACCTGCGCGGTGTGGGCGAGGCCGTGCCCGACCCCGCTCCGACGCAGGCGGAGTTCTTCGAGGACGAGCCGGTCGGCCCGCCGCGCCGGCCCGCCCCCGCCGGGGTGCTCTTCCTGGAGAACGGCGGCGGCAAGTCCGTGCTGCTCAAGCTGATCTTCTCGGTGATGCTGCCGGGCCACCGGAACACCCTGGGCGGCGCCAGCTCCGGCGTGCTGCGGAAGTTCCTGCTCGCCGACGACTGCGGACATGTCGCGCTGGAGTGGCAGCACGTGCTGACCGGCGAGTGCGTCGTCGTCGGCAAGGTGAGCGAGTGGCGCGGGCGGCAGGTCTCCAACGACCCGCGGAAGTTCGCCGAGGCCTGGTACTCCTTCCGGCCCGGACCGGGGCTTACCCTGGACAACCTGCCCGTGGCCGAGGCCACCGCCGTGCGGCCGTCCGCGGAGGGCCAGTCGGGGGCGCAGGGGCGACGACGCACCATGAAGGGGTTCCGGGACGCCGTCACCGACGCGGGCAAGACGTATCCGCACCTCGAAGTGCACTGGGAGGAGATCCACGAGCGCTGGACCGAGCACCTCGGCGACCTGGGTCTCGACCCCGAACTCTTCCGCTACCAGCGGGAGATGAACGCCGACGAGGGTGAGGCCGCCGGCCTCTTCGCGGTGAAGAAGGACTCCGACTTCACCGATCTGCTGCTGCGCGCGGTCACCGACACCCGCGACACCGACGGGCTGGCCGACCTGGTCAGCGGCTTCGGGAACAAGCTGGGGCGCCGGGCCGAGCTGATCGCCGAGCGGGACTTCACGGCCGGGTCGGCCGATCTGCTCGGGCGGATCGTGGAGGCCGCCGAGGCACGCGCACGCGCGCGGGACGTCCACGCCGGGGCAGAGCGGCGGACACGCACGCTGGCCCGGCGGCTGTCCGCGCGGGGCACCGAGGAGCGGTCCCGGGCCGCCGACCTCGCCCAGCGGGTCACGGCCGCCGCCTACGCCGTGACCCACGCCGAGTCCGCCCGTGGGCGCAGCGGCCTGATCACCGCCGAACTCGCCTACCGGCACGCCTCCCTGGCGCTCGCCGCCGCCGAGAAGTCGGCTGCCGCCCAGAAGCGCGAACTCGCCGACGCGCGCACCCTGCACGCGGCCTGGCAGGCGGCCGAGGTCGTGCTGCGCGACCGCGCCGCCGCCGACCGCGTCGCCCGCGTGGCCGCCGCGATCCAGGAGGCCGAACGGGACGCGGCTCCCGCGCTCGCGGCGCGCACCAGAGCCGCCGTGGACCTCGTCAGGGCCCTGCACTCGGCGGCGGAGAGCGCCGAGGCGCTGGCGAACGAGGAGGAGGAGAGGTCCGCCGCGCTCCAGGAGGTCAGCGACTCCGCCTACCGGGACTCGACCGCCGCCGCCACCGAGGCGCAGCGCGCCCGCAGCGAGGTCGGCCACCTCCGCCAGCGGCTCACCGAGGTCGAGCAGGAGACCGCGGAGGCGGTGCGCGCGGGCTGGCTCGACGACACCGCGCCCGACGCCGATCCGGCCCGCGCCGCGCTCGCCGCCAGTGACGCGGAGAAGTCGGCGGTGGCCGCCTGGGACACCGCCCGTGAGGCGTCCCGGCGGGCGAGCGAACAGGCACGCGAGGCGGCGTCCGCCGAGTCCCGGGCCGAGTTGACGGCGGCCCGGGCGGCGGACGCGGCGACGGCCGCGGAGCGGGCGTACGACGGCGAGCGGCGGACCGCCGAGGCACTGGCGGCGGAGGAACGGCTGGCTGAGCTCCTCAGCCTGCCGGTCGCCTCCGGCCCGGCGGCGTCCGCCGGCGTGCCCGCGCCGCGCGCGGGCACCGACGCCACGCACGGCAACGGGTCCGGGCGTTCCGGGCCTGGGCGTTCCGGCTCCGAGGAGGCGGCATCCGCCGGGTCGGAGACCGGCCACGGACGCACCGGCCGAGGCGGCACCACGGCCGCCGACGCCGCGGCCGACGGTTCGGGCCGTCGAGGCACGGACGCGGATCAGGCGTCCGGACCGCACCAGGCGGGTCATGGCACCCTTGCGGCGTCCGCTTCGGCCCACCACCCGGCGTCCGCGTCGACCGGCTCGCGCCATGGCGCCCCGAGGGCCTCGCGCCCTGCCGCCGAAGACGCCCTCACGCCCGAGGAACTCGACCGTTTCGCCGACGAACTGCGCGAACTGCTCGATGACGCGGTCTCCTCGGCGGAGCGGCAGCTGTTCGAGCTGCGGACCGCCGCAGCCGACGACTCCCGCATCCTGGGAGCGCTCGGAGACGGGGGCCTGCTGCCGCCCGGCCCGGATGTGCTCGCCACCGTCGAGTTCCTCGGCGAGCACGGCATCCCGGCCCTGCCCGGCTGGCGCTACCTCGCCCAGGCCGTCGACCCCGCCGACCACGCGCGCGTGCTGGCCGCCCGGCCCGAACTGGTGGACGGTGTGATCATCACCGACCCGGCGTCGCACTCCCGCGCTCGTGAGGCGCTCGGCGACGCGGCGCTGCTGCCCCGGTCCGCCGTGGCGGTCGGCACGGCGGCGGCCCTGCTCGCTCCCACCCCGGCCCCGGACACCACGAGCGACGGCGACGTCTTCCTCGTACCGCCGAACCCCGCCATGCACGACGAACACGCCGCCGACGAGGAGCGGCAGACGCTGCGCGCGCGGGCCGCCGAACGCGACGAGGAGATCCGCACCCTCGCGGCCCGGCTCGGCAAGGACCGCGAGCTCGCCGCGCGGCTCACGTCCTGGCGTACGGGCTGTCCGGCCGGGCGGCTGGTGGAGCTCGCACAGGCGGCGCGTGACGCACGCGCGTTCGCGGAGGAGAGCGAGGCCGACCTGACCGAGGCCCGCGCCACCCGGGCGGAGACCGAGGAGGTAGCAGCCGAGGCCGCGCAGGTGCGCGAGGAACGGCAGGAGGCCGCACAGCGGGCCCGGCGCTCCGCCGACGCCCTCGCCGGGCTCGCCTACCGACTGCGCGAACGGGCAGGCTGGCAGGTCAAGGTGCGCGAACTGGCCGACGAGGCCACCGAGTCCGAGGCCCGCGCGCAGACCTGTCTGGAGCGGGCTCGCGCAGCCGACGAGGACCGGCGTGCCGCCCAGCGGGCCGCCGACGACACCCGCCGCACCGCGCGGGCGCTGCGCGCCGAGCGCTCCGAGATCGCCGGCGCCCCCGACGACGTACCCGAGGGTGAGGCGTCCGAGCGGAAGGCGGCGCTGCCCGCTCTTCGTGAGGCGTACCGGGCGGCCTCCCAGGTGTACGAGAAGGTCGGCGTCGGTGCCGATCTCCGGGCCGAGCAGGCGCGGGCGGAGAGCGACGAGAGCGCGGCCCGCGCGGATCTGGACCGGCTCAGCAACAAGGTCCGTACGCGCGCGGAGCAGCTCCTCCTGTCGCCCGAGGGTTCCGACGGGCCCTCGCGGCAGGCCGCCGCCGCGCGTGCGGAGGAGCTGGTCCAGCTCCTGGAGACCCGGATGTCCAGCGCGAGCGAACAGCTCGGCCGGCTGCGCGGCGAGGCCGAACGGCACGCGCCCGACGAGGGCGAGGCGCACACCGACCTGCCCGAGGAGCTCCAGCCGCGCGACGCCGAGCACGCGCAGACCCTGCTGCGCACGGTGAGCGCCGAACTCGCCACACGCACGGAGGCGTTGACTCAGGCGCGCGAGGCGCACGCCGAACTGCTAGACGCACACCGCGCCGCGGAGGACGCGGCGAGCGGTTTCGACGAGATCGCGGCGCTGCTGCGGGACCTGCTGCGCGAGCACGTCGTCGACGAGGAGCAGGACACGCCGGAGCCGTACCCGGGCGGCATGGAGGACGCCCGGCAGTCCGCCGCCGAGGCCCGCCGGTCGCTGCGCGGCTGTGCCGCCGACCTGTCCGCCGCCGAGGCCGCCGTGCGCGAGGCGAGCGACATCCTCGTACGGCACGCCAACTCCACGCGCTACGAGCAGGTACGCACCCCGGCACGGCAGCAGATCCGCGAACTGCCCGCGTCCGCGCTGCCCGAGCACGCCCAGAAGTGGGCCGACGCCTTCGCGCCCCGGCTAAGGGTCCTGACCGACGAACTGGCGCAGCTGGAACGCAACCGGGACTCGATCGTGGACCGGCTGCGCGGGCTGGTCGAGTCGGCGCTGGCCACCCTGCGCGCCGCACAGCGGTTGTCGCGGCTGCCCGAAGGGCTCGGCGAGTGGTCGGGGCAGGAGTTCCTGCGGATCCGCTTCGAGGAACCCGACCAGGCCACCCTCACCGAAAGGCTCGGCGAGGTCGTCGACGAGGCGACCCGGGCCGCCGTCAAGAAGAACTCCGACCTGCGCCGCGACGGCATGTCCCTGCTGCTGCGGGGCGTTGCCGCCGCCCTGCAGCCCAAGGGCGTCGCCGTCGAGATCCTCAAGCCGGACGCCGTGCTGCGCGCCGAGCGTGTTCCCGTCGGGCAGATGGGCGACGTCTTCTCCGGCGGCCAGTTGCTCACGGCGGCCATCGCCCTGTACTGCACCATGGCCGCGCTGCGCTCCAACGACCGGGGCCGGGCCAGGCACCGGCACGCCGGCACGCTCTTCCTCGACAATCCGATCGGCCGTGCCAACGCCACATACCTGTTGGAACTCCAGCGGGCCGTGTCGGACGCGCTGGGCGTGCAGCTCCTTTACACCACCGGTCTGTTCGACACGACGGCGTTGGCCGAGTTCCCCCTGGTCGTCCGGCTGCGCAACGACGCCGACCTGAGGGCGGGCCTGAAGTACATCAGTGTCGAGGAACATCTCAGGCCGGGGCTGCCGGCGCAGTCTCGGTCCGGCGAGACAGTGCACAGCGAGATCACGGCGACGCGCATGTTCAAGCGCCCGCTCTAGCGGGCCGGCATGCCAGGGCCGGGTCCGGACCAGAAGCCCCTGCCGGGAGGCCGACCAGTTTCCCCGGCCGGAAAGCCCCTGGCCGGAAAGCCCCTGGCCGGAAAGCCTACGAGCCTCCCTGGCCGGGGAACCCGCGATATCCAGCAGCGCGGCCAAGGCAACGGTGCGCTCGCAGGGATGTAGGCCTTGCGCAGTAGCCTCCCCGGCCGGAAAGCCCACGAGCCCCCGCGTCCCGCCTGCACCCGGCCCCGCACCGGGCCGATCAGGGCCGGCCGGTAGAAACCGAATAGCCCGATCGTGCCGTTGCCTCAGGGGTGCGACAACTGCCCGGCCCCGCCCCGCCCGTGTATCCGCTCCTGTGCCCGGTCAGCGGCCCGTGCCTGCCGCCGGGCCCGGCGGCGTTCGCGGCGCAGGGCCCGTGCGGTGCTGCTCGGGATCGACACCACGCCGTTGCGCTGGTTCCACACCTGACGTGTCACCCAGACATCCAGGACGCCCCAGGTGGACGCCATCGTGCTGGCGATAGTGCTGAGCACCATGGGGAACGCGAGCCAGGAACCGGCCAAGGTGCTCAGAAACGCCACCATCGCCTGTATCAGCGTCACGGCGATGATGAGCACCGCGCGTACCGCCGCTGTCCGTACCGGATCCGGCAGCCGACGCCGCTTCGCGGGCTCTTCGATCCACAACGGCCGGTAGGACGACCGTTCATGGGACGAGGCCGCTTCCTGGGACCCGTTGGTGTACTCGCGTGCCGCCCGCCCTCCGGCCTCGGTCCTCCGTTCGCTCTTCTCCGGCGTGAAGTCCCCGTCCGCCGACCTCGGTCCGCACACCCGAATGTCGTGATCCGGCTTCTCGGTGCCCCGTTGCTGCGCCGCCACTTGTGCGACTGCTCCCGTCTCGGGTGTCTCTCGCCGCTCCGCTGTGCCCATCACCGTGTCACTCCCCACCGCCAGCAGACCGCTTGCCCCGGTCCGAAGACCCGACTCCCCAGTGGCTGCCCGGCTTGCGCTGTTTTACGCCGCCCGGGTGCAGGACGCGGCTCCTGTGGCCGATTCCGCCCCCATTCCCTGTAGAGAAGGACGAACGGTGCGCCCCGAAGATTCCCGGCGAACGAATAATTTCGGCCAAACGCCCAGACCTGCCGACCGGATTCGGTTTCCTGGACGCCCGGGAATTCGGGGAGGCAATCTCCCTCAATGACAGGACAACTCCCCATGCCTGAAGCCCGTATGGAAGATCACCTTCCGGAACCGCCTTCGAGTTACGGGTGCGTCGGTAGTAGGCTCGCGCCGTTTGTTGACGCACATGTGTACCCCCTGTCGGTGGGGGGCCGAGCTGGGGGAGGCCATGCGCTTTCGCGGGAAGTCCATCCGCCGGAAGATCGTGGCGCTGCTTCTCGTGCCGTTGCTGTCCCTGAGCGCCATCTGGGCCTTCGCGACGGTACTCACGGGACGCGAGGCTGCACAGCTGTTCAGCGCCTCGTCGGTCGTCGAGAAGATCGGCTATCCGGCCGAGAACACCGTCCGCGTTCTTCAGCAGGAGCGGCGCCAGACCCTGGTCTATCTCGCCGACCCGCGCGCCTCCGACGGACTCGCCGCGCTCCGACGCAGCCGCGCGGCCACCGACCAGGCCGTGGCCAAGGTCCGCAGGAACGCCGCCAGTGCCGAAGTGCGCGACGACCTGGGCGAGACCTCCGGCGAGCGGCTGACCGCGGTCCTGGACTCGCTCGACGGCATCGGACCCTTGCGCCAGAGCGTGGAGGACGGGACCGTCAACCGTTCCCAGGCACTCGACCTCTACAACCGCCTGGTGGACCCGTGCTTCGTCCTCCTCGGCGATCTCCATGTCGTCGACAACGTGGAGATGGACACCCAGTACCGGGCCCTCGTCAACCTGGTCCGTGCCCGCGAACTCCTTGCCCGCGAGGACGCCCTCCTCGGCTCGGCCCTCGTCGTCGGCAAGCTCTCCCGCGCCGAGATCCGCGCCATCTCCGACCTCGTCGCCCAGCGGGGCGGCCTGTACGACACCAGCCTGCCGATGCTGCCGAGTTCGGAACGCGAACGGTACGAGCGATTCTGGAAGAACGCGGCCACGGCTCCCCTGCGGGTGGCCGAGGAGTCCGCCGTGGCCTCCCCTTCCGGTGACGCCGGCGGAATCTCGGCGCAGACGTGGGACGCGGCGGCCGGTAACGTGCTCGACGAACTCGGCTCCCTCGACGACGACGCCGCGGACCGCTACCAGGACCGCATCCGCCCGATAGCCACCGGCATCATCGTCAAAGCCGTCGTGGCCGGCTTCCTCGGCCTGATCGCCGTGCTGGTCTCGCTCGTCGTCTCCGTACGCATCGGTCGCGGCCTCATCCGAGACCTGCGCCAGCTCCAGCTGGACGCCCATGAGGCGTCCGGCGTGCGGCTCCCCAGCGTGATGCGCCGCCTGTCCGTCGGTGAGCGGGTCGACGTGGAGACCGAGGTCCCCCGCCTGGAGTTCGACAGGAACGAGATCGGCGAGGTCGGCCAGGCCCTCAACACCCTCCAGCGCGCGGCCGTCGAAGCAGCCGTGAAGCAGGCCGCGCTCCGCGCCGGTGTGTCCGAGGTCTTCGTGAACCTGGCCCGCCGCAGCCAGGTCCTGCTGCACAAGCAGCTCACCCTGCTCGACACCATGGAGCGCAGGACCGAGGACACCGAGGAACTCGCCGACCTCTTCCGCCTCGACCACCTCACCACGCGTATGCGCCGGCACGCCGAAGGCCTGGTGATCCTCTCCGGCGCCGCGCCCTCCAGGCAGTGGCGCAAGCCCATCCAGCTGATGGACGTCGTACGCGCCGCCGTCGCCGAGGTCGAGGACTACGAACGCATCGAGGTCCGCCGTCTGCCCCGGATCGCCGTCACCGGCCCGGCGGTCGCCGACCTCACCCACCTCGTGGCGGAACTCCTGGAGAACGCCACGGTCTTCTCGCCGCCGCACACGGCCGTCCAGGTCCTCGGCGAGCGTGTGGCCAACGGCTTCACCCTGGAGATCCACGACCGCGGCCTCGGCATGACGGGCGAGGCCCTGCTGGATGCCAACCTGAGGCTTGCGGAGACCCCGGAGTTCGAACTCTCCGACACGGACCGTCTCGGGCTCTTCGTGGTCAGCCGGCTCGCCCAGCGTCAGAACGTCCGGGTCTCGCTGCAGCCCTCCCCGTACGGCGGCACCACGGCCGTCGTCTTCATCCCCGACTCGCTTCTGACGGACGCAGTGCCCGACACCAACGGCCTCGGTTTCCGACTCGATCGCCCGCGCCCGTCCAGGGAGGCCGAGCTCGAGGAGAGCCGCCGGGCCGCGTTCTCCCAGGTGCCGGTACAACTTCCCGGTCTGCCGTCGGCGCTGCTGGACGGGCCGGTCGAGTTGGAGGGCCCGGTCGGCCTCGACGCCATCGAGGACTTCCCGGACGCACTCGACGGTGAGGCAAGGCAACGCGGCGGGCTCTTCCGACCGCGTCGCGGGTTCACCCCCGAGGACGGGGAGGTGACGCCCGGTTCCGACGCCCCCGGCCGCGCCGACGCGGACGCTCATGTCGCCGCCCCGGTGCCGCTGCCCCGACGCCGCACACCCAAGCTGGTCAGCTCGCACGGCCGGCCGGTCACCGACCAGCGGCCCCGGCGTCCGGAAGGTGACGAGGAGAGCACGACCGGTCCCGGTCCGCGCCGCCCGGATGCGGACCGCACCCCACCTCTGCCGACCCGCCGCCGCGGCGACTCACCCCTCGGCAGGAACGCGGAGCCGACCAGCCGGCCCGGGAGCGCGGACGCGGCCGTCAGCCAGGGCACCGGCGAGCCCGCCGCGCGGCCGGGCAGGATCCTGGAGATCGGCTCCGGACCCAAGGAACGCTCTGAGGTGACGGGCGAGACCGAAAGGCAGGGCTCCTTCGGGACCAGGGTCTCCCACCCACCAAGGAGCACCTCCGAGCCGGGGGGCTCCACCGAGTCGAAGGGTGCCTCCGAGCCGGGTGGCTCCTCCGAGCCGAGGGCCTCCTCCGCGTCGGGCCGCACCCTCCCGGGCCCCGAGCGCCGGCTCCGTCGCATCGGCGACGGTTCGGGGCCCGGAATGCATGACCCCGGCCAGGAGGAAGCACCGGCGCCCTCCAGGCACACCTCGGGCCGTACCACCACCGGGCCTTCGAGCCCCGGCGAGTCCGGCCCGGAGCCTTTCGGCGCCGGAACCGGAACCGGAACCGGAACCGGAACCGGTACCGGCACCAGAGCCGGCTCCGGAGCCGCAACAGGCACCGGCTCCCTTCCCCGCCGTGTCCGCCAGGCCAGCCTGGCGCCGCAGCTGAGGCAGGATCCCGGCCGCCGTACCGAGGAGCGAACGGCGCCGGTGGAACGCGACGCCGACGACGTCCGCAGCCGGATGGCCTCGCTGCAGCGCGGCTGGCAGCGTGGCCGCAACGAGAACGCCGCGGGGGACGACACCCACCGCGGCACAGCACCACAAGGAACGACAGAGGGGGACGGTCGATGACCGCACCGAAGGCGCCAGGCCAGACCGACAACGGGAAGTCCGGCGAGCTCAACTGGCTTCTCGACGAACTGGTGGACCGCGTCGCGAGCATCCGCAAGGCCGTCGTGCTCTCCGGCGACGGCCTGGCGACGGGTGTCTCCAAGGACCTCACCCGGGAGGACGGCGAGCACCTGGCCGCCGTCGCGTCCGGATTCCACAGCCTGGCCAAGGGCGTCGGCCGCCACTTCGAGGCGGGAAGCGTCCGGCAGACGGTCGTGGAACTCGACGACGCTTTCCTGTTCGTCACGGCCGCCGGTGACGGCAGCTGCCTCGCCGTCCTTTCCGACGCCGACTCGGACGTCGGCCTGGTCGCCTACGAGATGACGCTCCTCGTGAAGCGCGTGGGCGTGCATCTGGGCACCGCTCCACGTACCGATCTGCCCGCGGGCGGGTAGTGGGATGGCATGAGCGCAGACGGTCAGGCAGGAAGTCACTGGTTCGATGACGAAGCGGGACCGGTCGTCCGTCCGTACGCCATGACACGGGGCCGCACCAGCCATGCGGCCCAGCACCGCCTGGACCTGATCGCGGTGGTCGTGACGGAACCCCATGTGGACGATCCGGGAGCGGACCCGACGCTGTCCCCCGAGCACGTGGACATCGTCGAGCGGTGCCGCGAGGCCCCGCAGTCGGTCGCCGAGCTCGCATCGGAGCTCGATCTGCCCATCGGGGTGGTGCGGGTC
The DNA here is from genome assembly GCF_053593375.1 of Streptomyces sp. NPDC002309. Classification (NCBI taxonomy): domain Bacteria; kingdom Bacillati; phylum Actinomycetota; class Actinomycetes; order Kitasatosporales; family Streptomycetaceae; genus Streptomyces; species Streptomyces sp. NPDC002309. Next base: position 20,749 of record NZ_JBSFCI010000004.1, on the reverse strand, counting down.
CTCGTGGGGGACCTGACAGACGCCGAACTGGTCCATGTGACACGGCCCGTCCCCCCGGCCGAGCTGCCGGACGAGAGTATTCTGCGCGACGTGATCAACGGCCTCCGGGCGCTGTGAGCAGCGCGGAAGCGAGGTGGTGACGTGACAGGCTGGCAGTTCTGGGTCGACCGGGGCGGCACCTTCACCGACATCGTCGCCCGGCGCCCGGACGGACGGCTGCTGATGCACAAGCTGCTGTCCGACAATCCGGCACGCTACTCCGACGCGGCCGTCGCGGGCGTACGCGAGCTGCTGTCCGGCTCGGGGGACCCCGTCGAAGCCGTACGCATGGGCACGACGGTCGCCACCAACGCGCTCCTGGAACGCAAGGGCGAACGCACCCTGCTCGTCATCACCCGCGGATTCCGCGACGCCCTGCGCATCGCCTACCAGAACCGCCCCCTGATCTTCGCCCGCCGCATCGACCTCCCCGAACTGCTCTACGAGCGGGTCGTCGAGGTCGACGAACGGATCGCCCCCGACGGCACCGTCCGCACCGCCCCCGACCTGGAAGCCCTCGCGGGGCCGCTCCGCCAGGCCTACGAAGACGGCATCCGTGCCGTCGCCGTGGTCTGTATGCACAGCCACCTGCACCCCGCCCACGAGCAGGCCGTCGGGGAACTGGCCGCCCGCACCGGCTTCCAGCAGATCTCGCTGTCCAGCGAGGTGAGCCCGCTGATGAAGCTCGTCCCACGCGGGGACACCGCCGTCGTCGACGCCTACCTGTCGCCCGTGCTGCGCCGCTACGTGCGGCATGTCGCCGACGACCTCGAAGGTGTGCGGCTGATGTTCATGCAGTCCAACGGAGGGCTCGCCGAAGCCGGGCAGTTCCGCGGCAAGGACGCGATCCTGTCCGGGCCCGCCGGCGGCATCGTCGGCATGGCCCGCATGTCGCGACTGGCCGGCTTCGACCGTGTCATCGGCTTCGACATGGGTGGCACCTCCACCGACGTGTCCCACTTCGCGGGCTCGTACGAGAGGGTCTTCACCACGCAGATCGCCGGTGTCCGGCTGCGCGCGCCCATGCTGGACATCCACACCGTCGCGGCCGGGGGCGGCTCGATCCTCCACTTCGACGGCTCCCGCTACCGCGTAGGGCCGGACTCGGCGGGCGCGGACCCGGGCCCCGCCTGCTACCGCGCCGGCGGCCCCCTCACCGTCACCGACGCCAACGTCATGCTCGGCCGTGTTCCGCCCGACCACTTCCCTCATGTGTTCGGCCCCGACGGCGACCTGCCCCTCGACGCCTCCCTCGTCCGCGAACGCTTCGCCCGCCTCGCGCACGACATCCGCGAGCGGACCGGCGACGACCGCACCCCCGAAGAGGTCGCCGAGGGTTACCTGCACATCGCCGTCGCCAACATCGCCAACGCCGTCAAGCGGATCTCCGTCCAGAAGGGCCACGACGTCACCCGCTACGCCCTGACCACGTTCGGCGGCGCCGGCGGGCAGCACGCGTGCGGGGTGGCCGACCTGCTCGGCATCCGAACCGTCCTCGTGCCACCCATGGCCGGTGTGCTGTCCGCCCTCGGTATGGGCCTCGCCGACACCACCGCCATGCGGGAGCAGTCCGTCGAAGCACCCCTGGAGGACGCCTCCATGCCCGGCGTCACCAGCACGGCGGACGACCTGGAGGCCGCGGCCCGCGCCGAACTCCTCGCCGAGGACGTCCCCGAGGACCGCATCGCGGTCACCCGCCGCGCCCAGCTCCGCTACGACGGCAGCGACACGGCCCTCACCGTCGAGCTCGCCGACCCCGGCACCATGAAGCACGCCTTCGAGGAACGTCATCGCGCCACGTACTCCTTCACCCTCGACCGCCCGGTCGTGGTCGAAGCCCTCTCCGTCGAAGCCACCGGCATCACCGAACCCCCCGATCTCTCCGCTCTCGCCCCCTACGACGCCGCTCGCACGAACGGCCCCGCCGCCCCCCGCACCGTCCGCCTCCACAGCGGCGGCGCCTGGCGCGACGTACCCCTCCACCGCCGCGAGGAACTCCCCCCGGGCGACACCGTCACCGGACCCGCGATCGTGACCGAGGCCGGTGCGACGACCGTCGTCGACGACGGCTGGCGGGCCGCTGCGACCGACGACGGGCATCTGGTCATGGAACGCGCGACGGTCACGCAGAGTTCCGACTTGGGCACAGAAGTCGACCCTGTTCTTCTCGAGGTTTTCAACAACCTCTTCATGTCCATCGCCGAGCAGATGGGCGCCAGGCTCGAATCCACGGCCCAGTCCGTCAACATCAAGGAACGCCTCGACTTCTCCTGCGCCCTGTTCGACCCGGACGGAAACCTGGTGGCCAACGCCCCCCACATCCCCGTTCACCTGGGTTCGATGGGCACCAGCGTCCAGGAGGTCATCCGTCGCAGGGCCACCGGCATGCGGCCCGGGGACACCTACGCCGTCAACGACCCGTACCACGGCGGGACCCACCTCCCCGACGTCACCGTGATCACGCCGGTCTTCGACACCCGCGCACCGGCGGACACGGAGGGTGACCGGATCCTCTTCTACGTCGCCTCCCGCGGCCATCACGCGGAGATCGGCGGCATCGCCCCGGGCTCCATGCCCGCGAACAGCCGCACCATCGAGGAGGAAGGCGTCCTCTTCGACAACTGGCTGCTCGCCGAGAACGGCCGCTTCCGCGAGGAGGAGACGCGGCACCTGCTCACCGAGGCGCTCCACCCCTCGCGCAACCCCGGAACCAACCTCGCCGACCTGCGCGCCCAGATCGCCGCGAACCACAAGGGTGTCGAGGAAGTCACCCGCATGATGGAGGACTTCGGCCTCGACGTGGTCCAGGCGTACATGAGGCACGTCCAGGACAACGCCGAGGAAGCGGTGCGCCGCGTCATCGACGCCCTCGACGACGGCGAGTACGCCTATGAGACCGACTCGGGCGCCGTCATCCACGTACGCGTGCGCGTGGACCGCGACGACCGTTCCGCCACGGTCGACTTCACCGGTACGTCACCACAGCTGGCCAGCAACTTCAACGCCCCCTACTCGGTGGTCAACGCCGCAGTCCTGTACGTCTTCCGCACGCTGGTCGCCGACGACATCCCCCTGAACGACGGCTGCCTGCGCCCGATCCGCATCATCGTGCCGTCCGGCTCGCTCCTGGCGCCCGAACCGCCCGCCGCCGTGGTCGCCGGCAACGTGGAGACCTCCCAGGCCGTCACCGGCGCCCTCTACGCCGCGCTCGGTGTGCAGGCGGAGGGCTCCGGAACGATGAACAACGTCACCTTCGGCAACGAACGCCACCAGTACTACGAGACGGTCGCCTCCGGCTCCGGCGCGGGCGACGGCTTCCCCGGCGCGAGCGTCGTCCAGACCCATATGACCAACTCCCGGCTCACCGACCCCGAGGTCCTGGAGTGGCGCCTTCCGGTCGAGTTGGAGGAGTTCGCCGTCCGTCCCGGCAGCGGCGGCGCGGGGCGGTGGCGTGGCGGGGACGGAGCGGTCCGCAGACTCCGGTTCCGCGAGCCGATGACAGTCTCCACGCTCTCCCAGCACCGCAGGGTTCCCCCGTACGGCATGGCGGGCGGCGAGCCCGGGGCACTCGGCGCGAACCGCGTCGAGCGCGCGGACGGAACGATCACCGCACTCGGCGGAAGCGACACGACGGACGTCGACCCCGGCGACGTGCTCGTTATCGAAACCCCTGGTGGCGGAGGCTACGGCCCACCGCCCCCCGACCCCCAGCAAGCAGGAGAAGAGATCGATGATCTTCGGGCGAACTGAGCGCGGCAAGCCCCCGGTCGAGCCGGTCACGCTCAAGATCCTGGTGGCCGGCGGCTTCGGGGTGGGCAAGACGACCCTCGTCGGCGCGGTCAGTGAGATCAGGCCGCTGCGCACCGAGGAACTGCTCACCGAGGCCGGCCGCCCGGTCGACGACACCAGCGGCGTGGAGGGCAAGCACACCACGACGGTGGCCATGGACTTCGGCCGCATCACGCTGCGCGAGGATCTCGTGCTCTACCTGTTCGGCACACCCGGCCAGGAGCGGTTCTGGTTCATGTGGGACGAGCTCACCGAAGGCGCGCTCGGCGCCGTCGTGCTCGCCGACACCCGCCGTCTGGAGGACTGCTTCGCCGCCGTCGACTACTTCGAGCGGCGATCCATTCCGTTCGTCGTCGGGGTCAACTGCTTCGAGGACGCGGCCCGTTACCCGGCGGATGAGGTGCGTCAAGCCCTCGACCTCGACGAAGGCGTGCCCCTGGTGCTGTGCGACGCGCGCGACCGGGAGTCGGTCAAGGAGGTGCTCATAGGCGTCGTCCAGCACGCGATGGCGCAGGCGGCGGACCGCCGCCAGGCCGTGACGACCTGACGGGCGCGCACGGCCCGCACCCCCGCCGACCGGGCTACGGGCCGCGGTTCATGGACGTGAGGACGCCACGCGCGCGTGTGCCTAGTAGGGCTTGGTCATCTTCAGGTGTGCGGGCGTGTCTACTGCTCTACGAGCGTCGTTGGAGTGGTGTGACACCTGAGGAGATGGCCTCGGTCCGGGAGGACCTGGATGCGTTTGCGGCGGAGTTGTTCGACGGGTTCTTCCGTGCGGATCAGCGGCGGTGGGGACAGGCGTATGTGCGCGGGCTGCTGCTGGACGGGCGGCGCAAGTCGGTGGAGCCGATGGCGGCCCGCCTCGGTGAGGACGGCAACCGGCAGGCGCTGGCGCACTTCATCACCTCCAGCCCGTGGGATCCGGCGCATGTGCGGGCCAGGCTGGCCTGGAGGATGCAGGACGCGATCGGGGCGGAGGCGTTGATCGTGGATGACACCGGCTTCTTGAAGGACGGGGACGCGTCGGCGTGCGTGTCGAGGCAGTACACCGGCACCGCGGGCAAGGTCACCAAATGCCAGGTCGGGGTGTCGCTGCATCTGGCCCGCGATCATGCCTCAGCCGTGGTGAACTGGCGGCTGTTCCTGCCCGCGTCCTGGGACCCGGCAGCCCCCGAGGCGGACCCGGACAAGGTCGCCCGCCGCACCCGCTGCGGCATGCCCGCGGGAGTGGGGCATGTGGAGAAGTGGCAGCTGGCCCTGGACATGATCGACGAGACCCGGTCGTGGGGAATCGACGTTCCCCTGGTCGTCGCGGACGCCGGCTATGGCGATGCCGCCGCCTTCCGTCAAGGCCTGGAGGAACGCAAGCTGCCCTATGCGGTGGGCATCTCCTCCCGTCACACCGCTCATCCGGCCGACGCCCGGCCCGTCCAACCCGCCTACGCGGGCACCGGCCGGCCACCGAGAATGCAGTATCCCGAGCCTGCGCAGACCGTGAAGGACCTGGTCATCGCGGCTGGGCGGGCGGCCGCAAGGCCGGTGTCCTGGCGGGAAGGCTCCCGGCCCGGCAAGTCGGTCAGCGGTTTCAAACGCATGCGCTCGCGGTTCGTGGCCCTGCGCATCCGCCCAGCCGGACGCGGGGTCCGCCAGGCCAACGATGGTCCTGAGCTGCCCGAACGCTGGCTGCTGGCCGAGTGGCCCCCCACCGAACCCGAACCAGTGCAGTTCTGGCTGTCGAACCTGCCCTCCGGGATGCCGCTGGCCACTTTGGTGCAGCTGGCCAAGCTGCGCTGGCGCATCGAACACGACTACCGCGAGATGAAACAGGCCCTGGGACTGGCTCACTTCGAAGGCCGTACCTGGGGCGGATGGCACCACCACGTCACCCTTGTCTCCGCCGCCCACGCCTTTTGCACCCTGCAACGACTGGCACGAGACCCAAAAGACCCGACGCAGGACTGAGTCTCTACCAGATCGTCCGCGAACTGCAGGCACTCCTCGCCACCTGGACCGGCGCCTGCCCTACCTGCCACCGAGACATACCCACCCCCATGCGAACCTGACCAAGCCCTACTAGCGCTCGTCGTCCGCCACCCACCCGAGCGTCTTCTCGACCGCCCTGCGCCAGTTGCGGTACTCGCGGTCCCGCTCGGACGCCTCCATCGACGGCGTCCACTCCGCGTCCTTCTGCCAGTGCGCCGCGAGTTCGTCGAGGTCGTTCCACACGCCGGTGGCGAGTCCAGCCGCGTAGGCGGCGCCCAGGGCGGTCGTCTCGGACACCCTGGGCCGGATCACGGGCACGTCCAGGACGTCGGCCTGGTGCTGCATCAGGAGGTTGTTCTTCGTCATGCCCCCGTCCACCTTCAGGGCGCTGATGTGCACGCCCGAGTCCTGGTACATCGCGTCGACGACCTCACGCGTCTGCCAGCTCGTCGCCTCCAGCACGGCACGCGCGAGATGTCCCTTGGTGACGTACCGGGTCAGCCCGGCGACGACCCCGCGCGCGTCGGAGCGCCAGTAGGGCGCGAACAGGCCCGAGAACGCGGGCACGATGTAGGCGCCGCCGTTGTCGTCGACACTCGCCGCCAGTGTCTCGATCTCGTCGGCGGTACGGATGACGCCGAGCTGATCGCGGAACCACTGCACGAGCGCGCCCGTTATCGCGATGGACCCCTCCAGGCAGTACACCGGAGCCTCGCCGCCGATCTTGTAGCCTACCGTCGTCAGCAGCCCGTTCTTGGACGGCACCGGCCTGCTCCCCGTGTTGAGCAGGAGGAAGCTGCCCGTGCCGTAGGTGTTCTTCGCCGACCCCACGTCGTAGCACGCCTGTCCGAAGACGGCTGCCTGCTGGTCGCCCAGCGCGGACGCCACGGGTACGCCCGACAGCTGACCCACGGCCGTCCCGTAGACCTCGGCCGAGGACCTGATCTCGGGCAGCACGGACTCGGGCACGTTCATCGCGGCGAGGATGGAGGGGTCCCATTGGAGGGTCTCCAGGTTCATCAGCATGGTGCGCCCGGCGTTGGTGACGTCGGTGACGTGCCGACCGCCGTCGGTGCCGCCGGTGAGGTTCCAGATCAGCCAGGAGTCGATCGTGCCGAAGGCGATCTCGCCCTGCTCCGCGCGGGCCCGCAGACCGGGCACGTTGTCGAGCAGCCAGGTCACCTTGGGCCCGGAGAAGTAGCTGGCCAGTGGCAGCCCCGTCTGCTCGCGGAACCGGTCCTGACCGTCCGAGCCGCCCAGTTGGTCGCAGAGCGCCGCGGTGCGGGTGTCCTGCCACACGATGGCGTTGTGCACGGGCTTGCCCGTGGCGCGGTCCCAGAGCACCGTCGTCTCGCGCTGGTTGGTGATGCCGAGCGCGCTGAGCTGGTCGGGCCGTAGTCCGGCCTTGGCGATCGCTCCGGCGACCACCGCCTGCACCTTCGACCAGATCTCGGTCGCGTCGTGCTCGACCCAGCCCGGTTTGGGGAAGATCTGGCGGTGCTCACGCTGATCCACGGCGACGATCGCGCCGCTGTGGTCGAAGACCATGCAACGGCTCGATGTCGTGCCCTGGTCGATCGCGGCCACGTACCTGTCGGCGGTGTTCGTCATGGCTTACCCCTTGGGCTCGGTTCAGAGACCTGTGGTGTGGATGAGGCCGGCGGGCGCCACTGCCACGAGTGGCCCGACGGCCCGGATCCACGCGTGGCGCCGGTCGGAGGGGGTCCTGTGCGGGGTCGATGGGATGGCGACCCGCGGGAGTGCGCTCGGACGGCCACCAGGGGTGACGGCCGCCCCGGCGTCGCGGAAGCATGGGACCGCCGCCGCTCTGATGAACGTGTCGACGAAGACGTCTCCGCTGTTCATGGCGGCTCCTAGGTGCGCGGCCCGATCCTCCGTGCAGGGTGCTTCGCGTTGCTGCCGAGCAGAACAGCCGGAGCCGGACAGTTCCCGGGCCCCGCCGGCGTCCGTGACGGGCGTGCTGTCGCAGCCGGCCCGACCAGGGGAGTGGGCCCCGGCCCACGAGCCCGTACGGCGCAGCGCCGGAATGCGCCGAGAATGTACGGTGATGTCGGCTGCCAACCCGAAGTGTTCACCGGTGCTCAGGGGGCGTCAAGGGTCGGCGACGGCACCTGTTCCCGACACCGGCCCGCTCTTCCGCGCGAAGGCGCGCCCCCAGAAGGGCACCAGGAAGCGCCCTCCGAGCACCGGACGCGCTGTGACCCCACGACTGCGGCACCGGGCGCTCCTGGCCGCGCCCACAGCGGCTCACGGCCCTCGCTCAGTACCTCCCGGGCTCCCCCAGGGCACACCCGGCCCCGCTCGGTGTCGGGGCCCCGCCGCGCAGGATCTCGTGCCCGGGCAGACCTGCCTGCCCGAACACCCAACTCGCCCCCCTGAGCGCCTTCGCGGCCTGTTTCAGGGGCGCCAGGGAGGCCGCCGCCTCCCGGTGGTCGATGACGCTCCCCGGCGGGCACAGCACGGTGGCCAGGGACAGGGTCACCGGCAGTCCGGAGGCCGACCAGGGCACGTCCAGGACCGACGCGGCGATCGGATCGAGCCCTTCCGGTTCCGCGAGCAGCAGGAAGTCGTCCCCGCCGATGTGCCCCACGCGCGCGTTGCCGGAGGCCGCCACCTGCAGCGCACGACCGACCGACCGGATCAGGTCGTCGCCGGCCGCGAAGCCCGCGACATCGTTGACCTGCTTGAAGTGGTCGACATCCAGCCAACTCAGCGCGAACGGACTGCCGCCCGCGATCCGCCGGTCCACCTCACCGGTGATCGCGTCCGACCCGGGCAGCCGCGTCAGCGGATTGAGCCCGGCCGCTTCCTCGACACGCGTCTCGGCCAGTGCCCGCACGAGGTCCGCCAGCCGCACCACGCCCACGCACCGCCCGTACGTGTCGACGACGGCCACATCCTCCGACGTACGGTCGCGCTCTCCGTCCGCGACGACCTCCAGCACCTCCCACGCGGTGGTGTCGATCCCCACCGTGCGCGGCGGATCGCCCAGTTTGGCCGCGGGCCGGTCGGCATACAGGGCGTGCCCGTAGCGGCCCGACAGGGAGAGCAGGAAGCGTGAGCGGTGCAGGGACCGCACCGGCACCCCGTTCCGGTCCACGAGCAGCACCCCGGACACATCCGGTGACCCGGTCAGCAGCGCCCGCACCTGAGCCGCGGACACGTGCGCCGGCAGCAGCGCGGCCGGCCGCACGAACTCCCGCACCAGCGGCCCCGACGGCGACGGCGCCTCCACGTCGGGGGAGCGGGACGGGACGTACACCTCAGCCGCCGGCAGCCTGGCCGGCGGGGCGAACAACTCTCCCTGAGCCAGTTGCGCTCCGGCCGACAACGCTGCCATGAACTGTGCTTCAGTCTCCACGCCCTCCACGCACAGCAGTGCCCCCGACTCGTCGCACAGCGTCCGCATCGCGCGCACCGCGGCGGGCCGGGCGAGCAGCGACGTGTCGAGCTTCACCAGGTCGGGCTCGAGGTCCGTCAGCAGCCGCAGGGGCAGGTCACCGTCCCCGACACCGTCGGCGCTGATCCGGAACCCCTGTTGCCGCAGCGCCGCCACCGCCTCCAGCAGCGCCTGCTGCGGTACGTGCGTGTACGGCGGACAGACGTCGATCGTCACCTCCCACGGCATACGGCCCGCCCCGCACACGGCGGCGTGCAGAGAGGTGAGCCCACCGAGGTCGGCGAGTGTTCCGGCGAACACGTTGACGTGCAACGGCAGCAGCGACTCCTTGCGAACCGCCGCGCGGATCGCCAGCACGGTCAGCCGCCCGTCGAGTTCGGGATCCCGGCGTGCCTCGGCCAGGATGTCCCCGGCTTCCGGACGGGCCAGGATCTCCAGCGCCGCGACCCCGCCGGTGGACAGGTTGACCACCGGTTGGAACGCGAAGCGGAGTGTGTGCGACCAGGAGCCCACGGGAGCATGATGGCGCCCCTCGGGTGCGCTGAGGCCCAGTTCATGAGACGTTCACGCACCATTCCGGGGTGATCACACAGCGTACGGATCGCCTGCACGAGAGCCGTGTGACGAGGCGTCACCGGTGGTGCGCGGGTGACGTCGAGACCGCAGCGCGCGCCCTGGTGCGCGCACCTCGTGCAGCGTCCCGCGAGTACGCACGTCGTGGGGCGCCCCTCGCGCACGTACGTCGTGGAGCGCCACACGTGTGCGCACGTCTGAGCTGTCGCACACGAGCGGAACGCCTCGCTCCTCACCGCACCGCGATCACCGCCGATCCATGTCCGAACAGCCCCTGGTTGGCAGTGATCCCCACTCTCGCCCCGGTCGCCTGCCGATCACCGGCCCGCCCTCGCAGCTGCCACACCACCTCGCACACCTGGGCGATCGCCTGCGCCGGAACCGCCTCCCCGAAGGACGCCAGCCCACCGCTCAGGTTCACGGGTATGCGACCGCCGGGCCCTGTCGCCCCGTCGCGCAGCAGTTTGGCGCCCTCCCCCTCCCCGCACAGGCCGAGATCCTCGTACCACTGCAGCTCCAGTGCCGTGGACAGGTCGTACACCTCGGCGAGGGACAGGTCCTCGGGCCCGACTCCCGCCTCCTCGTAGGCGGCGCGGGTGATGGACGCACGGAACGTCTCGCCGGCGGGCATGGCGGCCACCGCGGAATCCGTAGCGATGTCCGGCAGGTCCAGGACGGAACCGGGGTAGCGGGGAGACACGGTGGACACCGCCCGGATCCGCACCGGCTCCGCCACCCCGTGCCGACGCGCGAACTCCATGCCGGACAGCACCAGGGCCGCTCCTCCGTCCGATGTCGCGCAGATGTCGAGCAGCCGCAGAGGGTCCGCGACCACCGGCGAGACAGCGACCTCCCGCGCGGTGACCCGCTTGCGGTAGCGCGCGTTCGCGTTCAGCGCGCCGAGCGCCGCGTTCTTCACCTTGACCTGGGCGAAGTCCTCCAGGGTGTCTCCGTGGACCGCCATCCGCCGCCGCGCGTACAGCCCGAAGTACGTCGGATTGGTCGCCCCGAGCACCCGGAACCGCAGCCAGTCCGGATCGTCCGGCCGGTCACCCCCCGCCGGCCGGAAGAAGCCCTTGGGAGCGGCGTCCGCGCCCACGACGAGGACCACGTCGGCCAGGCCCGACAGGATCTGCGCCCGCGCGGTGCTGATGGCCTGCGCCCCTGACGCGCACGCGGCGTACACGCTCGTGACCCGCGCGCCCTGCCAGCCCAGGGCCTTGGCGAAGGTCGCCCCGGCCACGTACCCGGGGTAGCCGCCCCGCACGGTGTCGGCGCCGACGACGGAACCCACCTGCCGCCACTCGAGGCCGGCCTCGGCGAGCGCGGCGCGCGCCGCCGCCACGCCGTACTCGACGAAACTCCGTCCCCACTTGCCCCATGGGTGCATGCCTGCCCCCAGCACCGCGACATCCCCCGTCATGCTTCCACCTCCGTCGGCCGCCAGTGCCAGGTCGTCCAGGTCGTCTCCGCGTCCTCGTGCAGCACGCCGGGAACGACCTCCACCTCCATGCCCACCGCCAGATCGGCGACGGTGACCCCGGGGACCGCCTGCCCCAGCACCACCATCCGCTCGGACTCCAGCTCCACAGCGATCAACGCGTACGGCTCCCAAGGAAGTTCCGGATCGGTCACATAGGGTGACGGAGGCCGGTACCGGCTGTCCGTGTACGACCAGACGCGCCCCCGCCGCGACAGCGGCACTTCCTCCAGGTCGCCACCGGCACATCCGGGGTTGCGGCAGTGCGCGTCCTCGCGGGGGAAGAAGACGGCGGCGCACGCGGAACAGCGCGTGCCCAGCAGATGGAAGCCGTCCCCCTCTCCGGTGAACCAACCAGCGACGACGGGCGCTCGTGAACGCGACAAGATCCCTCCCGGCGACCAGAACTGATGATGTGTCAGAAGTGTGTCACCGCATCCGGGGAAGCGCTAAGGACCGCGACCGGCCGGGCAGGAAAACCCGCACCGGGCCCGGTCGGAGACCCACCGGAGACGCTCCCGGCAAGATCGGCTACAGTCCGCGCGTGTCCGAAACTCAACACTCCGCCCCCAACTCCGCGCCGAACTCACATTGTTCGAGTTGCGGTTCGCCCTACGGAGAGGGCGTCTCCGGCTGGCCCCGCACCTGCCCCGCCTGCGCCACCGTCGCCTACCGCAATCCGCTGCCGGTCGCGGTCGCGCTCCAGCCGGTGTACGACACCCAGGGCACCGCTCTGGTCGTCATCACCCGAACCGTCGCCCCCGCGCGCGGGGGCGTCGCACTGCCCGGCGGCTACATCGACCACGGAGAGGACTGGCGGCAGGCCCTGGTCCGCGAACTCCGGGAGGAGACCGGCATCGAGGCGGCGAGCCGCGACGCCCGGCTCATCGACGCGATGACCTCTCCCGACGGCCACCTGCTGCTGTTCGGTGTCCTGCCGGAACGCCCCGCCGACCGCCTGCCCGAGTCGGCAGCCACGGACGAGACGGCCGGCTGGCACCTCCTGCGCAGGCCCGAGGAACTCGCCTTCTCGCTGCACACGCTCGTCGTGAAGGCATGGTTCGAGGGCCGGTACGTCTGAGTCAGCGCCGGCCGAGCCCGCGTACCCGCACCGGGTGGGGCGGCTCCTCGCCGCCCCTCCCCTCACGCTCGACGACCACCCGCGAGTCCTCCCAACGCGCGTGATAGCGCTCGATCCCGGGTTCCTCCCAGCCGTCCCCGGTATCCGGCACCACCAGCCCGGACCCGGACCGGCCCCGGGCGGGAGCCCACACCTCCAGCTCCAGCCCGCCATCGGCGCCCCGCGTGGGGATCACGGCACCCGCGCGCGCCAGCACGGGAATCCGCGACAACGGCGCATCGACCAGAACCTGCGCAGGGCCCTCGTACGCCTGCTCCGTGGCCGTGTCGTACCAGCGGCCCCGCGGCAGCTGCACCGCCCGCCGGTCCGTGCCCGGGTCGAGCACGGGCGCCACCAGCAGACAGTCGCCGAGCAGAAAGGCGTCCTCGCGGTCCCGTAGCGCCCGGTCCTCGGGCGAACCCCACCACAGCGGCCGCACATAGGGCGCACCGGTGCGGCGGGCCAGATGCGCCAGCGTCAGGAAGTACGGCAGCAGCCGCCGGCGTTCGAGCAGCGCCACGCGCGCGTGCGCCAGCACCTCGGCACCGAACTCCCACGGCTCCCTGCGCCCCGCCCGCATGCTCGCGTGTGTGCGGAACAGCGGCAGATACGCGCCGAGCTGGAACCAGCGCAGATACAGCTCCGGCGACGGACTCCCGTCGAAACCGCCCACATCCGGCCCCGAGTACGGCACCCCGCACAGACCCAGCCCCATGACGAGCGACAGCGACGCCCGCAGCCCCGGCCAGCCGGTGGCCACGTCGCCGGACCAGGTGCCCCCGTAGCGCTGCATGCCGACCCAGCCGGACCGGGAGAACAGGAACGGCCGCTCCTGCGGCACCAGCTCGCGCAGCCCCTGGTAGCCCGCCGCGGCCATGCACAGGGCGTACACGTTGTGCGCCTCGCGATGGTCGCCGCCCCGCCCCTCCAGGTCGTGCCGCGCCGAACGCGGCAGCGTCGGCTCCCCGAACGCGGCGAACGACGTCGGCTCGTTCATGTCGTGCCAGAACCCCGAGAACCCCTGCGCCAGCCGCTCCTCGTAGAGGCCACCCCACCACTTGCGCACGCGCGCGTGCGTGAAGTCGGGATACATCACCTCCCCGGGCCACACCACACCGCGCACCGGTTGCTCCGACGCGTCGCGCACGAAGGCGTCGTGGACCGTCCCGCTGTCGTAGACCTCGTTGCCCGGCTCGGCCTTCACCGCCGGGTCGACGATGGACACCAGCCGGATCCCGTCCCGCCGCAGCTCCTCGGCGAGCGCCGGCAGCTCGGGGAACCGTTCCTGGTCGACGGTGAACACCTGATGGGCGTCGTAGTGGTCGATGTCCAGGTGCACCGCGTCCAGCGGCAGCCCGTGCTCCCGGTACCCCGCAACGATCCGCCGTACCTCCCGGGCACTGCCGAAGCCCCACCGCGCGTGATGGTGACCGAGAGCCCAGGCCGGCGGCAGCGCGGGCGCGCCGGTGAGCGAGGCCCAGGCGAGCAGCACGCGCGCGGGGGTCCCCACGATCACCCAGCACCGCAGCGGACCGCCGTCCATGCGCATCTCGCACGTCCCCGGCCGGTCGTGCCCTGAGCCCGCCCCCTCCTCCCCCTCCCGCAGCGTGGCCGTGCCGTCCCACGAGGTGTCGTGGAACACCAGATGAGTGCCCGCGTCGGCCACCACCAGCTGCACCGGCATTGTGATGTACAGCGGATCGTCACCGGGCGAGAACGCCCGCCCCGGGTCGGTGTTCCACAGCCGGTAGGCGCCGTCCCGCAGCCGGGGACCCGCGGAACGTCCGCCCAGTCCGAAGAAGCGCGCGTCCGCCGACACTTCGGAGCGCTGCATCCAGCGTGCCTGGCCGCCCTCCGCCGGCTCCCACCACCGCGGCGGCAGATCACGGCGCAGTGTCACACCGCCGGGGGTGCGCACCTCCACGGCCCCGTTGCGTGACACCACGACCGTGACGCGCTCCGCCACGACCCGCCAGCCGCCGTCCTTGTCGGGCTCCAGCGCCGCCCGGGGATCGGGCTCCGGACAGTGGCTCGCGAGGGCGTACGACGGCTCGGGCGCCGCGCCGTCCCAGCCCCAGAAGACGGCCCCGTTCACCGCGACGGTGATCCGCAGCTCGGAACGGCTGAACCGCAGGACGCCACCCCCAGGGCCGGGTGTCGCCTCCTGCACCTGCCCGGGCACCCGCGCGCGTTCGGCACCGCGCGCGGGAAGGCCGACGGCGTCCGCACGGCGCCTGCGCCACGCCGCACGCACGGTACGCAATCCCTGAGCCGCCCCCACGAAACCGACCGCCTTCACAGAATGCACCAGGTCACGACCGTCCATGCTGCTCACCCTGCCACTGACCGGCGCATTCGCGAGTGTCGTTCAACTGCCGTTCACCCGTGCCAGGGCCACATCTTCACGACACGGACTATGTGGGCGGCACCCTGGTGTAGAAGTCGATCACATGGCATCGTCCGTGTCAGCCGTGTCACGCGCACACCCCCGCACGTGCGCGAGCGACGCACACGACGCGCACAGTCCGGGAGTCGCCCATGTCGATCGTGAACCCGCAGCCGCTCTGGCAGCCCGATCCGGAACGCATCGCCCAGGCACAGATCACGAAGTTCCAGACATGGGCCGCCGCACACCACGGCGCCCCGAGCGAGGGCGGCTACCCCGCTCTGCACCGCTGGTCCGTCGATGAGCTGGAGACGTTCTGGAAAGCCGTCACGGAGTGGTTCGACGTGCGGTTCTCGACGCCCTACGCGCGCGTGCTGGGGGAACGGACGATGCCCGGCGCGCAGTGGTTTCCCGGCGCGACACTGAACTACGCCGAACACGCCCTGCGCGCGGCCGCGAACCGCCCGGACGAACCGGCCCTCCTGTGCGTAGACGAGACCCAGGAACCACGGCCGGTGAGCTGGGCCGAACTCCGCCGCCAGGTCGGCTCCCTGGCCGCGGAACTGCGTGCCCTCGGCGTACGCCCCGGAGACCGGGTCAGCGGCTACCTCCCGAACATCCCCGAGGCCGTCGTCGCCTTCCTGGCGACCGCCGCCGTGGGCGGCATCTGGACATCGTGCGCCCCCGACTTCGGCGCCCGCAGCGTCCTCGACCGCTTCCAGCAGGTGGAACCCGTCGTCCTGTTCACCGTCGACGGCTACCGATACGGCGGCAAGGAGCACGACCGCCGCGACACCGTGGCCGAACTGCGCCGCGAACTGCCCACCCTGCGCGCGGTCGTGCACATCCCCCTCCTCGGCACGGCGGCTCCCGAAGGCGCCCTGGAGTGGCCGGCCCTGACGGGCGCGGACACTGAGCCCGAGTTCGCGCAGGTGCCGTTCGGCCACCCCCTGTGGGTGCTGTACTCCTCCGGCACGACCGGCCTGCCCAAGGCCATCGTCCAGTCCCAGGGAGGCATCCTCGTCGAACACCTCAAGCAGATCGGTCTGCACTGCGACCTGGGTCCCGAGGACCGCTTCTTCTGGTACACGTCCACCGGCTGGATGATGTGGAACTTCCTCGTCTCCGGCCTTCTGACGGGCACCACGGTCGTCCTGTACGACGGCAGTCCCGGCTATCCCGACACCGGTGCCCAATGGCGCATCGCCGAACGCACGGGAGCCACCCTCTACGGGACCTCCGCCGCGTACGTCATGGCCTGCCGCAAGGCGGAGATTCACCCGGGCCGGGACTACGACCTCTCGCGCGTGCAGTGCGTGGCCACCACCGGCTCGCCGCTGCCGCCCGACGGCTTCCGCTGGTTGCACGACGAGGTCCGCGACGACCTGTGGATCGCCTCGGTCAGCGGTGGTACCGACGTGTGCTCCTGCTTCGCGGGAGCCGTGCCGACCCTGCCCGTGTACATCGGTGAACTTCAGGCCCCCGGGCTGGGCACCGACCTGCAGTCCTGGGACCCCAGCGGCAAACCCATGACGGACGAGGTCGGCGAGCTCGTGGTCACCAACCCGATGCCGTCCATGCCGATCCACTTCTGGAACGACCCTGACGGCAGCCGCTACCGCGACAGCTACTTCGACACCTACCCCGGGGTCTGGCGCCACGGCGACTGGATCACCGTGACATCACGGGGCTCCGTGGTCATCCACGGCCGGTCCGACTCCACGCTCAACAGGCAGGGCGTACGGATGGGCTCCGCCGACATCTACGAAGCGGTGGAGCGCCTGCCCGAGATCAGGGAGTCCCTCGTCATCGGCGTCGAACAGCGGGACGGGGGCTACTGGATGCCGCTGTTCGTCCACCTGGCGCCGGGAGCCGTCCTCGACGACGCCCTGCTCAACCGGATCAGACAGACCATCCGTGAACAGCTCTCACCACGCCATGTTCCCGATGAGATCATCGAGGTGCCCGGAGTCCCGCACACGCTGACCGGAAAGCGCATCGAGGTCCCGGTCAAGCGGCTCCTCCAGGGCACCCCCCTGGAAAAGGCGGTCAACCCCGGCTCCATCGACAACCTCGACCTGCTCCACTTCTACGAGGACCTCGCCCGCGAACGACGCTGACGGCCCAGGTACGAGCGGCCCCGAAACCGGCCTCGGACACACCGCCGGAATGCGGAAGCCCGAGGCCGCTGCTCGCCAATGTGGACGTGACCTGCGGTTTCTCCTCGCGGACGAGCTGCCCTCCCCTCATTGTCAGTGCAGTCGGTTACTGTGAGTGAGCATTGATCGACCGCGTGCACAGGGGGAAACAATGGCGCACACCGACCGCACGACCACGCGACGCGTCCTGCACCGCGAAATCGCCGGCACGATCGGCCTGCTCACGGACGAGCACGACTTCCACGCGATGCGGCGCTACCGCAGCTTCACGTTCGACGACCACGAGACCTATCTGCGGCAGATGGAAGCCCTGCTCAGGACACGTGCCGCCGACGGCGGCCACACCACCGTCGCCCTCTTCGACCCGCAGGAGTACGCGGACTTCTGCGAGGGCGGAGGCATCGACCCCGATCTCCCGTCGAGCCGCGCACGCTTCACCGCCGAACTGGCGGCCACCGGCGCCACCGTCACGTACGAGGGCCAGAAACTCGCCGACCTCGTCCCGGTCCTCGTGAGCGAAGCGGTACGTCAGGCGACCTGGGAATACGCCTCGACACTGCTGGCCCGCGTCGGCGCGTGCGCGACCTGCGGCGAGGACATCGGGCACACGGCCTTCGCCCGCGCCTCGAAACTCCTCGTCCGCGTTCTCGACACGGCACCACCCGGGGACCGGCACATCGTCTGCAGCGTCACCGGCACCCCGGAAACCCTCGTCGCCGTCCTCCACGCGGACCGCGCCACCGACGGAACCACACAGCTCGACGAAGCCGAAGCGCTCGAGTTCACCACAGTTCTGGCCCTGGGCATCGCCACCCGCAACGCCGGCGGACTGGTCATGCGGACCACAGCCCCAGCCACCCCGGACCGCGTCTACGGCTGGCGCCTGCGCGGGGGCGGCCTCGAACCCCTGACAGCCGGCGAGGTCTTCGACGCCTACTGCACCGACGTGGACTCGGGCGACCTGATCTCGCCGGAATCCGGGGTCGACTACGGCGTCCCGCCGGACCTGGGCCAGGAGGCGCGGGCCGCGGATCGCGGCGGCGAGGAAGA
Organism: Streptomyces sp. NPDC002309; assembly: GCF_053593375.1. Taxonomy (NCBI): domain Bacteria; kingdom Bacillati; phylum Actinomycetota; class Actinomycetes; order Kitasatosporales; family Streptomycetaceae; genus Streptomyces; species Streptomyces sp. NPDC002309. The sequence goes on along the minus strand of NZ_JBSFCI010000004.1, from coordinate 2,749 downwards.
GGAAGGAGAGGAGGGGACGGCCGCGGAACACCGCCACTGAAAGAGCCCCCGGAGACGGAAGGGGCGCTCCACCGTCAGATGGAGCGCCCCGGACAAGAGACCTTCGTCGGCCCGGCAGGCCTACTCGCCGGACAGCACGGCCTGAGCCGCGCCACGGGCCTCTTCGGCGGTGTCGGCCGCACGCGCGGCAGCCGCGGCACGCTCGCACTGCGCCAGCGTGTACTTCGCCAGGCTCGCCCGGACATAGGGAATCGACGCCGCACCCATGGAGAGGGAGGTGACACCCAGACCGGTCAGCACACAGGCGAGCAGCGGATCGGACGCGGCCTCACCGCAGACACCACAGCTCTTGCCCTCGGCCCGCGCCGACTCGGCGGACAGCGCGACCAGGTCCAGCAGCGCCGGCTGCCACGGGTCCTGCAGCCGGGACACCGCGCCCACCTGCCGGTCGGCGGCGAACGTGTACTGAGCCAGGTCGTTGGTGCCCAGGGACAGGAACTCGACCTCCTGGAGGATGGAACGCGCCCGGAGCGCCGCCGACGGAATCTCCACCATCGCGCCGAACTTGGCCCGCAGCCCGGCTTCACGGCACGCGTCCGCGAACGCCTTGGCGTCCGTGCGGTCCGCCACCATCGGGGCCATTACCTCCAGATGGACGGGCAGCCCTTCCGCGGCCTTCGCCAGCGCGGTCAGCTGGGTGCGCAGCACCTCGGGGTGATCGAGCAGCGTCCGCAGGCCGCGCACGCCCAGGGCCGGGTTCGGCTCGTCGGAAGGCGTCAGGAAGTCCAGCGGCTTGTCGGCACCGGCGTCCAGCACGCGCACCACGACACGGCCTTCGGGGAACGCTTCGAGGACCTGCCGGTATGCCTCGACCTGCTTGTCCTCGGAAGGCGCCTGCTTGCTGTCGTCGAGGAAGAGGAACTCGGTCCGGAACAGACCCACGCCCTCGGCGCCCGCCTCCACCGCGGCAGGGATGTCCGCGGGGCCGCCGATGTTGGCCAGCAGCGGCACCTTGTGCCCGTCGGAGGTGGCACCGGGTCCGGTCGACGCGGCCAGCGCGGCCCTGCGCTGGGCGGCCGAGGCCTCCAGTTGGGCCTTCTTCTCGTCGCTGGGGTTCACGAAGATCTCGCCGGTGCTGCCGTCCACGGCGATCATCGTGCCTTCGGCCAGCTCACCCGCGCCCGGCAGTGCCACCACGGCCGGCACGCCGAGTGCCCGGGCAAGGATCGCGCTGTGGCTGGTCGGCCCGCCCTCCTCGGTCACGAAACCGAGGACGAGCGTGGGGTCCAGCAGCGCCGTGTCCGCGGGCGCGAGGTCGCGCGCGACCAGCACATAGGGCTCGTCGCTGTCCGGCACACCCGGCATCGGCACTCCGAGCAGACGCGCGACGATACGGTTCCGCACGTCATCGAGGTCCGCCACGCGTCCGGCGAGGTACTCACCGGCACCGGCGAGCAGGTCCCGGTACGACGCGAACGCGTCGTACACCGCGCGCTCCGCGGTGCTGCCGACGGCGATCCGCCGGTCCACGTCCGCCATCAGCTCCGGGTCCTGGGCCATCATGGCCTGCGCCTCGAGCACGGCCTGGGCCTCGCCGCCCGCCAGATTGCCCCGCGCTATCAGGTCGGCCGCCACCGCCTCCACGGCCTGCCGGGCGCGCCCCTGTTCGCGCTCCGCCTCCTCGGCCGGGATCTGCTTGGCGGGCGGTTCGAGCACCGCCGTTCCCATATGCCGGACCTCGCCGATCGCCACCCCGTGGCTCACGCCGACGCCTCGCAGCGTTGTCTCCATCTCACCCGTCTCCGATAGTGCGGCGGACCCCGCCGCCGCGGTGGTTGTCCTGCATACCGTCATCAGACGGCGATGACGTCACTTCCAGACGAAGAGGGTGTCCCCCGACTTCACGTCGCCGTCCTCGCGGAGCTCGGAGAGAACATCAGCCGTGGCCTCCAGAGCCACGATCGGGCAGACCGGCGACTTGCCGGCGGCCTCGACCGCGCTCGGGTCCCAGCGCACGACGCCCTGACCGCGGGTCACGGTGTCGCCCTTGTTCACGAGGAGCTCGAATCCCTCACCGTTGAGCTGCACGGTGTCGATGCCGAGGTGGGTCAGCACGCCGTGTCCCTCCGCGTCCACGACGACGAAGGCGTGCGGGTGGAGGGAGACGACTACTCCGTCCACGGGTGCGACGGCCTCGGAAGGCTCACGCACGGGGTCGATGGCGGTACCCGGGCCGACCATGGCTCCCGAGAAGACCGGGTCCGGCACTGCGGCAAGTCCGATGGCGCGTCCGGCGAGCGGAGAGGTAACAGTGGTCATGAGGAGCCTCCCAGGGGCGGAGATTCAAATATGAGCCGTCACAGCCTGTCCCGGACGGCCCATTGCTGAGCAGGGTATGTCATGGGAAGTCCCGGTACGCCGGAGACCTCCCAATAGAGGTCTAGACCACCAGCCTAATGGATTTGCGCGCGCTCCGCGGCCCCCTGTAGAATCGTGCTCCTGCTTGAGGCTGGCTGACGCAAACAAGCGTCGTGGCCCGGCGGCACCCAACTTGTCAGATCCAGACTCGGATCTCCTTCTGCATGCCCGCAGAACGGTGGTCAGAGAGACGGAAAAACCCTGATAGAGTTTGGAACACCGAAGGGAAGCGCCCAGAGGAAAGCCGCGAGAGAGATTCTCGGGTGAGTACAAAGGAAGCGTCCGTTCCTTGAGAACTCAACAGCGTGCCAAAAGTCAACGCCAGATATGT